>JALHUM010000030.1 GCA_022865905.1 Anaerolineales bacterium | reverse complement strand
TTCTCTAACGCCCAGCGGAGCGCGGCGCGAACGAGACGCTCGGTTCCCTCGACCGAGACCGGCTTGATGCCCACCCCGGCGGTTTCGGGAAAACGGATTTTGGCATATTCCTTGGGAAAGGCCTCCCTGAACAAGTGCTTGAATTTCCGATTCTCGTCCGTGCCGTACTTGAACTCGATGCCGGTGTAGATGTCTTCGGTATTCTCGCGGAAGATGACCATGTCCACTGCTTCGGGGTGCCTGACCGGCGAGGGGGCGCCGTTGAAGTAGCGCACCGGCCGCTGGCAGACGTACAGGTCGAGCAGTTGGCGCAGGGCCACGTTGAGCGAACGGATGCCCCCGCCGATGGGCGTAGTAAGCGGCCCCTTGATGCCGACCAGGAATTCGGTGAAGGCCTGGACGGTTTCGTCGGGCAGCCAGGTGTTGAACAACTTGAACGATTTCTCGCCGGCGTAGACTTCCATCCAGTGGATCTTGCGCTTGCCCCCGTATGCTTTCTTGACTGCCGCGTCGAACACGCGGGCAGAGGCGCGCCAGATATCGCGGCCGGTGCCATCGCCCTCCACGAAGGGGATGATCGGATTATCGGGGATTTGCAGCTTCCCATCTTTGATCGTGATCTTTGCCCCGCCCGCGGGGACTTCGACTTGCTTGTATGCCATGTCTTGCTCTCCTAATTTAGTGTCATTGCGAGGAGCGCAGCGACGACCGCGAAGCGTGCTGTGCAAGCAATCCTCGAATGGGCGGAGAGATTGCTTAGCCCGTTTCACAGGCTTGCAATGACAATGTTATAGATAATTTCGGTGGGATTATACCGGAATTAGGGCTGTGGTTTAGATGCAGTTCGGTGGGATTTGTTGCGAACGAAGAAGCCCCACTGACAGAATCGCTCCTCAGGGATTTGCCACTGTGCCAATGCGCACACTTGACTTTTTATTTATCTTGTGTTAATCTTCTTTATAGTCCTCCCTGGCGAATAGATCGATGCTCTGACAGCCGGGGATTATTGCCACTCTATGCAAAGGAGGTGATGCTTCAGGAAAAGACCTCGACTTGCTAGTATTTTGTATTTCACCCTACTCTGTTCAAACCATATATTCTTTGGAGGAGAAAGACAATGTTACAAAAACGCTTAATTCTAGTTCTCGGCGTGCTGCTTATCGCCAGCATGGTACTGGGAGCCTGCGGCCCAACGCCTACGCCTGAGCCGACGGCCGTTGCTACCCAACCCCCTGCCGCGACCGAAGCCCCGACCGAAGCACCGACCGCAGTACCGACCGTTCCCCCCACCACCCGCCACGGCGGCTGGCTGGATGAGATCGATTATTCAGTTGTCGATGCTCAATCAGCCATTACACAAATCGGCGCGGGAGCCGTTGACCTTTTCAGCTATGGTCTGGCTGCCGACAAACTTGCCGAAATCAAGGCTGCCAATTTGTGCTACACACAATCCTATGGCACTTACTACTCTTTAATGTTTAACCCGGCTGTCTTCACAGACGCCACCAGGTTGAACCCCTTTATGAATCGCAAGATCCGCGAAGCGACGAACTGGCTTATCGACCGCAATTACATCAACCAGGAAGTCTTTGCCGGCGGCGCCCTGCCAAAATTATTTCCGCTGACCACTCAACTGGTGGATTACACCGGTGTGATCGATGTCGCCCGCGGCCTCGAAGCTTATTATGCTTACAACTTCGACAAGGGCAAGGAGATCATTGTCGCTGAAATGCAAGCCATGGGTGCAACCGTGGGCGCAGACGGCAAATTCATGTTCAATGGCGCGCCTGTCACCTTGATCTTCCTGATCCGCAACGATGGTGACGGCACCCGACTGGTCATGGGTAACTACTTTGCCACCCAGATGGAAGCTGTCGGCTTCACCATCGAACGCCAGGAAAAGAAATCCTCCGAGCTCTCTCCCCTGTGGATCGGCTCTACACCCAGTGACGGTCTGTGGAGTTTGTACACGGGTGGTTGGGGCGCCAGCGGCTTGAACCGCGACGAGAAGTCCATCTTCCAGGAAATGTACCTGCCCAGCAGTGCCCAGGGCATCCCGCTGTTTCTTGACAATGCTGTCGATCCTGTCTTCCAACAGGTCGGCGATGACCTGGCAAATGGCAACTTCACCACCCTCCAGGAGCGCCATGACCTGATGGTCGAGGCCCTGCCGCTCTCCGTGCAGGATTCTCTCCAGACGTGGATCGTTGACCTGCAAACCTATGCACCCTTCAACTGCGACCTCGAGGTCAGTGCTGATGTGGGTGCGGGTGTCGAGACCACTTTCATGGGGCCCTACAACCTGCGTTTCTCAGGTGTGGAAGGTGGCCAACTAAAGAACGGCTCCACCGATACCTTTTTCACCGATCCCTGGAATCCGGTCGACGGCGCCAACTGGGTGGGAAGTGCCTGGATACAGAATGCTACCGCTAGCCGTGGTTTAATGCCCGATCCCTATACCGGCCTGGCCTGGCCGTTGCGCGCCGAGAGTGCGGATGTAGTCATTCAGACAGGCCTGCCCGTTGGCACGAACCTCGACTGGGTCAACCTGTCCTTCGAGGACACGATCACTGTGCCTGCAGATGCCTGGGTTGATTGGGATGCCGCCAACCAGGTGTTCATCACCGCTGGCGAGAAGTTCCCCGATGGCCTGACCGCCAAGACAAAATCTGTCATTTACTACCCGGCCGATCTGTTCACAACCGTCAAGTGGCATGATGGCAGTTACGTGTCTGTGGCTGACTTCGTCATGAGTATGATCATGACCTTTGATCGCAGTAAAGAAGAAGCTGCCATCTACGATGCAGATTCTGTTGGAAACTTCGAAGCCTTCCTGAGCCACTTCAAGGGTGTCCAGATCCTCTCCACCGACCCGCTGACGATCGCCACCTGGGATGACAACTACTTTGCGGATGCAGAGCTGGATGTAACCACTTGGTGGCCACTTTATGCCCAAGGCGAAGCCCCCTGGCAGAATATTGCCATTGGCAACCTGGCCGATGGCGCTGGCGAACTGGCTTATTCGACCGGCAAGGCCGATCTGAAAGAGGTTGAATGGATGAGCCTCATTGGCGGTCCGAGCCTGGAAATCCTGGCCACGAACCTCGATCTGGCTATTGCCGCTAACACCATCCCGTATGCGCCCACTATGAGCGCCTACATCACCGCCGCAGATGCCACCGCCCGTTATGCTGCCCTCAAGGCCTGGTACGCTGCCCGCGGTCACTTCTGGGTTGGCACCGGTCCTTACTACCTGGCCTCTGTCGATCTCAACGGCTTCACCGCTGTGGTCAAGAACAATCCCGATTTCCCCGACCTGGCTGACCGCTGGTCCAAATTTGGTGTAGCACCCATGGGTGAAGCTGCACTGGATGGCCCCGCCCAGGTCAAGATTGGTGAAGAAACCGTCTTTACCGTTGCCCTAACCAATAGGAACACCGGCGATGCGTACCCGACAGCCGACGTCAAAGAGATGAAATTCCTGCTCTATAATGACAAGGGCGAGACCGTGTACGTGGGTGCTGGCGTGGCTACCGCTGACGAGGGTGTATTCACCCTCACCATTCCTGCTGATGTTTCTGCCACGCTCGTGGCTGGCACCGGCAGTATCGAAGCGGCCGCGGTTCTTATCCCCGTTGCCATCCCTGCCTTCACATCGCTTGACTATGTGGTCGTTCCGTAAGTTTTAGTTCTGCTTGTTGAAAAAAGGGGCAAGGGTAAGACCTTGCCCCTCCATACTTAAGTTGAAGAAGAGGGGCAAGGGTAAAACCTTGCCCCTCCATACTTAATAGGAACAGTGAGAATGATATGACCTCTGAAAAAATAGTTTCATCAGAGCCCGATCCCAAGTCTGAAGGAAAAACACGCACAAATAGTACCTTTAATCGCGTTTTCAGGTATTCATTGCTCAGACTTGTTTCGATGATGATCACGGTCACGATCGGTGTTTACCTGACCATTTTGATCGCCAACATGGGCGGATATGTGGACACCATCATGCGAAATGAGATCCGTGATAATACCACCCAGGCTATCCTGGCGAACCCTAACTACCGCAGCTTGTCCACCGAGGCCAAAGCGAACCTCATTAAAACAAAAATCGCAACCGAGGAGAGACGGCTGGGTCTGGACCAGCCTTTTGCGGTTCGCTCCATGAGATACCTCAAGAATGCCCTCACTTTGAACCTGGGCCGCGCCATAAACATGAAAAGTGATCAAGGCTCAAAGGAAGTGCGCCTCATCCTGCTCGAACGCCTTCCCGCTACGCTCCTGTTAACTGGTTCGTCAAGTCTGTTATTATTCTTTGCAAGTGTTTATATTGCCCTCTCCCTGTCTAGAAAGTATGGCAGTTTTTGGGATAAGATCATGATCGCCTTTTCACCGACATCAGCCGCGCCCCCCTGGTTTTATGGCATATTTTTAATACTCATCTTTGCGGCCATATTCAGGATCCTGCCCTTTGGAGGGCTGGTTGATTCGCCCTCACCAGATAATCCGCTCGATTATGGCCTGAGTGTGCTCAAACATCTCATCCTGCCTGCCTCTGCTGTGATCATCAGCTCAATTTTCATCAGCATTTACAACTGGCGGACTTTTTTCCTCATCTACTCCAGCGAAGATTATGTGGAAATGGCTAAAGCCAAGGGTCTGTCCGAGCGTGACGTTGAGCGCCGCTACATTCTCCGACCCACCCTGCCAACCATCATCACGAATTTTGCCCTGCTGTTGATCACGCTGTGGACCGGTTTCATAATTACCGAAACGGTTTTCCTGTGGCCCGGCCTGGGTAGAACCCTCTTCTCGGCGATTGGTTTTTTTGACACCCCGGTGATCGTTGGATCAACGATCATTTATGCCTATTTGCTCGCCATCACAGTCTTCCTGCTCGATTTTGTTTATGCGCTGGTTGATCCACGCGTCAAAGTCGGTTCTGGCGGTGGAGGTTCAAAATGAGTGCGCTTAAAAATTCCATCCGCGATCTTCTCCGTTATCCATCCGCCATCCTGGGATCGGTGATCATCCTCTTCCTGTTGGGTGTTTCCATTTACGCCCTGGTTACAATTCCATACAGCGAGGCAGTCCGTCTCTGGCGGGGAGGGGAGGAGGTCTGGTATCAAAACCCGAAATACGCCTCACCGGCCTGGTTTAACTATTTTTCGAACAAGAAACAACCGGTGTCTTTTAAAGTGAATTCAACGGATGGGAGTATGTTGAAGACTACCACTCCCAGCAGCGACCCGAATATTTCCACTGTGGATATCACTTACTCTTTTGATTATGCCTACGATGGTGTCCCGCAGGAATTGATGATCTATTTCACCTCGCAATTTAAAGAGAAATTTTCGTTTGTTTCCGTGAGCTGGATCACCCCGGATGGCAGAACGATCCGGATTGCCGATATCATTGCAGACCACACTACGACCTTCCGGTTTTCCCAGGATCAAAAGCTTCAAAAAAGACTCAAGACCGAAGATGTGATGCAGGCCCTTTTTGTGGATCCCGAATCCTCGACACAGGCACCCTTAAAAGGCCAGTATCAACTTGTGATCGCCGGTACAACCTTTGAGAAGGATGCAACCATTGACGCTGAATTTGTGTTGCATGGAGAACTTTTTGGAGCTGCGGGAACCGATAAATATCGCCGCGATCTCCTTTTACCCTTGTTGTATGGCACGCCGATCGCTTTGGCTTTTGGCCTGCTCGCCGCCCTGGGAACATCCCTGCTGACGATGGTCATCGCCGCCGCCGGCACCTGGTATGGGGGTTGGTTGGATGAATTGATCCAGCGCATCACAGAAGTGAACCTGGTCCTGCCGTTCCTGGCTATTTTGATCATGGTGGGCACCTTCTTCTCGCGCAGCATCTGGCTGATGTTGAGTGTTACCATCCTCCTGAGTATCTTCTCTGGTTCAATTAAAACGTACCGCGCCATTTTCATGCAATCCAAAGAGTCAAGCTATATTGAGGCTGCCCGTGCGTATGGCGCCTCGAGTTCACGCATCATCTTTTCGTACTTGATCCCGCGCATGGTTCCCTTGTTGATCCCGGCCCTGGTCTCCTCCGTCCCATCCTTTGTATTTCTTGAAGCCTCCTTGGCGGTTCTTGGCCTGGGCGACCCGGTCCTGCCTACCTGGGGAAAAGTTATCAATGATGCATTCGCGGATGGAGCGCTCTACCAAGGGCGCTATTACTGGGTGCTGGAGCCTGCGATATTGTTGATGATCACCGGCTTTGGCTTTGCAATGCTTGGATTCGCACTGGATCGCATCTTCAATCCTAGATTGAGGGATATATAACGCGATGACACAAGACAATAAACTTTTACGCATAGAAAAGCTGTTTCTATATTTTAACTCCCGCCTGGGCGATGTCCAGGCGGTGGATGGCGTGGATTTTGCCCTGGATTACAACCGAGCCGTGGTGATCCTGGGTGAATCTGGTTGTGGAAAGAGTTCGCTGGCCAAGGCCGTTTTGCGCCTTCTTCCACGTAATGTGTCCAAATACAGCGGCAAGGTTTTGCTGGAAGGCTCGGATACCATGGCCCTGGACGATGAAGAATACCGCCTGAATGTACGTTGGGTGGGTATGTCCATGGTGCCTCAAGCGGCCATGAACGCCCTGAACCCGGTGCTCCGGGTGGGAGACCAGGTAGCCGAACCGGCCATGATCCACCTGGGTGTGAATAAAGAAAAAGCCCTGCTTCAGGCCAAGAACATGTTCCAGCACGTGGGTGTTCCGGAAGGTTTCTTGAACCGATATGCCTTTGAGCTGAGCGGTGGCATGCGCCAGCGGGTTGCCATTGCCATGGCGCTGGTGACTTCACCCAATTTGATCATCCTGGATGAGCCCACTTCCGCCCTGGATGTGTTGACCCAGGCGAATATCTTTAATGTCCTCAAGCGCACCAAGAAGGAATTGGGGACGAGTTACATCCTGATCACGCATGACATCGCCACTTCCAGTGAACTGGCGGATGATGTGGCGGTGATGTATGCCGGGCAGATCGTGGAATATGCAGATGCTTCCCGCTTCTTTGCTGAACCCCTCCACCCGTATTCCAAGGCATTGATGGCGAGTGTGCCAACCCTGAGAGGCAAGAAGGTGCTGGATTTCATCGAAGGTCAGCCGCCCAGCCTGATCAACCTGCCGGAAAGGTGCCGGTTTGCGCCGCGCTGTCGCGCCCGCTTTGATAAATGCGAGCAAGATCCACCTACGATCGAGAAGGATGGTCGCAAGGTGAAGTGCTGGTTGTATACGTGATCACGTGTACCCGTCCTTTGAGTATAGGAGCATGTCATGTCTGTTGAGGTTAAAGAATTGAGCACTGATAAAGTGCATAGTGATCATCCAGATGCCTTACTGTCTGTCCAGGAGCTGCGGGTCTGGTTTGAATTGAGACGGTTTGGGTTGGGACATGCCGGTTATGTGCATGCTGTAGACGGGGTTTCTTTTGACCTGGGACATGGCGAGGCTATCGCGGTGGTGGGCGAGAGCGGATGTGGAAAGTCCACCCTGATGAAGACCATCCTGGCACTTCACCAACCCACCAAGGGCGAGATCGTTTTTGATGGAAAAAAGCTTAGTGAATTGGATTCCAATGAAATGAAGTGGTATCGCTCGCAGGTTGGTTATGTACAGCAAGATCCATACGGAGCCCTTGCGCCTTTCATGAATATAAAACGCATCCTTGAAGAACCACTCATCATTGGGGGTGTAAGGAGCAAAGAAGAACGGGAGCAGCGCGTCCGCAATGATATGGAAGAGGTCAAATTGCACCCGGTCGAAGATTACTGGGATAAATATCCGCACATGCTCAGTGGTGGGCAGCAGCAGCGCGTGGTGATCGCGCGTGCCATGACCATGGAACCCAAGCTCCTGGTGGCCGATGAGCCGGTTTCCATGCTGGATGCTTCGGTGCGTGTGGAAATTCTCAAGCTGTTTCAAGGTTTGCAGCAAAAGCACAACCTGTCGGTGATCTACATCACCCACGACCTCGCCACGGTATCCTACTTCTCCGAACGCATCTTCGTGATGTATGCAGGCCGGATAGCCGAAAAAGCCAGAGTTGACCCATTGTTACAGAATCCGCTGCATCCCTATACGCACGCCCTCTTGCAGGGTACTTCTGACCCGGATGCCAGGAATGCGCTTTCGTTCAAGGAAGTACCGCCAGGTGAACCACCCAGCCTGATCACGCCTCCGCCGGGATGCCGTTTCCACCCGCGCTGCGCCAGGGCAATTGCCGGGCTGTGTGAGGTGGATGAACCACCTGAGTATGAGCCCGAACCGGGTCACTTCGTCTCATGCTGGTTGTTTAAATGAATCCCAATAAATTTCCGAACCTGATTCTCATCGGCTTTTTCCTGGTTTTGATCGGTGTGATCCTGCCCCTGCTGATGGTGGTCCAGATCATCAAGTCAACCTTCTTCTTGAACTTCTTTTCCTATGGGTCATCCGTCTTGGGCCTGTTACTGGGACTCATCGGCGCGGCTTATCACGTCCGCATGAACAGAGGAAAGGATTTACGGGCGGAGGAGAGGGACGCACTCAAGAACAAGCGGCAAGATTGACTTTCTTCGCGTTGGTATCCCATTTCTCGCCGGTTCTTTACCGGCGAGTTTTTTAAAGATATTTTCGTTGTTGAAGTGTAGAGGGTGTTGAAATAAGCAGATATTCGTTCGGCGACCGCTCGCTTTCTCGTGGGCTTGCTTTGGACGATGGCCGCGCTCACCTGTATTCCGATGCAACTTTCGACTGATTGTAGATCTGTGCATTTCAACCACTTGGGTAATCTAGTTTCGGCTATGTCCCATTCTCTTCAAGGCAGAAATCTTGTATCTTTGTTCCTGGGTAAGCTGGGTGTAGGTTCTCATAAGTGCTCCTTTAACTTGGCGCTCTGGGAGCCTATGCTACCTCAGCTTACCTCTCCTTCAACCGCTTTTGTTGCACTTATGAGTTGAATCCACATCCATCAGGTATTGCATAATTATCCAAAATGAGAATGACCAAGTTGATCTTCAACGATCAAATCCCGTCCGTGCCTCCACGCGCCCGGCCTTTCATGAGAGCATTAATGTATTTGGCTGGCAAGCTATTGACTATTGCAGTGACCATTTTTATCGGGGTTTTTATCACTGTAATGATCGCGAACCAGCCATCGCGGCGTGGGCTTGGACCGCCTGTTTCCCCGTTCGAAACGAGCCTCGAATCGCAAATCTATCTGGTTGTGCGCTCCGATATCAGCAATGGGACTATCAACCAGTTATTCCCAGGGCTTTCCGATCAGGAACAAGAGGCTGCCCTGACCGAGAAATTGCGCAACGAGACGGGGTTAAATCTTCCCTACCTGCCACGTTATTTGCTCTGGACCATAAAGGCACTCACTTTTGACTGGGGTCAGCTGGGCAACAGGTCTGGATCGGGTTTTACAGCCTTTTCAACCCAGATAAAGGGCAGTGCCCGCGACATCATCGTACTGTACCTGCCCAATACATTATTGCTGACCGGTGTCTCGTATCTACTGGTACTCCTGCTCGGCATGCCGCTCTCCCTGTATCTGGCGCGGAACTATGGGAGCCGGGCCGACAGGCTGTTTGCAATTCTTTCGCCGATCTCTTCCGTGCCAAGCTGGGTGTTTGCCATTTTACTGATCTCCATCTTTGCGTTTCAGTTGCGCTGGCTTCCTTTCGGCGGCATGTTCGACTCCGGCGCGCCCGGGAACCCGATCGAGTATGTGTTGGCCCTTTCCAAACACATGATCTTGCCGGTTACTGCCATTGCGCTTAGCCTGCTTTTCCAGGTAGTGTATGCGTGGCGCACCTTTTTTATCATCTATTCTGAGGAGGATTACATCGAACTCGCGCAAGCCAAGGGATTGCCATCCAAGCTGCTGAATAGGCAATACATTCTGAGGCCTGCGCTGCCTTATGTCATTACGAGTTTTGCAACCAGCTTGATCGGTTTCTGGCAGTTGAGCATGGCTCTGGAGGCGATCTTCCGTTGGCCGGGGCTGGGCTGGTTGTACATCAAGGAAGCCCTGCCCAATTTCTGGGGAGAGAGTATGGAGCCGGGCGAGTTAATTATTGCAGTGGGAATCGTGGTCATCTTTGCCTATTTACTTGGGGCTGTTGTGTTCATACTTGATCTTGTCTATGTAATTGTTGACCCACGCATTCGCCTTCTTCGGGCAAATAATGAAATGCTTACCCAGGAGAGAGTGAAATCGAGAGGCGCGAGGCGGAGGTGGCGCTTCAAGAACTGGAGGAAGGGGAGAGACCAGGATTACGGGATCAAGGCCCAAGGTCCCGCGAAGAGGAGGAAAATTTCATGGGCTCAGGTGGCGGATAATTTCAAAGGATCCATCCTCGACCTTCGCGAGAGGAGCAGGTTGTTTTTCCAGGAACTTCGCAGGTACCCATCCGCCATCTTTGGACTGACGATTATTGTCTTATTACTTGCTGGATCGATATACGCAGTCACCGCCTTCCCATACGCGCAAATTGGAAAGGATTATGAACAGAAGCGCATGCCAGGCCGCAGTTACATCCCGCGCACGGCCATGCCTGAATGGGTAAATTTGTTCAGTAATCCCCCGCGGCTTTCGACACTTATCATGGATAAAAATAGCAAGGAAGCCAATGTATCCTTTCGTACGCTGGATAACGGCTGGATCGAAAAAACAACTACATTCACATTTGATTATCCCTACAGGGAAACCCCAAGCGAGATTTTTCTTTACTTCGACCCCATTTATTATGAGAAACTCCCATTTGTTACGCTTGAATGGAAGTACCCGGATGGCAGGAGCCTCGAACTCAGACGAACAATTGCAGAACCAAGCTCAAGTTATGATTTTGAATCAAGTATTATCCCCCTTCAACTTCTCAACCAATATCCTGAATGGAATAATTGGTTCTTATATACCGGGCAATATACAACACCTGTTTTCACTCTGCTCTTTGCCGAACCGGGTTCCGCCCAGCCTGCTCCGCAGCACGGGACATATCAACTGACGATCAAGAGTCTGCTCTTTGAGCAGGACAGCGATCTTCAGGCGCAGTTTGTTCTACTAGGGCAGGTGTATGGAATGGCAGGGACAGATTACGGGCGCCGGGATCTGATTGTGCCTTTGTTTTGGGGAATGCCATTCGCATTGCTCATTGGCTTGGTGGGGACGGTCATTACCACCCTTGTAGCCATGTTGTTGCCAGCCATCGGCGTATGGTATGGCGGCTGGATTGATAATTTGATCCAAAGACTGGCTGAAATTAACATGGTGTTGCCCGGCTTGACGATCGCCGTTCTGGCAAATGTGCTTTTTAACATCAATATTTGGATCATGTTGGGAATCGTGGTTGTCATCAACGCCTTTGGTTCTCCCATCAAAATTATTCGATCGGCGCTCCTGCAAGCGAAGGAAGCGCCGTATATCGAAAGCGCGCGTTCGTATGGGGCAAGCAATTTCAGGATCATCATGAAATATCTTCTGCCACGTATCATGCCGGTGTTGATTCCTCAATTGGTGACACAGGTGCCAAGCTTCATCTTTTGGGAAGCTACACTGGGGTTTTTTAATATCAAATCAAACTATCCAACGTGGGGACGTATCATTTACGACGGACTAGCGAACGGAGCATTATATGGTTCACCGTTTTGGGTGTTGGAACCAATTTCCCTGCTGTTGCTTACAAGTCTTGCGTTTGCCATGCTCGGTTCTGCTCTCGAGCGTATTCTCAACCCGCGCATTCTTGACATCGTGCCATTTCTAGATAAAAAGTGACATTCCACACGGTGATAACTGATGATCGCGAGAAGATACCTGTGAGAGACCTGATCGGCTTTATCCTGGTTCTGTTGGGGTTTATCCTGCCCCTTTTGATGGTTCTAGGGATCATCGTGCCAACTTTCCCGTTGAGCTTTTTCTCCTTTGGGGCAGGAGTGGCTGGAGTGCTCCTTGGCGTGGTCCTTACGGCTTATTCCGTTCGTTTATACAGAAAGAAGGATTCCCAGGCGGTTGATGGGGAGGGTCTAAAGAACAGGTGACGATATAAAATCTTTCGGCCTAAATGTGACAGTCACTTCCGAGGTGACTGTCACATTGCATTATTTCAGTTCTTACTTCCCAATCTGATGTGCGCGCCGATGAGAAATTTGCTATAATGGTAGCTTGTACTACAAGCTACCATAATGGGCACATTCCAAACTTCAGGAGATAGCTGTGACAACCAAGGCGCCTCTGCTGGAAGTAAAAAACCTAAAAACATATTTCTATACGGAAGATGGCGTTGTCAAAGCCGTAGACGGGGTGGATTTCGAAGTGTTTCCCGGCGAGGTGCTTGGCCTGGTGGGCGAGTCGGGGTGCGGCAAGAGCGTGTCTGCGCTCTCGATCATGCGGCTGATCAGCCAACCTGGCAAGGTGCTCGAAGGCGAGATCGTCTTTGACGGCCAGGACCTGCTGAAATTGACCGAGAACGAAATGACGCATGTGCGCGGCAACCGCATTTCGATGATCTTCCAGCAACCGCAAACCGCGCTCAACCCGGTATTCAAGGTAGGCGGCCAAATCGGTGAGGTTTTGAACATTCACCAGGACCTGGGCAAAGAGGCCGGCTGGAATCGCGCCATCGAGCTGCTGAAGATGGTGGGCATCCCCGAGCCCGAGAGACGGGCCGAATCTTACCCTCACGAGCTTTCCGGCGGCATGGCCCAGCGCGTCATGATCGCCATGGCGCTGGCCTGCCTGCCCGAACTGTTGATCGCCGACGAGCCGACCACGGCCCTGGACGTCACCATCCAGGCTCAAATCCTGGACCTGATGCGTGACCTGCGCACGAAGGTTGGCGCCTCGGTCATCCTCATCACGCACGATCTGGGCGTGATCGCCGAGATGGCTGAACGCGTCGCCGTGATGTACGCCGGCCGGATCGTAGAGCAGGCCGAAGTCAAGACCCTGTTCGCGAAACCTCTCCATCCTTATACGCAGGGCCTGATGGGCTCCATCCCTGTCTTGGGGAAAATCAAAGAGAAATTGGACGTCATCCCTGGCAACGTGCCCAACCTTATCAACCTGCCGCCGGGCTGCCGTTTTGCTCCCCGCTGCCGCGCTCGCGTTGAGCACCAGTTGAAAATGTGCACCGAAGTCGAACCCGATCTGATCGAGGTCGTTCCGGCTCACACCGCCCGCTGCTGGCTGTATCAGGAAATGGAGGGGCACCTTGCTCCCCTGGCGCGGGCCGGTACAAGATAGTGTTCGCTCAAGCCGATCTTTAATTCAGCAATTTGTATCTTCTTTAAATAAGAAGG
>JALHUM010000029.1 GCA_022865905.1 Anaerolineales bacterium | reverse complement strand
CCTCGAGTGCGCCTCCTGCAAATTTCTGGCGAAACAAGGCGCGCCCGAACTCTCTCCTTACCTTTGCCCGGTGGACATTCTCTACAGCGACGCCCTCGGCTGGGGATTGATGCGCACACAGACGCTGGCCGAAGGCGCTCCGAAATGCGACTTCCGCTTCAAAAAAGGCGGAAAGACCAAAGTGGCTATGCCAGCTTCATTGCAAAACGTGATTGGCGATTAGAACGTAAACTGCCCGTTCTTGTAGAGCACTTCCCCATCCACCTTGATGTCGGCTTCTTCGCCCATGCCGCAGATCATGTCCCAGTGGATTATGCTCTTGTTGCGTGAGCCGGTCTCAGGGTAGCCCGCGCCGAGCGCCATGTGGAAGGTGCCGCCGATCTTCTCGTCGAACAGGATGTTGTGCGAGAAGTGGTCAATCTCGTAGTTGGTGCCGATGGCGAACTCGCCCACATAGCGCCCCCCGGTGTATATGCCCCAGTCAACTACACCGCATGTTGACATGATTCAGGAGCATAGCCCAGGGGTTTCTTCCCCGGCGTGTATTTACAGTCACAGCGCTCAAACTGATAGCGGTGACTTCCGGCAGCAGTCTTCCCGGAACGATTCTATCGTTCAGCACTTTGGCATTTTGGACATCGGCTCATGCCACCTATTAACCCACAAGACCATCGGATAGCCACTCCCTTTCGCAGGTCCAAGAGTGGGAATGAGAGGCTGTGGTAGAATGGTGGGGATGGGTAGATAAGGCAGTTCTATACGCTTATTAGTAATAAACCCACCTGAACGACCAGAAATGGGAAACCGAGGCAGAGATTCGCTGTAATAGAGTCTTCGATAGTACAAATCATCGCCCAGACACTTTCTGTTTATCAATTTTTGTGAAATTGCCAGGGTAATCACATGTCTATTTCGTTCATGCAGATTATTGGTTTGCTCAAGGAAAACGCCTTGGGTATAATGATGGCTTTGGCTCTGGGACCTATGGCTGTATGGGTAGCCAGACGAATGAGACTCGTAGATATACCCGGCAGCGCCTCACATAAATTACATCACTTGCCCACGCCACTGGCAGGAGGAATCGTCCTCGCTCTGAGCCTAATTCTTCTCATACCATTATTTCACTTATGGCAAAAGCCGATTTCAACGCTCTTGGCCGCCGCTACCATCGTCTTTTTATTTGGCCTATGGGATGATGCAAAAGGGCTATCTGCTCCTCAAAAATTAGCCGGGCAGATCCTGGCCTCCATTTTACTGATTGCTTCAGATGTCTCAGTCCGTTTTCTTGGAGGTTTTCCCATTCCTTTTCTAAGCGATAAAATGATTACTGTTTTAAACTGGGGGGTGACTATCTTCTGGTTTGTGGGAATCACCAATGCATTCAACCTGGTAGACAGTATGGATGGATTGGCCATTGGAATAGGGGGGATCGCTTTCGCCTTCTTCATGGGTATGGCGCTGGTTGCCCAGCAAATTTCCTTGGCGAATTTCAGTGCAGTTTGTCTGGGGATATGCATCGGCCTGTATTTTTTCAACGTGTCCCCCGCTCGTCTTTTCCTCGGTGACGCTGGTGCTCAAACACTAGGATTTATTTTGGCAGCAGTTGCGATGATCTATACGCCTGAAAACCTTCCGCAAGGTTCATCCTGGTTCGTCCCGATTATGGTTCTAGGTATCCCCATCTTTGACACGACCCTGGTAGTTATTTCCCGTCTGCGCCGCCATAAGTCCATTTTTTCAGCAGATCAATCCCATACTTACCACCGCCTGGTTGCCCTCGGTGTAGACCCTAATCGGGCCGTAGTGACAATTCACCTAGGCTCCCTGGCTCTTAGCCTTCTGGCATTCATAGCATTGTCCCTGACACCCTGGTTAGCAACCACAATTTTTGGGGTAGTATTGTGTGCAGGCCTCGTGGCTCTTTTCCTTCTCGGGCGTAGGACCTCACAATCCTGATGTAATCTCTCGAAATGAATAATCAACAAGAATTTTCTCCCCTCGAAGCTGCCAAGCGCACCTTTGCACGCTGGTGGATCATCGTGCTCCTTACCGTATTGGGAGGGATAGGAGGGTGGATTTATCACTGCCTTCGCCCACCTATTTATGAAGCGAAGGCGGTCATTGTTATTAGTATGGATTTT
>JALHUM010000228.1 GCA_022865905.1 Anaerolineales bacterium | reverse complement strand
TCGCTCGACCTGTTCATGCTGTTCTTCTTCTACGAGATTGCCGTCTTCCCGATGTACCTGCTCATCGCCATCTGGGGCTGGATCAAGACGCGCGAGTACGCGGCCATGAAGCTGACCCTCTACCTGTTCATCGGCTCGGTCGTCTCCTTGATCGGCGTACTGGCGATGTACTGGCAGAGCGGCCTGCACACCTTCGACATGCTGGCCTTGGAGCAGGCGGCTTTCTCGCCCGCCTTCCAGAAATTGTGGTTCCCGTTCGTCTTCTTCGGTTTTGCAGTCCTGGGCGGTATTTTCCCCTTCCACAACTGGTCGCCGGACGGCCACGTCGCCGCGCCGACGGCTGTCTCCATGTTCCATGCAGGTGTGTTGATGAAACTGGGCGCCTTCGCCGCCCTGCGGGTTGGGATCATGCTCCTGCCGGAAGGGGCGAAATCCTGGTCATGGCTCATCATGGGACTGGCCCTGGTCAACATCGTCTACGGGGCGTTCATCGCCATGGTGCAGACCGACTTCAAATACGTCATCGGCTTCTCTTCGGTTTCGCATATGGGGCTGGTGATGATGGGCTTCTCCACGCTGACGCGCGTCGGCCTGACCGGCGCGGGCGTGCAGATGTTCTCGCACGGTGTGATGACGGCTCTCTTCTTTGCTGCCGTCGGCATGGTCTACGACCGGGCGCACACGCGTGATATTCCCAAATTAGGCGGCATGGTCAAACCCCTGCCGCTGGTGGCTGTGGCCTTCATCATCGGCGGCCTGGTTTCGATGGGTATGCCCGGCCTCTCAGGTTTCGTAGCCGAGTTCCCCATCTTTATGGGCATCTGGCAGGTCAGGCCGCTGGTCGCCATCATCGCCGCAATCTCCATTGTTATCACCGCGTGTTATATCCTGCTGGTTATCCGCCGCGTCTTCTTTGGCAATATGCCGGCTGAATTCGAAGGCCATATCGGGCCGATCACCGTCCAGGATAAAGTCGCCCTGGTTTTCTTATGTGTCATCATGATCAGCCTGGGCTTGTTCCCCTCCTTGATGGTACCCTGGGTACAGACCGGCGTCCAGCATTTGTTGAGCCTTCTGGGAGGTGTATAAGTGACTGCTTTTGTCCCCTCGAACATCCTCGCCATCCTGCCAGAGATCCTGTTGCTGGTGCTCGGTCTCCTGGTGCTGATCCTCGACCCGTTCTGGAAGGATGAGAGCCGCCGCCTGAACCTGGGCTGGCTGACCGCCGGCGGCCTGTTCGCCATCCTGGCCGTTAGCCTGGCGGTTGCCCGCCCTGGCGCAGAACCAGCCCTGGTCTTTGGCGGCATGTTGCGCGATGACTGGCTGGGATTTGCCTTCAAGATGTTCTTCCTCTTCGGCGCGGCCATCACCGCGCTGTTCATGATGGACGTGGAACATGTCGGACGCCGCGCCGAGGCCTATTTCTTGCTCCTGGCCGCGGCACTGGGCATGTCCCTGATGGCCTCCGCTGCCGACCTGGTGATGCTGTACCTCGCCATCGAGACGACCTCCATCCCGCTCTACATCCTGGCCGGTTTCCTGACCGGCGACGAAAGGTCCACCGAGTCGGGCTTCAAATATATGCTCTTCGGCGCGTTGACTTCGGCTGTCCTGTTGTACGGTTTCAGCCTGATCTACGGTTTCAGTGGTCATACCGGCATTTACGAACTGGCCGCCACGTTCCCGACCTTTAGCCTGCTTGCGCTTGGAACCATTTTCCTCATCCTAGTCGGACTGTCCTTCAAAGTTTCGCTCTTTCCGTTCCATTTCTGGGCGCCCGACGTATACGAGGGCGCGCCCACGCCGGTTGCCGGTTTCCTGTCCACGGCTTCCAAGGCGGCTGGGTTCGCGGTCGTTTTGCGTCTCTTTATTGCAGCCTTTCCCTCCCTTGCGGCCAACTGGAGCCTGATCCTGGCCGTTTTGGCGACCCTGACCATGACGGTCGGCAACCTGATCGCCCTGACGCAGAAGAACATCAAACGCCTGCTGGCATATTCTTCGATTGCCCACGCCGGTTATGCAATGATCGGCGTGGTCGCCTTCTCGCAGTTGGGCGCGGCCAGCACAGTCTTCTACCTGATCGCCTACATCCTGACCAACCTGGCAGCCTTTGGCATCGTCACGGCCTTCGGTCACGTCGCCGGTTCGGATGACATGAAAGCCTACTATGGACTCAGCCGTCGCGCCCCCACCCTGGCTTTGATGATGCTGGTCGCCTTCCTATCCCTGGCAGGGATGCCACCCTTCGGCGGTTTTGTCGCCAAGGTGTTCGTCTTTGCCGCGGCCATCGAACAGGGCTGGGTCTGGCTGGCAGTGGTCGGTGTGCTGAATTCGATTATCGGCCTATACTACTACCTGACCGTGCTGAAATACGTTTATCTGTACCGCATGGAAGGCGAGGATGAGGAGAAACACCCGATCCCGCTCTCGCCTCCCTATGCCATCGCGTTGACGGTCCTCACCATCGGCATCATCCTGGTTGGTGTGCTCTTCAGTCCCTGGTTCGGCCTCGCCACTGGCGCGGCAGCGAATCTGTTTTGATTGCTCCAGACGGGGCTTCCCCCTTCGGGGGTGCTTCGCGAAGCCCCAGCTTGAGCGGAATCTCATGTTATAATTTCGCCGCCATGAACCAGCCGGGACAGGTGAAGCGACCCTCCTCGTCAAATACCAACACGCATGTGTTAGCCAATGTTGCCATTCAGGTAGGTTGTCTTACCTTTGTGATCATCTTTGCAGCATTGATAGCCGGCCTGTTGTTGGATCGTGTTTTTCAGACAAGTGGATTATTCACAATCCTGCTCATCCTGGCCAGTGTACCACTGACATGGGTATTTATCTTTTGGATCGTAAATCGAGCGAAAAAGCAAATTATCGGTTCTGGCTCTGCATCGCCTCAGGGTCCAATCAGCCAAACGGAGGAAGACAGCAGTGATAAAAATTGAAGAAAAGCCCCGGCACATCACCCGCTGGCTCGTCTTATTGCTTCTGGTGGCTGTCGGTGTGGTTTCAATGTGGTTGGTTAAGCCGGCTCGGCCGGAGGTCTCGCTTGCTGGCGAGACCCTGTTGGAACACCCGCTCGTGACTTTACCCGTGCTGGGCAACATTTCTTTGACCAACACGCTCTTGACGACAGTTATCGTTGATGCAATCGTGATCATTTTGGCGCTGGCTGCAGGTCGGGGTATTCGAGCAGACGGGTCGCCTTCCAGGGGGATTGCCAACGTTTTTGAAACGATCTTCGAAGCACTCTACAACTTGGTTGAGCAAACAGTCGGCAAGAAGTGGGCCAAGCAGGTGTTCCCGCTGGTTTCAACAATCATCATCCTCGTACTGACAGCAAACCTGCTCAAGCTCTTTCCCGGCATGGAAAGCATTGGTCTGATAGAGCCTTCGATAAGCGGTGAAACGGGGCATACGACAATTGATATTGTCCCTGGTTTGGTCGGATTGACGGCAACTGAGGCCACAACCAATGCTTATAAACTTGTCCCGTTTTTCCGCTCCCCATCTACGGATTTGAACTTCACTGCATCGCTGGCGCTTATCGCAGTATTCATGGTACAGGTCTTTGGGGTGCGAGCCAATGGCCCGCGATACTTTGGCAAATTCTTGAACTTTGGCCGGTTTTTTAATATGGGGGTGAAGATGTGGGTGAAGCAGGAGGAGGTGAACGCGTTCGACATGATGAATCCATTTATTGATATTTTTGTCGGTATATTGGAGTCAATCTCGGAATTCGCCAAAATCATCTCTTTCTCGTTCCGTCTTCTCGGCTCTATGTTTGGCGGCGCGCTCCTGGTGGTCGTGATGGGGACGCTCTTGCCGGTCAGCCAGTTCGGCTTGTATTTCCTGGAACTGTTCTTTGGCGTGGTCCAGGCGTTGGTGTTTGGCATGTTGACCTTGGTGTTTATCTCCCTTGTTACTAAAGGTCACGGTAAACATGGATAGGAACACGGCGAGGCTCAGGCGGCTCACGCGTAGTCATATATCGCCACATTTTATATAAGGAGAAGTTAATCATGAACGAAGTTACTGCAGAGGCAATTAAGCAAGGCCTGAAATTTCTGAGCGCAGGTCTGGCAATGGTCGGTACGTTTGGCAGCGGGCTCGGCATCGGCATCCTGGGCTACGGTGCGATGCAAGGCATTTCCCGCAACCCCGATGCGGCCGGCGATATACAGATCAATATGATTCTGGCCATCGCCTTCGCTGAAGCCGTGGCCATTTATTCTCTGGTGGTCGCGCTGGTCCTGCTCTTCGTCGCTAAGTAGGAGATGCTTATGGAAGGGCTTGGGATTACCCCCGGTTTATTGTTACTTCAGATTCTCAGCTTATTGATTGTCTTTGTCCTCCTGCGCAAGTGGCTGTTTGCTCCGCTGGCGAATATGTTAGAGAAACGACGCAATACCATTGCACAGGGTCAGGAAGATGCCCGTGTCGCCGCAGAAGCACGCGCCAACGCCGAGCAGGAGGCCGCCAAGATCATTGCGGAAGCGCTGGCCAAATCGGCCCACATCGTGAATGAAGCTACGGATCGCGCCGAACAAGCCGTGCTCGAAGTCAAGGCAGAGGCCGAAAAGGAGATCGTCAAAGAACGCGAGGCGACCCTGGCCGATGTCGCCGAAGAGCGCAATCGTATGCTTGGCGATTTGCGTGGACAGGTGGCTGCCTTGGCAATCGCTGCGGCGCAAAAACTCATTGGTGAGGCGCTGGACGAGAAACGGCAGCACGTTCTCCTGGAGGGATTCTTCTCCGGCGTCAAGTCGGGCAAGGTGGTCGTGCTGGAAGGCGAGAAGCTGAGCGGCGCTTCGGCTGAGGTGACCAGCGCGCTGCCGTTGACAACCGGTGAGCAGTCCGTACTGAAAAAGGACATCCTGGCCAAGATGGGCACGCAGGCGACCGTCGCCTTCCGCGTGGATCCGGCCATCCTGGGCGGCCTGGTCATCAAGATCGGTGATAAGGTGCTGGACGATTCTGTCGCCAGCAAGCTCGAGGGTCTGCGCCAGAGTCTGCGCTGAATCACATTGCGTAGCTTCCTGCCACAACCAAATTGGGTGTCGTTGCGAGGCGGTGCTCCCTGGCCTAGCCCGCCAGGGCAGGCTGCCGCCGAAGCAATCCCCTCGCAAGCCGGGAGACTGCTTCGCCACACCGTCCCGGTGTCCTTCCGGGAAAGAAAGGCTCGCAGCGACACATAATTGAAGATTTGCGCGTTCGACGCAAATGTCTGGCAGTAATACTATAAGTACTTGACACGAAGGCACATAGAGGTGAGATTCTTTGTGCCTTCGTGCATTTGTGGTAAAACTATCTCATGCCTCCCAATTCGTTGTCACCCATATCGCTGTCCGACCTTTTTTCTTCATTCCCGTTCCCTTACAAGGGTTTGAGTGGTGTGGATTGCCAGGTCACCGCGATCACTGCGGACAGCCGCCAGGTTCAATCTGGTGCGCTGTTCGTCGCTTGCACTGGAGGCTTGGTTGACGGCCATAAATACATTCAAGACGCGATTGCCAAAGGCGCAGCGGTGGTCGTCGGCGAACAAGCGTTGGCTGGTCTTGCGGTTCCCTACATCCAGGTGGAAAATTCCCGCCAGTCATTGGCTCATCTCGCGGCTGCCTTTTATGGTTACCCGGCTCGCAAGTTGACCATGATCGGCGTCACCGGCACGGATGGCAAAACGACGACGACGAACCTCCTTTATCAAATCCTGCTGATGGCCGGGGTCAAAGCCGGCATGATCTCGACCGTGAACGCCGTCATCGGCGACCAGGTGCTGGATACCGGTTTCCACGTCACCACGCCAGACGCCCCGGATGTACAGCGCTACCTGTCCATGATGGTGGACGCCGGCCTGACGCACGTCGTGCTGGAGACCACTTCGCACGGCTGGGCGCAGCACCGCGTGGACGCCTGCGAGTTCGACATCGGCGTGGTGACCAACATCACCCACGAGCACCTGGATTATCACGGCTCATACGAGGCTTATCGCGCTGCCAAATCCCGCCTGTTCCAGTCACTGGCGGAGACGCAGGTCAAGCCGCAAGGCAACCCGCGACTGGCGGTGCTCAATCGCGATGATAGTTCGTATAAGTATCTTTCCTCCGTTATTCAATCAGCCTTCAGCCTTCAGCCATCTGCTATCAGCTATGGATTAGGGGAGGGGGCGGACGTGCGCGCCGAAAACATCATCTATGATGCTTCGGGG
The DNA here is from genome assembly GCA_022865905.1 of Anaerolineales bacterium. Lineage (GTDB taxonomy): Bacteria > Chloroflexota > Anaerolineae > Anaerolineales > Villigracilaceae > CG2-30-58-95. The sequence goes on along the minus strand of JALHUM010000228.1, from coordinate 19,770 downwards.
CTTCAGTTTACAGTAAAAAATGACAAACTTCGCGTAGCCATTAACAGTAAGCTAATCGGAGCCTTTAATATCTCCAACTGCCTGGCCGCGCTGACGTCTGCTGTCGCCGGTCTTGGCCTCGACCCGGAAACTGCTGCACGCGGCATCGCCGTGTTTCCCGGCGTCCCGGGCCGGATGGAGCGCATCGAGCTCGGCCAGCCCTTTACCGCCATCGTGGATTTTGCCCACACGCCCAACGCCCTGCGCGTGGCATTGGAGACTGTGCGCGGGATGCTCGAAATCTCACCGCGAAGCGGCAAAGCACGCAAGGAGAAAAATAAATCTTCGCGCCCGCCTGCTCCCGTTCTTTGGGGGACGCTTCTTCGCGGTGAAAAAAAAGGACGAATCATTGCCATTTTTGGCTCGGCAGGTTTGCGCGACCGAGAAAAGCGCCGCATGATGGCGGAGGTTTCGACGGAGCTGGCCGACATCACCGTACTGACCGCCGAGGACCCGCGCAGCGAGTCACTGGAGGGTATCCTCGAAGAAATGGCAGCCGGCGCCAGGCGTCGCCCTGAGCCAGTCGAAGGGTCGAGGGGAGGGGTGGAGGGAAAGACATTCTTCCGCGTCCCAGATCGCGGCGAGGCCATCCGGTTGGGAGTCCGGTTGGCGCGGGAGGGTGATATCATCATCGCCTGCGGAAAGGGTCCCGAGCAGTCCATGTGCTTCGGTACTACCGAATATCCCTGGGACGACCGCGTTGCCATGCGCGCCGCGCTGTCTGAGTTGATGGGCGTGGAGGGGCCGGGAATGCCCTATTTACCCACGCGGGGGAAGTGAAACGTAAACTGTGAGACGTGAGACGTAATGAGTGAGGAATGAAGTGGAAATAGCCCCCGTCACATTGACTGGAAGTGTTGTCCGGCTCGAGCCGCTTTCAGAGCAGCACGTGTCCGATCTGACCGTTGCAGCCCACGACGAGCGTATCTGGCGCTACATGTTATATGTTTATCCCGACAACGAGGAGAAGATGCTGGCCTGGGTGAGGGATATTCTTGCGCGCCAGGCGGTGGGTACCGATCTGGCTTTTGCCGTCATTCATCTTGCAAGCGGACGCGCTATCGGCGCGACGCGCTACCTGGAGATCCGTCCGCCGCACCGCAGCTTGGAGATCGGCGGGACCTGGTACGCAACCACGGTCCAGCGCACGGCGGTTAATACCGAGTGCAAATATCTTCTGCTGAAGCACGCTTTTGAGGTGCTTGGCTGCATCCGGGTGCAGTTCAAAGCCGATGAGTGCAATCTACGCTCCCTGCGGGCAATCGAGCGGCTGGGCGCGGTGCGGGAAGGCGTTTTGCGCAATCACTATATTCAGCCAGATGGGGGATACCGGGATTCTGTCTACTTCAGCATCCTGGATAGGGAGTGGCCGAGAGTAAAAGAGAGATTGGAAGAAATGCTGAAGTAACAGATTCAGAAAGTTCAATTCTTCACCCTTGGTGGGATTCATGCTCTGTACACACGATAGCTGTCTATGGTATGCAATTTATCGATGGATTGCCTCGGCAGCATTATAGAAACAGAAAATATCTTGGTATGCGGTTCATATATTCGCGATAACTTTCTCCATATTTCTTTATACACGCTGTTTCTTCATCAAGTAATTGAATGTGGTAAATGATACCCACTACGACTACGATCCCAATATAAAGCCATATTCCAGCAGCTATTGCCGATCCCAAAAGAACCAAAAATAATCCCAACCATTGAGGATTACGCGAGACACGATAGGGTCCTTCCACAACTGGTTGGCCAATAGGAGTAATTCTAAAATAATGGAGAGCACTCATTACAAATATATGGCCAATAGAATAGATTACTGCACCCACAAGAAATATTGGATTATTGATATTCAGAGGAGTAATAATCATCATCACAATATAGGCCATCATTGCCAATTGCCCGCATAGACGAATAAACATTAATACTCTCTTACTCTCATCTTTGGGATTATTGAAGAGCCAGATCCTAGCTTCTTTTGAATACAATGATACAGAGACAATCAACCCAATGAAATAGAGCACGAGCGGTATCCATCCATTCAATATGCCAATTCTTAATTCAGGAATTATTTTCATACTCTTTCTCTTACTTGCCGGGTTTATTTGCCGCCCAACAGATGGGCTCAGCAGCAGCGGCGAGACTGGCGAGATGCTTCCTCAATTATCGCGCATTTCTAGCAAAGCGGTGCGTACCCTCAGCGGCAAAGCCGCTGTCCGCTGGATTTATTGTTGGGCGGACTACATGTGACCTATATTCTGCTCTATGATTGCAACAGCCCGAGCAATCCCATTCTCGGCTCGAATGAGTTCCCCCAGGCGAGTCGCTTTCTCCCGCATCGCCGTGTCGGACACAGCGCAACGAATAGATTCAGCCAGACGATCGACCGTTAGACGCTGGCGCGGAATGGGCCTGGGGCCCACTCCCAACTTATAGACCCGTTGCCCCCAAAACGGTTGATCGCCAAAATAAGGCGTGACAATCGCCGGGATGCCTGCCCATAAACCCGCGGCCGTGGTACCCACGCCACCATGATGCACGACAGCGGCCATTTTTGGAAACAGCCAGTTATGCGGCATTGAGCCAATCATGAACACTGTCTCTGGCAACTCATCTTTCTTCAAACCACCCCAACCCGAAGATAAAACACCGCGCTGGCCGGTGCGTGCTAAGGCCTGTAAGACCAGATCAGCTATTTCTTCCGGTTTTCTGTTGACCATGCTCCCGAAGCCGATATAGACGGGTGGCGGGCCGGAATGCAGGAAATTCACAAAATCAATGGGTGGTTCCCACCCAGCAGACGGTTCCAAAAACCAGTATCCGGTGACATGGATAAAATCGTCCCAATCCTTAGGGAATGGAATAACATGCGGGCTGTAACCATATAGGATCGTCTGTTCTTGCTGCTGCAGAGAAACGAACGGTCCCCAGAATGATGCCGGAGCAATCTGCAGGACCTGGCTACGTGCTTTGTTATCCGCAGCGCGGAAAGTCTGCCACATCATCTGTTGTGCCAGGCGATGCGACAGGCTATTGACCCATGAGGGCAACCATGTCTGTGGCAATGGCGACAAGACACTTGGGAATTCACGGGTAGGTGTAAACGGATATAAGTAGGCCGGAACAAAGGGGATGCCCAATTTTTCCGATAAGGCCAGCCCTACAAAAATCCCACCCAGTCCACCAATAATCAGATCGGAGCCTTGGCATGCCACCAGCCCGTTTACAGCAGCCTGACCAACCAGACGTTGCGCGGCGGGCCCCATACTCGAAAGGATTTTTATAAAGTTCCCTTGCTCCAGAAGACCTTCCATGCTTTGCGCGACAGCCTCTATACTACCGCCCATATCAAAGAATTCCAGACCATGGGCCGTGATTAGGTTTTGGAAATCTTGAGAGGCCAAGACACGAACCGTATGCCCCGCTACCTTTAACCCCTTTCCTAGCGCCACATAGGGCTGTACATCACCACGACTTCCTGCTGTAATGATGGTTACTTTCATAACAGTTGACTCTCCTTTGCCGTGGGATCATAGCTATTAATCCGCCCAACTCGTGATTCTACGAGCATAGTGTGTTTAATGCTGGGTTTATTCGCGCTCGGTGTATTTAATACCGAGATAGATACGGTCCAGCAGCAAGCGTACCGCCGCCCGGTTGACGAGCTGCTTATAGCAGGTGAAATTCATAGATGATACATGATTCCGGCTTCCTTCGACCTAAAACGCAAAAGGCCACCATCCACTGATAATCATTATAATGACCCCTCCCGAAAAGTCAAGCAACTATTCCTGATACTTCCCTTCCCGCCTCCACACGTCGAGCATCAACTCGTAGCGTTCCAGCCGCATACCGTTATAAATACAATTGCTGGTGGAGAAGATGTAACCTCCACCCGGCATCCCGTGACGGAGGGCGTAGCCCGCCGATTCGATTACATCCTCGTCCGTGCCCGCGTCCAGCGTGCCACAATTGACATTGCCAATCAGACAGACTTTATCCCCATAAAGACGCTTCACCTCGGCGATGTCCACGCCGGCCTGGGGATCCAGCGAGTGAAGCGCGTGGGGGTTGGCCTGGACAAGCTGATCCAGGATTGGCATGATATTGCCATCCGTGTGCTTGATGGTATAAAAGCCCATCGCGCGGTAACCCTGGATCAATCCCGCAAGGTAGGGCGCGGTGAACTCGGCAAACATGGACGGGCTGAGAAAAGGTCCCGCGTTGAAACAATAATCCGTGCAGAGGGCGAAGCCATCCAACCCGCCGTGTTTTTGATAGCGTTCGGCTTGCGCCAGGGTCGCGGCCACCATCGCCCCGGCCTCCGCCTTGACTTTATCCGGCTCATCGGCCAGGTGGCAAGCCAGCGCCATCATATTCTCGCCGCTGGGGATGCCGAGGGTTGCGTCGCCGTGGCGCATCAGGAAATAACGGTTGCCTGTGTGCTCGCGGATCAGGTCAACCAGGCGGAGGGTTTCTTCTTCCGTATCGGGATTGGGGTGCAGGAAGATGGCGCTGTGCTCGAAGCGCTCAGCGGTGGCGATGTACATCTCGGCCATATCCACGCGGTGCAGCTCCCGTTCCTTTTCCTCCATTTGGAGCCATTGATGGTATGACCTGTGGCTGGGATGCACCTTTCCAAACGCCTGCATCGTCAGGAAGAAGACCAGCTCGAAATGGGGGACTCTTCCTGCGAGCGGGCGGCGTTCCAGCGCAGCAATGAAACGTTCTCTGGGGTACACCAGTAGATTATCTTTTATACCCGCCGCTGTGGCGGTCGTCCTCGCGGCCTCCGCGCCGGTCGCCGCCAGGGCGTCCGCCGGGACGACCTCCTCCCGGACGGCCTCCGCCGCTCTTGCGCGAGTCACGTTCCTGGGCTTCTTCGATCGTCCAGCCTTCCAGCACGGCCTGGCGCGAGAGGCGGATCTTGCCCATCGCGTCAATGCCGGTGACCATGACGGTAATCTCATCGCCCATCCGGACAACATCTTCGACCTTCTCGACGCGCTCGCTGTCGAGCTGCGAGATGTGCACCATGCCGTCGGTGCCGGGCAGGATTTCGACGAATGCGCCGAAGTCAGCAATACGGACAACCTTGCCGGTGTAAATGCGACCGACCTGCGGCGTCTCGGCGATGGCTTCGATTCGTTCACGTGCTATCCGCGCTTTTTCTCCATCAGCGGACGCAATGTACACCGTGCCATCTTCTTCGATGTCAATTCGGGTGCCAGTTTCTTCTTGCAGGGCGCGGATGTTCTTGCCGCCGGGGCCGATGATGGCGCCGATCTTATCCACAGGGATCTTGACGGTGGTGACGCGCGGGGTGTGCGGTTTGAGTTCCGGGCGCGGGGCGGGGATGACTTCCAACATTTTATCCAGGATGAAGAGCCGCGCCTGTCGCGCCTGCTCCAGCGCCTGTTTCATAATTTCAGTGCTTAGACCGGAAATCTTGATGTCCATTTGCAGGGCGGTGATGCCATTCGTTGTCCCGGCTACTTTGAAGTCCATGTCGCCGAGGTGATCTTCGGCGCCCTGGATGTCGGTCAAAATCTGAAAACGTTCGCCTTCCTTGACCAGTCCCATGGCCACACCGGCCACCGGTGCTTTGATCGGCACGCCGGTATCCATCAGCGCCAGCGTGGAGCCGCAGACGGAAGCCATCGAGGACGAGCCGTTGGAGGCGAATACTTCGGACACCAGCCGCAGGGTGTAGGGGAATGTCTCCTCGGACGGGATGACCGGTTCGAGGGCGCGCTCGGCTAGCGCGCCGTGCCCGACCTCGCGCCGGCTCTGGCCGCGCAGCATTTTTGTCTCGCCGGTGGAGAAGGGCGGGAAGTTGTAGTGGTGCATGTAACGCTTGGTGTCCACCGGGCTGAGCGTATCAATTTCCTGGGCTTCGCGTAGCGTGCCGAGCGTGGCCAGGGTCAGCACCTGGGTTTCGCCGCGCGTGAAGAGACCGGAGCCGTGGGCGCGCGGGCTGAATCCGACCTCGCACCAGATCGGGCGGATCTCGGTCGGGGCGCGGCCATCCGGGCGTTTGCCCAGGTTCAGGATGCGCTCGCGCACGATGGTTTGTTCAGCCTGGTCGAAGGCCTCTCGGACGGAAGCAGGAGTCGGGTAGTCCGTTGCGCTAGCGCCGTCTGGCACGGTACACATCTCGGCGACCAGTTCGTCTTTGAGGGTCGTCATGCCGCCGTAAAATTCATTCTTTGTCAGAGGCTTGTCGAGCAGGCTGCCGATCGCGCCGCTGACGCGCCCGAATACTTTCTTTTTCAGATCGGCATCGGGTACGTAGAGGGTGACTTCGCGCTTGGGCTTGCCAATCTCAGCCTGCATCTGGCGTTGCAATTCGATCAGCGGCTGGATGGCCTGGTGGCCGAATTCCAGCGCGGCGACCATGATTTCTTCGGGAACTTCGTCTGCGCCGCACTCGACCATCAGGATGGCATCCCGCGTGCCGGCGATGCGCAGGTCGAGGTCGGATTTATCCATTTCGGGGAAGGTGGGGTTGGCGACGAACTGGCCGTCAACGCGCCCGACGCGTACGGCCGCAACAGGGCCATTCCAGGGGATGTCGGAGATCATGATGGAGGCGGAAGCGGCGTTGATGGCCAGGATGTCGAGCGGGTTTTCAGCGTCCGCTGAAAGCGAATACATGATGATCTGGACTTCGTTGCGCATGCCGTCAGGGAAGAGCGGACGCAGTGGACGGTCGGTGAGACGGGCGGTCAGGATGGCGTCGGTGGAGGGGCGACCCTCGCGGCGAAAGAACGAGCCAGGGATCTTGCCTCCGGCGTACATGCGCTCTTCGTAGTCCACGCTGAGGGGGAAGAAGTCAATGCCCTCGCGCACGTCGCCCATGGTGGCGGCGGCAAAAATGACCGTGTCGTTCAGGTGAACGGTCACGGCCCCACCGGCCTGGAGAGCCAGTTTGCCGGTTTCGATGGCAATCGTCCGGCTGCCCACGGTGGTGGTGTAGCGTTTTGTGTCGGGTTTCATAAAATTTCTCCTGTTTATCGGCGGGATTCTATCCCGCCCTACGATTTCCCGCCAAGTCAGGGACTGAAGAGCGGCGGCAACGGCCAACATTCGTTGTCACAACAATCGCTGTCGTTGTCAGCACTATTCAATTCCCAACCGGTGGGTTCATAAAAAGAGTAGATGGGCATTTGCCCATCTACTCGGGCTAACCTTATCCTTTTACTTCCGGCGTAACTTTAGTTGATCTGTCAGCACCAGGTAACGTTGGTACTCTGCTTTGCGCAGGTAGGCCAGCAATCTGCGGCGCTGCCCAACCATCTGGAGCAGACCCCGGCGGCAGGCCTCATCGTGTTTGTGGGCGCGCAAGTGGTCAGTCAACTGGTTGATGCGGGTGGTTAGAATAGCAACTTGTACTTCCGGCGAGCCGGTATCGCTTTCGTGACGGTGGTACTCCTCGATTAATTTGGTTTTTACTTCCTTGTTGAGCATGACGTATGCGTCTCCTTATAAAGATTTTTGGCAGGTCTCCCGACCGGCAGGTTGGGCCGCCGATGGGACCAGTCACGGGCTGGAATTATACCAGAAAAAACATCAATCAAATGGTTTCTCTCAGAAGCTCGCGCAAGCCTGTCTGCAATTCAGCCGAGCAGGTAGGCAACATACGCCGCAGGATGCGCAGCATTTCTGGATTATTCGAGACCTCGATGACTTCACGCAGAAAATGCAAGGTCTCGGTCAGGGAGATGCGCTCCAGCGCGGCCAGGCAGACCTGCATGTCCAGTTGCGTGGACGGGCGGGCGGTCTCGACCGCGGGTCGCAGGATGCGGAAGACGGTCGGCAGGTTTTCGAATCCCGGTTCATCGAGAAGAGGGATCAGCGCCCGCAGTCCCCAAATTTGCGCCCTGTGATCGGGCGACTTGAGCCAGTCTTCGACCAAGAGGAGAAGAACCTGGGAGTTCTCGCGGCGCAACCGTTTCAAGGCATCCGTCAACAGCGCGGCCTGGATTTCAGGGTCTTTGGACTGTTGCACCCATTCAGGGAGCAGCGAGAACAACGGCATCGCTGAGGCGGGCGGAATGAAACCAATAAGATGACAGGCCAACAACCGGGTCTCCAGGTAGCTGGCTTTCCACAAGGCGCTCGCCAGGGCTATCGCGTTCAACGGATATTGATCGGCCGGGGATTCCAGTTCGCTCTCAATCTGCCGCAGCACGGGTTGTGGCGTGTGATAACTGGGCAGGGAGGCGCGCGTGGCCGCTTGCGCCGGTCGGATGGTGCGGTTCGTATAGAACTCGAGCATTTCGTGCAGTTGGCGCACGAAGGCTTCTGGTTGATCGAATGATTCGATCAACCGGGCAGCCTGGGTTTTGAGGCGACCGAGGTCAATGGCGGGCATAAGAGCAGTGATCAGGTTTCAGTGATCAGTTATCAGTGATCAGTTATCAGTGAACATTGTACTCGACTGGGATGACTTGAGCGGCGATTCCAGTCTCCAGCGCGGCAATCTCGGACCTGAGGCGTGCTACCGTTTCCTCGAGTGGCACGATGACCTTTTCCTCTTTGTGGCGCAGCTTCACCTCCACGCCGCCTGCGCTCGACGCCCGCTCGCTGACCGTGATGCGTATGGGACAGCCGATCAGGTCCGCGTCGTTGAACTTGACGCCGGGGCTTTCGTCGCGGTCGTCGAATAGAACTTCGATTTCAGCGGCTTGTAGCTCGCGATATAGGCCTTCGGCGATTTCTTCGCTCCTGGAATCACCTTTGCCGCGCAGCAAAACAAGGTGAACATGATATGGCGCAACCGTCACCGGCCAGATCAGCCCATGCTCTTCGTGATACTCCTCGGCGATGCAGGCCAGCAATCGTCCCACGCCGATTCCATACGAGCCCATGATGACTGGCTTGCTTATTTTATCTTTATTCACGAAGAAACAGCCCAGGGCGTCGCTGTAGCGTGTGCCGAGTTGGAAGATGTTGCCTACCTCGATCCCACGTGTGGCGCGCATGGCTGATCCGCACGCCGGGCAGGCCGCGCCCTCGTCCGCCACGGCAATGTCGACGACAATGTCAGCGGTGTAGTCGCGGCCATAATTCACGTTGAGCAGATGGTAATCCTTTTCGTTCGCCCCGGCGACGAGGTTGGGGCTGACGGTGATGGAGTCGTCTGCAACGATTCGTAGGGGCGGGGCTTGTCCCCGCCCTGGAGCAGCCACCGGTTCTGGGGCGACCACACCGTTCGTGCCGCCCTGGCCTGGCCGCCAGGACAGGCGAACACCGGCGGCACACCGGTGCGAGACGGCAAGGGTCGCCCCTACCAGGCCAACCGGTGATGCAAACCCTGGCACTGACCCAATTGCCCCGATCTCCTCCTCCGTGGCCGGTCGCAGTTCTTTCGCCCCCATGGCATTTGCCAGCTTGGTTTCATTTAAATCCATATCGCCGCGCAGCACGGCGAAGATGAATTGTTCTTGTCCAGACCCTAAAGGTCCTTGAAGACCTTTAGGGTCTGGAGGAATGGTCGCCATGAAAAAGACGGCTTTGGAAGTCTTGGATTTCGGTACGCCGAGGAAATTTGCCAGCTCTTCAATCGTATGTGCGCCGGGCGTGGCGACCTTCTCAATGGGTTTCGGTTTTTCCTGAGGCGCAGCCGGTTTCTTGAAGCGCGCCACCTGGCGATTGGCAGTGTAGCCACACTTGTCGCACAGCAGCAGGGTATCCTCGCCAATGGGAGTAAGATACATGAACTCGTGCGCCAGCTTGCCGCCCATCATTCCTACATCCGATTTCACGGCAATGACGGGCAGGCCGCAGCGGTGGAAGATGTTGAAATAGGCCTGGTAGTGGGCGCGATATTGTTTATCCAATCCGTCCCAATCGGCGTCCAGGCTGTAGCTGTCCTTCATGGTGAACTCACGTACGCGGATCAGCCCGGCGCGCGGACGCGGGTCGTCGCGCCACTTGGTCTGGATGTGGTAGATCAGGCGCGGCAGTTGCTTGTAGGACTGAACTTCGCGACGCACCAGGTCAGCGACCACTTCCTCGTGCGTCATCGCCAGTACCATGTCGTGGCCGGACTTGTCCTGAAAGCGGCCCATCTCGGATCCGATCTGGTACCAGCGCCCGGTCTCTTTCCACAAGTCGGCGGGATGTACCACCGGCATGGAGAGTTCCTGCCCGCCGATTTTGTCCATCTCGTCGCGCAGGATATTTTCGATCTTGGTTATGGAGCGCTTTGCCAGGTGTAAATAGCTGAAGATGCCAGCCCCTAACTGGCGGATGAATCCGGCGCGGACAAGCAATTGGTGGCTGGCGACATCTGCTTCCGAAGGGGCTTCGCGCAGGGTCTGGCCGAAGAGTTGAGATAATTTCATGAGCAATCCTATCCAAAACAAATTAAGTTCATTTGGTAATCACGCGACCGTCGTATTTATCCAGATCGTCAAGAACATCCAAATAGTACGGGGAGATCTTACCCGGTACCGCTGCACGGATTTCATCCATACTCCAGAAACGGGCGTCGGTAGCTTCGTCTGTTTCTCTCACCACCTCGCCTGACCACTCGTTCACCAGGAATTGCACGTGCAGTGTTTGGTAAAAATCATCAGAGGTGGCAAAGTAGTTATAGATTGCCATCACTGTTGCGGATGTGACCTCAATGCCTGCCTCTTCCCTAGTTTCACGCCTCATACAGTCGTAGATTGTCTCTCCAAGTTCCTGGCTGCCGCTGGGCATTACCCATTTACCATTGTCTTTTCGTCTGATGAATAAAATCTTCCCGCTGGAGTCGCGAACAACGGCGCGGGCAGCGGGAAGAAGGAATTTGTAATCTTTCCCGGTGAGTTCACGGATTTGGACCAATTGGCCAAGGTAAGACTCTTCAAAGGTCGGCATAAAAACCATCCTTCCTGATTAGGAGACAAAGAGGATGAGCGAAAAATTAATATGCTCTTGAGAAATAAACTTTCCGCTTCGCATCCTTCCCGCACACAATACATTTTCCGCTACCTTCTTCCTGTCCCAGCGGGATGCAGCGGGTGGTGGCTTTGGTATCTTCCTTCACCTTTGCCTCGCATTCCTTGTTGCCGCACCACCAGGAGAAAGCCCAACCACTGGCCACGACTTCTTGTAATTCGCCGTAATCTTTCGGATCGTGGATGTGACTGTCGCGGAAGGCGGTGGCACGCGTCAGCAGGGAGGCCTGTATCTCGTCCAGGAGCAGGCTGACGGTCCGAGAAAGACCCGCCTGGGGTACGAAGGATTTACCTTCACGTCCAGGCTTATCACGACGGGCCAGGGCGACCGTCCCTTTTTCAACATCCTTCGGGCCGACCTCGATGCGCAGCGGCACGCCGCGCATTTCCCAGTCATTGAACTTGAAGCCGGGCGTGACTTCGGTGCGGTCGTCCACTTTCAGGCGGAACTCGGCCAGCTCGGCCTTGATCCGCTCGACGACCGGCATCACTGCGCTACGCTCGGCGTCGTTCTTGTAGATGGGCACCAGTACGATCTGGATGGGCGCTAAGCGAGGCGGCAGGATCAGGCCCTGGTCGTCCCCGTGAGTCATAATGATGGCGCCAATGAAACGGGTGGACAAGCCCCAGGAGGTCGTCCAAACGTATTGGAGCTTGTTGTTCGTGTCGAGGTACTGGATGTTGAACGCTTTGGCGAAGTTCTGGCCGAGGAAATGGGACGTGCCGGCTTGCAGGGCGCGCGTGTCGCCCATCATCGCCTCGATGGAGGTGGACTGCACCGCGCCGGCGAACTTCTCGCTATCGCTCTTGACGCCCTGGATGACCGGCACTGCGCCCTCTTTAATGGCGAAATCTGTATAGACGCCGAGCATGCGCATCGTTTCTTCGCGCGCTTCCTGTTCAGTGGCGTGGGCGGTGTGACCCTCCTGCCAGTAGAATTCCAACGTGCGCAGGAAGAGCTTGGTGCGCAGTTCCCAACGCACAACGTTGCCCCACTGGTTGATGAGCACGGGCAGGTCGCGGTAGGATTTGATCCATTTCGAGTACATGTAGCCGATCACGGTCTCGGAGGTGGGGCGCACGACCAACGGCTCCTCCAGTTTCTCTCCGCCGCCGATGGTGACGATGGCCAGCTCTGGCGAGAAGCCCTCCACGTGCGCCTTCTCCTTTTCGAGGAAGGACAATGGGATGAAGAGCGGGAAGGCGGCGTTGACGTGCCCGGTGGCCTTGAAGCGTTTATCCAGCGCGGCCTGGATGTTTTCCCACAGCGCCCAGCCGTATGGCCGCACGACCATGCAGCCGCGCACCGGGGCGTAATCGGCCAGCTCGGCTTTGAGCACCAACTGGTTGTACCATTCGGCGAAATCTTCGGTTTGGGAAGGCAATTTATCTTCAGACATGGGTTCCTCTCAAATTGGTTTTACCCTGAGCGGAGGGCTGAACCTGGCGAAGTTCATAGTCGAAGGACGCTTCGACTGCGATCTCGCTTCGCCCGGTCTCCGCTCAGCGCGAAGCATAGGATTCCAGCAATCCGACAGCAGAATTGACATCTTTGGCGAATTGTACAAGTTCTCGCTGATTCGCGGGGATGTACTCATCGAACGATTGGTAAACCTGGTCGAAGACGGTCTGCCAGCCATCGCCGACCAGGATAAGTGGCTTGGGAGTTATTGCACCGATGATCCTCAAGTTCCAGGACAGGGAAATCTCGGCCAACGTGCCAGGGCCGCCGGGCAGGGCGATGGCCGCGTCACAGCCCACGACGAGGGCATGCAAGCGTTCCATCAGCGTTTCCCGCCGCCATTCCTCTATAACCCAGCCGTTGGCTTTGACCGGACGCCAGCGCTCGATCTCTTCACAAGTCACGCCGATGACATGTCCGCCCGCTTCGCTTGCCCCGCGGCTGACGGCCTCCATTGTGCCAATGTAGCCGCCGGTCAGGACAGTGTGGCCGACCTGGGCGAGCAGTTTACCGAGTTCGTAGGCCTCCGCGTAGGCCGGAGAACCTTCTTTGGGTTGAGAACCACCAAAAACAGAAATTTTCATGAATCTTCGTGATCCTTCGTGCCCTTCGTGGTTATAAAAAAACGGCTCGCCAGGTCTGGGAGCCGCTAATGGGCATGAAGAACTAAACCTATCCAGGCCGTGGAGGTTTGACCGTGCGTGGGGCTGGGGACGGGTTCAGCATCATGGTGGATATTATACCTGATTTCTTACTTTTCTAAATTCAATTTTTCATAGCTCTTTGTTTTACAGTCGCTGTAAGCCAATAATCGTTGTGCTCTTATTTCAGGTTGGGCAGCACCTGCGTGATGATGTACTCCGCGTATCGGGCGATGATGGCGTCTACCTGCTTATCCAGCGCATCCTCCAGCATGGGGGGCGGGTTATTCACGTCATAGGTCTGATTGGGCGGATATTCATTCAGCCGTACCCAGGGTACGCCACCTGCCACGGCTGCATTGACGATATCAATGGCATGATTGTTGTTCAGCTGGACGTGATCTGTCTGCGATTGCACGCGCTGGTACGGCACGCGCACGCTGAAAATCATAGCATGGCAGCCCCTGTCCGATGTGCTACAATAAAGCCAACCATCCGACCTAGAGGCTATCCGACTATCTGACCATGCGATTGATTTTAACACACGAGCAAGCCGACTTCGATGCGCTGGCATCCTTGCTGAGCGCGCACCTTCTAGACGATGGTGCGCTGCCTGTCTTGCCGCGCAAGATGAACCGCAATGTGCGTTCATTCGTCACTCTCTATGGAGCGGAATTGCCCTTCGTTGACCCGCGCGACTTGCCTTCAGAGCCTGTGGAGGCGGTTACTCTGGTGGATACGCAGTCGCTGGTCACGATAAAAGGCATGGGGTCGGAGACGAGAGTCATTGTGATTGACCATCATCCGCTGCGCCGCAGCCTGCCGCCCGAATGGGAAGTCGCCATCACACAGACCGGTGCTACGACAACCATGTTGGTGGAAGCGGTGGAGGCGCAGAACGGTTCACTCAGCGCCATTCAAGCCACCCTGCTCTTGCTGGGCATTTATGAGGACACCGGTTCGCTGACCTATGCCGGTACCACGCCGCGCGATGTCCGTGCCGCGGCCCATCTGATGGAAGAGGGCGCCAGTTTACAGATCGCGACCAATTTCCTGAACCCGCCGCTTTCCCCTGAACAGCGCCAGGTATACGATCGGTTGGCGGCTGAGGCGCAAGTCTACAATATTCAAGGTCATCGCGTGGTCGTCACCTGTGGGGATGTCGGCGAGATGAACGAAGAGATCTCTTCCCTGGCCCACAAATTGCGCGACCTGCTCGACCCGGACGCTATCTTTGTCCTGGTGGCCACATCCGAAGGCATCCGCATGGTGGCGCGTTCGACCACGGATGGCATTGACGTGGCGGCCGTCGCGTCGCATTTTGGTGGCGGCGGGCACGAACGGGCGGCTGCCGCGCTGATTAAGAACTCCCCTCTTCCTGCCCCCTCCGGGGGTGCTTCACGAGGAGAGGGGCGGGGGGGTGAGGGGGATGGGGTGAGGTCCCAACCCCTCGCAGCTATTTGCCGGGAATTGCTCGAAATCCTGCCTCGCCATGTCCGGCCATCCGTGACCGCTGCGCAGATCATGTCTCACCGGCCACACGTTTTGGCGCCCGAGGCTTCCGTCCATGAGGCTTCCCGGCTGATGCAAAAGTACGGTTATGAGGGTTTCCCGGTCGTGCAGGATGGGCGCGTCGTCGGCCTGCTGACGCGGCGGGCTGTGGATCGGGCACTGGCCCACAAGCTCAACCTGACCGCCGCCAGTCTAATGGAGGCCGGAGAGGTGATTGTCCGCCCGGACGATTCGCTCCAATATCTCCAGGCGCGCATGACCGATAGCGGTTGGGGCCAGGTACCGGTCGTGGATCCAAAGACCAATGCGGTCATCGGCATTGTCACCCGCACCGATCTATTGAAGACCCTTTCACCGAAAGCGTACCCGACTGCACGCCTCAACCTGACCGAAAAGCTGGAGAAAGCTCTGCCGTCCGAACGCCTGGCGCTCATCCGCGCCGTGGCTGAGGAAGCGGCCGCCCAGAAGTCACCGCTCTACGTAGTCGGCGGGTTTGTGCGCGACCTTTTGATAGAACGTCCCAGCCTGGACTTCGACGTGGTCGTGGAAGGTGACGCCATCGCGCTGGCGCGTACGCTTGCCAAACGCTATGGAGGAAAGATCACGAGTCATTCACGCTTTGGGACAGCGAAATGGTTTCTTGACATTGATAGGTTTGCACGTTTGAACGTTCCAGCTTTCCAACGTGCGAACGTGCCAACGTTTATTGACTTTATCTCCGCCCGCCAGGAGTTCTACGATCATCCTTCTGCCCTGCCGTCTGTCGAGCGCGGCAGCATCAAGCTGGATCTCCACCGTCGCGACTTCACCATCAACACCCTGGCCCTGCGCCTCGACGGGCATCATTACGGCGAATTGCTCGACCCGTGGGGCGGGCTGAACGACTTGAAGGATGGCCTGGTCCGCGTTCTGCACTCGCTATCCTTCGTGGACGACCCGACCCGCATGTTGCGCGCCGTCCGCTTCGAGCAGCGCTTCGGCTTCCACATCGAGACCCGCACCCTGCAACTGATGGACGAGGCGCGCTCGTGCCTCGAAAAGCTCAGCGGTGACCGCATCCGCCACGAGCTGAATCTGATCCTGGATGAAGGGTGCGCGGCAGATATACTCACGCGCCTGGCTGAACTAAAATTGCTGACCGCCATCCACCCTTCTTTACCCTGGAACGACGGCCTGCGCCGGTTGCTGGCTTCTGGCCTGGATCAACCTCCCCCTGCGGAGTGGGGCCTCCTGCCGGACCTGTCGCCGGTGCCGCGCCGATTGGCGCTGGGCTACCTCCTGTGGCTGGCGCGCCTGACCCCCTCTGATGTGGCCGCCGTGGCAGCGCGTTTGCGATTCCCTGTAGCGCTCAGACGCAATCTCGAGGCGGCAAGTGAACTTATGCGGGATTTGCCTGCTTTGCAAAAGATGAAAGCGAGCGCAATTTTCGTGCGCCTGGAGGATGTCCCCGTGTTGGCGATCTACGTGGTCTATCTGGGTGCAAGCGGGAAAAGCCGGGAGACTCTCGATGACTTCATGGCGCGCTGGCGGCATATCCGCACCACAACGACCGGTCGCGAGTTGAAGACGCGCGGCATCCCTCCTGGACGCATCTACCAGGAAATCCTGGGCCGCCTTCGGGCTGCCTGGTTGGATGGGGAAGTCAAGACCGAGCTGGAAGAAAAGGTTTTGCTCGAGAAATTGATCAAGTCTACAGTTTTCCGATAGAGGGAAATATGGATCTGATCTTCGGGTACCGTTGGCTGGTGGCGATGTACCAGGCGCGCAAGACGTTCCCGTACATGTGCCAGCGCCAGCGGATCCCGTAACGCAGGCCGCGATGGAATTCGCTCGGCGGGTGCCAGACGCCTTTCATTGGCACGATGCGCGTCCGGTAGCTGTTTTGTTTTGCTGCAATGGTCAACGCCACCTCGAAGCCGTACCCGGTCGCAGCCTCTTCAAGAACGTACTTCAGAATATCTGCCCGCAGGCCGCGTTGGCCGGTCAGCCAGGGGGAGGCCCAGTGAGCGAAATCTGTAGGGATACGTCCACCCAGGAACAGGCCCAGGGTCATGTCCGCTTTATTGGTCAGGACAGGCGCGATCAACGCCTCGATGTGGGCGGGCGTCAGGTTCATGAGATCTGAATCGAGCAAGATCAGGTAGGGCGCTTGTGTGTTGCGCCATGCGGTGAAGATAGCCTGTCCCTTGCCCCAATTGGTTTCATGTTGAATCAGTCGCACGCGCCCATCCCGGCCCGTATAGGTGCGCACGATATCGGCTGTGGCATCTTTCGAGCCATCGTCCACGACAATGATCTCCTTCAGCGAATCCACGCGACAGAGAACTTCGAGCACATTGCCGATTGTCTTGGCCTCATTGTATGCGGGTAGGATAGCCGCGATGGCCGGTTTGTATAGCTGGGTGAGAGAATTTGGCATAGGGTATCCCTTTTCGACAAATCAAGTATATCATCTTTTGATAAGAGCTTTATTAGACGCAAATGAGATGTTCGTCTGATAAGTTCTACGCCTGGAGCGGCGATTGGTTTCTTTATAAGCTAAGTCTTCTTTCATCCTTTCCTCGAATTGGGTATAATTCGCCCATTCTACGCAACTGGAGTCATTATGCCCCCAAAATTCACCGGCACGCAAATTCGCCAGACCTATATCGACTTTTTCGTCGAACACGGACATACACTCGTGCCGTCCGCCTCGCTCGTCCCGGGCGGGGACGCCACCTTGCTCTTTACCAACGCAGGCATGGTGCAGTTCAAGGATGTTTTTCTCGGCACGGACAAGCGTCCCTATTCACGCGCCGTGGACTCTCAAAAATGTATGCGCGTGGCCGGCAAGCATAATGACCTCGAGGATGTGGGCCGGGATGACAGCCATCATACCTTCTTCGAGATGCTCGGCAACTGGTCGTTCGGCGACTATTACAAGAAAGAAGCTATCGAATGGGCCTGGCAATTGCTGACCGATGTTTGGGGTTTGCCCAAAGAGCGTCTGTACGCCACCGTCTTCCGGGACGAAAAGGGCGAGATTCCTGTTGACGAGGAAGCCGCCGCCAACTGGCTCAAGCAGCCCGGCTTCGATCCCTCCCACTTGTTCTATTTTGGCCGCAAAGACAACTTCTGGGAAATGGCCGACACTGGCCCCTGCGGCCCTTGCTCGGAGATCCACTTCGACCTGCGCCCTGGCGAGGCAGGGCCGGTTACCGTAGAGACGCTGGACAGCGACCGGTTTGTCGAACTCTGGAACCTGGTCTTCATCCAGTACAATCGCACTGGCCCGAACACGCTCGACCTTCTGCCGACTACCCACGTGGACACCGGCATGGGCTTCGAGCGGCTCGTCTCGATCTTGCAGGGTGCTGGCTCGACCTATAAGACCGACCTGTTCACGCCTGCGATGGATGTCTTGCGATCATTGACCGGCCACAGCGAGGCCCAGATGTACGCGGACTTCACGCCTTACCGCGTCATCGCCGACCACGCACGCGCTGCCGCCTTCTTGATCGCGGATGGGGTCGTGCCGGGCAATACTGGCCGCAACTACATTTGCCGCATGATCATCCGCCGTGCGGCGCGCTTTGGTACGAAGATCGGCTTACATGATCCGTTCCTGGCGAAGGTGGCCGAAGCCTTTATCCAGACCTATAGTGATTTCTACCCTGAGCTGGAAAAGAGCCATAGCGCGATATTGGAGGACCTGACGAGGGAAGAGATCCGCTTTGCGCGCACGGTCGAAACGGGCACCGCTCATTTGGAGAATCTGCTTGGTGAGCTTCGCCAGCAGAAGCAAACCAGCCTCGATGGTCGCAAGGTTTTTGAACTGTACGCCACCTACGGTCTACCCCTCGAGATCGCGCGTGACATCGCCCGCGAGCAAAGCCTGGATGTGGACGAAGCTGGGTTCCGCGCTGCAATGGATGAGCACCGTCTTGCCTCGGGGGGGGGGAAGGCGATAGGCCAGATGGGCGGCGAAGATGCGGAATTTTTCAGCAGCATCCTGCACGATTTGCAGGCGAAAGGAAAATTGAGGGACAATGGCGTCGAGCAGGATGCGTACACAAGTACACACGTAGAGGGTGAAGTACTTATGTTGATTGTTGATGGGGAATCGGTACAGTCGGCTTCTTTTGGCGATTCTATTGAAGTAATCATCCCCAAAACGGGATTCTATATCGAGTCTGGCGGTCAGGTTGCAGATATGGGCATCATCCGCTCGCTTCCCTCTCCTTCCAGGAGAGGGGCCGGGGGCGCTGCCCTGCCTGCGCCAGTGCCGCCCCGTCCTGGCTCGGACGGGACAGGACAGGCACAGGTGAGCCTGCCGAAGGGTGAGGTCGGGGGCTGGGAAATCGAAATCACTGACATTCGCAAGCCCTCGGCAGGCGTCATCCTCCATATTGGCGAGGTTATTTCAGGTCACCCCAGAGTCGGCGATAAGTGCATCGTCGAAGTGGACATAGAGCGCCGCCGCGATATCATGCGCAACCACACGGCAACGCATCTGCTGCATGCTGCCCTCCACCAGGTGCGGGGCGAACACGCCCGCCAGGCTGGTTCGCTGGTCGCCCCCGATCACCTGCGCTTCGACTTCAACCACCCCGAAGCAATGACGCCGGAGCAGTTGGAGCGCGTCGAGAGACTGGTCAACGAGGCCGTCGCGGCGGATATGGTCGTTACGCCGGAAACCAAATCCCGCCAGCAGGCGATTGCCGAAGGAGCGATGGCGCTCTTCGGTGAGAAATACGGCGAGACCGTGCGGACGATTACCATCACCCTGGACTCCAACGTCTCTGACGTTGGACAGCACCACTCTTACGAACTATGCGGCGGCACACACCTCGACCATACCGGCGACATCGGCGCGTTTATCATCCTCAATGAAAGCTCGGCGGCAGCCGGCGTGCGCCGCATCGAGGCCGTAACCGGGCGCGGCGCGTACGAACTCATCGCCAGGCGCTTCAAGATGCTCAAGCAGGCGGCCAGCGTCCTCAAGTCTGCTGTGGATGAAGTGCCGCAAAAGGCCGAACAGGTGACGGATGAACTCACCGCGACCAGAAAGCAAATTGCCGCCCTGAAGATCGAACTGGCCCTCTCGACCTTCAATGTGCAGCTTGCCAACGTGCCAACAGTTCACGGTGTGAACCTGCTCGTTCTGGAATTGCCGAATGTGGAT
>JALHUM010000227.1 GCA_022865905.1 Anaerolineales bacterium | reverse complement strand
TGGCAACGTCCTGCATACGCTTGACGAACCTCTTATACTCTGGCAATTTTGTGTCACATTCTAGAGCAAAGGAGAAGCTGCGAATTGCACCATAAACGCGATTAATGGCCATAGCAAGGATAGTTGCTTTAACCGCGATATCTTCTGGCCGTATATCTGGTGCGGCCATAACAACATACTCGCCTGATATTAACGACGTGGATAAAGCATCGTGCGCCGCCGACATAATAGTAGGATGTTTAATCTTGCAAAGCCATTTATAACCCGAATAGATTTCTTGCCAAGCCTTCTCGTAATCTTCTTTGTCGAACTTCCTCTTCAAGATACGTGCTTCTTCCTGCCATTGCTGGGAGAGCATTTTGGCTAATTGTTGAACCTTCCAAGGCAAATCACCACTTTTGTTATTCTGCAATTTCTTTGTGTTAACGTCATTTCCAGCGAGGCATGTCACGGTCAAGGCATTCTCAAATAAAGATGCTGCTACCGATGCGGCTTGAGATGTATATCCATATTGAAGAAGCACCCAAGTTGATCGGAGGTCGTTTAGCGTTTTTTTCAAAAAGAGAGCAGCAAGTAATATATCTGGTGTTCCATGTCGTTTGCCTGGTAGTGTAGAAACTTGAACGCCAGACTCGTAACATATACGAATCGGTGCTTCAAAGGGCTCCAATTGTTTTGCCGTAACTCTCTTCGCAGCGATCTCCATATTTTCGCAAGCCAACCAGAGCCCTTCAGGTTTTTTCTTAGTTGGGGATGACATCTAACAGAGCCTTTGATTCAATATTGATTGGAAGTTGTAAGGAAGAGCCTAACTAAGTGCTCAACCGTCGTTGATACGATAAACTCAATGCGTAATTTACCCTATGAATTCTTTGTAATGCTTGATCTTGGTTAATATTAGACTTTAGTCTCGCGAATAAGCAAGCGAAACGCTACTTGCGAGCATCGGCCGCACGCCAAGGTTAACCCTGCGCTATTCAGGAAGCTCCGGGATTGAGTATTTGCCATTTCGACCAACACCGCATCTAATAAGCTGATGCTTCTTCAAGAGCGACAGCATTCGCGTCAATCTGCAAGAGGACCCTACAAGAAGAGCCTGAAGTTGCTGCTCAGATTGGGATCCGTTGTCGCGGATGGCCTGCAACACTTTGAGACCATATTGCTGATATTTCTCCACAGCGTTCGTGGATTTGCAATCTTTCATGTATTCCTTAACATATTTAGAAAAGAGGAGCAGATCAAGTTGCTCTCGCACGAAGTTTTCGAGAGTAGGTACATTGATATATTCAAGGCGATTTAAGTGACCGATGTCTGATAATAGCCACATTGGCGTCTTACCCTTACTCTTTCGCTTTCGAAACGTAATGAAGACCTGATCTCCCGCCTTTATCGAGAGAGCGTAGCCCAACTCAAGGACGACATTCGGACGAAAACCTGTAACATCAAAAACACACGCTGCGGAGTCTTCTATATTCAACCTGATATCTTGCCATAGATCGCTGGCAGACTTACCGCTGCGCTTATCGATCACGATACACGATAATGCCGTATCATTCTCGATCCGATATTTGAGACTATCGAACTGTCCTTTTATTTTCTTGTCGTTGTAGTTGCAGCCGAAGAATACGATGTTTGAATGAGCCATATCGGACAATCCCTAAGGAGAGGGCTAACTATGTGTTCATACGCCATTACTTCGATTGATGCAATGCGTCAGATTCCTTATCGCATTGATATACTCATGATTAGCGATTCTTAACGACTCAGCCCAGAGGCGGGAACAGCGAGACTCCTTCGCATTCTCGCATTACTTTTGGAAACGCGCTGCGCTCGCGAGCGGCGGAGCCGCTATCCACTACAGTTCGCTTGTATTTCACGACTTTTTTCTTCTTAGCCTTGCACCGAGCCATCCAAAGATGGTAACACTGCACGACAACACAACGCCAGCCAGGAGTCCACCAATTGCAAGAGGGTCAATTACAGGTGTAGTAAAAGGATAATACGGTTCTGGCGTCGGGAATAAAGGGATATTGCGAATAACGAGTAGAATGATCAACAGAATCGAGTGGAAGAAGAAAAACACGATGCCGCTCCAGATCGCCCTCGACCAGTTCGTCAAAATTGGGATTATCAGGTTCACAACAAAACTGGTCAGTGCGGGGCCGACCAAAACACCTGCGCCCGTTACGGGAACAAAAAATATAAAAACAATAAAAATAAGGCGGCTACTCAGTGGGTCGAATGGATAGAGCAGTTTCGCCAAAAAGCTGTCGCCGATATCTAGCACCGCCAAGGTAAGGGGCAGGAACAAGGCATTTGCCAGCACGAAGGCCACGACAGGTGCCACGGCGACTGCGATAAAAGTCATCCGAGGGGTACGACGGGTATTTTTTTGTTCGATATTTTCCATGTTGTTTTTCTCCTGAACACAAGTCCGACAGCGTTAGTGTAGGGGAGGGTATAGGGAAAAAAAGAGCATCAGCCAGCCCACCACAAGGATCGCCGAACAAATGGGCACGAGCACCAGTTGCATGGCGGCTGCAATGGCCCATACGCGCAGGGATCGCCTCCAGCCGTTCTTCAGGATCAACTTTATAAAAAACAGACCGGACAGGAATGTCATCCCCAGGCCGATTCCAAGGTCAATGTAAGGATCGTCGATGATGGCTCTGAGGGCATATACCGTCAAACCTCCCAGCAGGAGTTGGAGAAACGCAATGGCAAATAGAAACCATAATTTTGGGGGTTCCAGCTTGTTCAGGCGGATACTTATCCGGATTGTCAAGGTTATGATCCCGCAAAGGATGAATAGAATGAACCCCAATCCGAGAAGCAGGACGATAACAGGATATGTAAGAAAATGGCTCAATTTTCTCCTTTATGTGTGCAAGTAAAACAAGCGTTATTAACCAGGTTGCCGAATTATATATTCAGCCGTCATTAGGCGGGGTAATGGCTTATAGGCTACCAGAGATTAAAATCATTGTAGCATATTCTATTTCGAAAGCGGAATGAGCAGGAGCGCTTCTTCGTTCGGCGGTCGGCGGAAGCGGCAACACCTCACTCGCCTACGGATTTTTCAACGTCTCATCGTGCGAGCCGACGGCGCGGAGCTTAAGCGTATCTTCCGGCCAGCGTTCATAGGTTAAACGGTAGTTGATATCTATGCGGGCTTCGTAGATTCCTGCGCTACCTCGCACTGGTTTTGTTTGCAGAGAGGGGTGGCGGGGATTTTCTGCCAACAAAGCAACGGCTTTCGAGACCTTTTGTTGAAGATCTTTCGACAACTTCCGATAGGATCTGAGGAAGCGTCGGGTGTATTCAATCTTTGGCATTATTGTCTTCCGCGTCTGCATTTGAGTCAAGGAAGGCAATCGCATCCTCGACATTGTCAAAGGCATAGACGCGGCCCGCCTTCACGTCCTCGTCCGACTCGCGCTCCATCTTCTGCCAGCGCTCGGTCCAGAACCAGGCCTGTTCGGGGTCAATGATCTGCGCCGGGGCGACGGCAATCTGTCCCTTTTCGGTGACGTAGAATAGGATGTCGTCACCGTCCCGCACGCCGAGGCGCTTCCGGATTTCAGGTGGAACGGTGATCTGTCCGCGCGCCCGCAGGCGGGTTTTGTAATAGGGGCGGTCTTCGCTCATATCAACCTCGAGGAATCAGAAAATCCGATTTTCGGATATATTATACCACTCATATTTTTCTTGGATGAAATCAACGAGCTGTATCTGTTTGCCGCAATGTGGGGGACTTCCAGTGATACCTGAAGAACAACTTTGGAATTATCGGGAGACTGCTTCGCTGCGCTCGCAGTGACACATAAAGCGGAGCGCGCCTTCAAGTTCACTTTGCCTTTAGGCTTAGGTCATGTAAAATCAACCAAAAGGATACAACCATGCTCTTCTTTGCCATCAGCGTATTCATCTCCGCATTCTTGCTCTTCCAGGTCCAGCCGATGATTGGGCGATTCATTTTACCCTGGTTTGGCGGCACGCCGGCCGAGTAGTAACATGTGAAGATGAAAACGGAGTGTTTTGAGTCAGAGTAACCGGACGTGGGTTGCAACGTAGACCAGGATCAGCACAAAGTGCGCCGCACAGCCAAGCAGGACAAAGATATGCCAGACTTCGTGGAATCCAAAGACGCCCGGCACGAAATCCATGATCTTGGTCATGTAGATGATCGCACCAAATGTGAACGCAATCCCGCCTGCCAGCAGCAAGAGTAAGGCTCCGATTGGCATCACGTGCAGCATCTCGGTGACCGCCCCCAGCGCAAGCCATCCCATGATCAGGTAGACGCCTGCGGTGACCCAACGCGGCGCATTGATCACGAAGATCTTAACGATGACTCCGATAAGGGCGAGCGCCCAGATGATTCCTAACATCCCCCATTTCCAAAAACCGGTGAACATGACAAAGCAAACGGGTGTGTAAGTACCAGCAATCAACAGATAGATCGCCGTGTGGTCGAACTTGCGTAAGATTCGAAGGAATTTTGGCCCGGCCTGCGTGAGATGGTATCCGGCGCTGGCAGAGAACATCAGCATCAGACTCAGTCCATAGATGAACAGCGAGATTTGCTTGCCCACGTCGCCTCGGCCGATCACCAGCAGGGCGATCAAACCGGCAAAGGCGGCAACGGCGCCGAAAAGATGCGTCAGCCCACTGACGGGGTCGCGTAGTTTGCCGAACATGGAGAAATCTACCTGGCGAACTGATCGCTGGCTTCGTCCAGTGCTTTCACCTGCTCTGGCGTCAGCTGCCAGCCGGCCGCGCCGGCGTTCTGAGCAGCCTGCGAGGCGTTCTTCGCGCCCGGGATGGGCAGCGCGCCCTTGCAGATGATCCAATTCAGCGCGACCTGGCCGGGCGTCTTGCCCCCATGCTCCTGGCCGATCTCGGTCATCAATTGGAGCAGCGGACCGATGCGCCCCAATATCCCTGCTGCCCTGCGCCCCCGGATTCCAGGCGGCAGCTTATCGAGAGTGTACTTGCCGGTCAGCAGGCCCTTTGCCAGCGGACTGTAGGCGATCAAGCGGACATTCAGTTCCTGGCAGCGTTCCAGCAGGCCGTTTTTCTCGATTGTCCTGTCGAGCAGGTGGTACTCTACCTGGTTGGAGGCCAGGGGGATATCATGCCCGGCAAGCACGTTGTAAGCGCGCTGCGTTTGGCTCTTATCGAAGTTCGAGACGCCGACCGCATGAGTCAGCCTGGCCTTGACAGCCTCAGCCAGTCCTTCCACCCAATACTCGACCGGAAAAGGCGGGAAAGGCCAGTGAATCTGGTAAAGATCAACGTGTTCCAAACCGAGCCGTTCCAGGCTGCGGCGGAGTGCGTTTATCAGCGCCCGCTTGCTCAATCTCCATGGGAAAGGCATGAATTTCGTTGCTACAACGACTGGTTTATCGGTGGCTTTGATGAACTGGCCCAGCAAGCGCTCGGAGCGTCCCGCGCCATAGCTCTCGGCAGTATCTACCAGGTTGACGCCAGCCTCCAGGGAAGTCTGGAAGGCTGCCTGGATGTCGTTGTCGGTGTACCCCTGTCCATAGTGCCACATGAGGCGGTCACCCCAGGCCCAGGCTCCCAGGCCCATTTCCGCATTATGCAGGAACAGCGTTTCTTTAGCAATTTGCCCGGTCATGATTGGTTTACCCTTTCTCGTTGAAACTCGGATTATTCTATCACACCGCCCCCTAAAGCATCAACACGAATGGCACGAATTGACGAATGGAACGAATAAAGCGGGAATAACATGGGGGAGAAGAGGGGGGCGGGGTAGTCATCCGGCACAAATCCGATTACAATCGAGCACACATCATTTCTAGGAACTAATGGAGCGCAAGCCTCCACCCCTGGACCCTCCCTGTCCTGCCGGACACGCCTCCCCATTTCTGACTGAACTACGTCGGAAATGGGGAGGGGTAGGGGGAGGGGTAGGAGCTGGCGTTCCCTGAGTTCCGGGAGAAAGCTATGTCCTGCTACCCGGAAGGGGAAACCGATATATCCCCTGCCACGCTGGCCAAACGTCTTGGCCTGCCGTTTACCAATTTACTGCTGCTCACTCGCGCCCTGACCCATCGCTCCTATATCAATGAGCACCCGGACGCCCTGGAAGACAACGAGCGGTTGGAATTCCTGGGCGACGCTGTGCTCGATTTCGTCGTCGCGGCGTGGCTATTTACTCACTTCCCGGAGATGGCCGAGGGCGAGTTGACGCAGATGCGCTCGGCGCTCGTCCGCACCGAAGAATTGGCCGACTTCGCCCGCCAACTGGACCTCGGGCCGGCCATGCGTCTCGGACGCGGCGAAGTCCAGGCCGGGGGCCGGGAGCGCGACGCGCTGCTTTGCGCCACCTTCGAGGCGGTGATCGGGGCGCTCTATTTGCAGACGAATATCGAGACAATCCAGCATTTCGTGTATCCATTACTGGAACAAGCCGCCGAGCAGTTTGTGTTCCAGCCAGATATTCACGATTCGAAGAGCCGACTGCAGGAATGGTCGCAGGCGCAGAAATTCGGCTTGCCACGCTACGTCACCGTCCAAACCAGCGGCCCCGACCACGACAAGCTGTTCGAGGTAGAGGTGCAGATCAACGACCAGGTGTACGGCCGGGGTTCCGGTCATAGCAAACAGGTCGCGGCGCGTGCCGCAGCCCAGGCTGCGCTCGAACGCATCGAAGGCAAGCGTGAAATATAAAACGTAAAGTGCTAAACATGAAACGTAAACTGTAAATCGCAAATCGTAAATCGTAAATCCCAAATTGCATTCCCTATGCCTCTACGACTTAAATCTCTCGAACTGCACGGTTATAAAACCTTCGTCGCCAGGACGACTTTCGAATTTGCCGAAGGGATCACGGCTATCGTCGGGCCGAATGGCTCCGGCAAGTCCAACATTGCCGACGCTCTGCGCTGGGTGTTGGGCGAGCAGTCATACAGCTTGCTGCGCGCCAAGAAGACCGAGGATATGATCTTCGCCGGTTCAGAGCAGCGGCCGCGGGCTGGCATGGCCTCGGCGGAGGTGTTGTTCGACAATTCCACCGGCTGGCTGCCGGTTGATTTCTCGGAAGTGGCCCTGGCGCGGCGCGCTTACCGCGACGGGCGCAACGAATATTTCCTCAATAGCCAGCACGTGCGCCTGCGCGAGATCAACGAGCTGTTGGCGCAATCGGGGTTATCCGAGCGGACATATACGATCCTCGGCCAGGGCTTGGTGGACGCTTCGCTGGCTCTGAAAGCCGACGAACGCCGCCGCCTGTTCGAGGAGGCGGCCGGCATCAGCCTGTACCGCTCCCGGCGCGAGGAGGCTTTGCGCCGCCTGGATACCACGCGGCGCAACCTGGATCGTGTGCTTGACATCCTGACTGAGCTGGAGCCGCGCCTGCGCAGCCTGGAGAGGCAGGCGAAAAAGGCGCAGGAATTTGCCCAGGTGCAGGCCGACTTGCGCCTCCTGCTGCTGGATTGGTATGGCTACCACTGGCATCGCGCCCAAAGGGAGTTGACCGCTGCACGCGAGGTAGCTCGTTCCTCCGATGTGAACCTAAAGGATGCGCGTCAGAGTTACCAGAGTGTCCGCCAAGGCTTTGTCAGCTTCCGCGACCAGTTGCAAGGCCTGCGCGGACGGCTGAATTCCTGGCATCGCCAGTCAGCGCAGCTGCACACCACACACGAAACCATCAGCCGCGATCTGGCCGTGTTGGACGAACGCCGCCGCGCCCTGTTGGACAACCGTCAAGCCACCCTGTGCGAGCAAACCCGCCTGGCAGAAGAAGTCCGCGTGGCCGGGGAACGCCTGGCCGAAGCCGAAGCCGAGACCGCTCGCCTGCAAAGCGAATACGAGGAAGCGCGGAACCAGATGAAGTCAGCGCAAGAGGCTTTGGAGGCGCGCCAGGCCGAAAGGACGAAAGCCGAGCAAGCCTTACAGAACATCCGCCAAAATTCGAATGCGCTGAACACACGCGGCGCCCAATTACAGGCCCGCCTGGATGAATTGGGTACCCGCGCCGCAGGCCAGCAGCAAAAGTTGGAGGCGGCTGCGCAGGCGATAGCCAGCGCGGAAGAGGAGGCCCACGAGGCCGAGGTCAAGCACCAATCCGCATGGGCGGCGCGCCAACAGGCGGAGGCTGTCCTGAAGCAGGCTGAGGCCGGTTTGCTGGCCGGGCAGAAGCGGTTGGCTGGATTGGATGAGTTGCTGAAGGAAGGACAGGCCGCGCGGGCCGGCAAGGAAGCTGAACAGGCTCGCCTGAATGCCCAACTGGAAGTGTTGGAACAGGCCGAGCAGGCCCTGGCCGGTTACGCAGATGGGGCGCGCATCCTGCTGGATGCGGCGCGGCAGTCGCGGCTCAAGGGGATAAACGGGGCGTTGAGCGCGGCCCTGGATGTACCTGCGGAATTGGAATCGGCGGTTGCCGCCGCGCTGGGTGAGTACGTGGATGCCATCCTGCTCGAATCGGGGAGCGAGGCGGAGCGGGCATTGGCGCTGCTGGAAGCGGATCCATCCGGGCGCGCCTCGCTGCTGCCGCTGGATTGGCTGGCTCCGGCTGGAACACTCGCTGCCCCACGCGACGTGGATTGCCTCGGCCTGGCCGCCGACCTGGTCAAGGCGCCCGTGGAGCTGCGCCCGGCGGTGGATCTGCTGCTTGGGAATACCCTGGTCGTGCGGGATCGCAAAGCGGCGCGGCGCATCCTGGCCGGTCAGGAGAACACAGTCAGGGCGGTCACGCTGCGCGGGGAGGTCTTCAGTGCCAGCGGGCCGGTGCTGGCTGGCAAGCAGGCGCGCAGCGGCACGTTGGGCCGTCCGCGCCAGCGGCGCGAGCTTCAGGACGCGTTATCCGGTCTGGAACGACAGAACAAAGCATTCGACGAAAATATTCAAAAGCTGGAAGGCGAGATCAATGCTGCACGGGGCGAGGTCAATGCCCAGGCTGAAACCGTGCGGCAGGAACGTCTCAGCCTGAAAGTGGCCCTGGCGGACGAACAGCAGGCCCAGATCCGGCTCGAATCAGCGCGGCGGCAGCGGGACTGGCAGGTTGGCCAGAAGGAGAGTCTCCAGGCCGAGGTCGCCCAGGCCGAGTCCGAACGTCAGGAAACAGCCGCCGCTTTGTCCGATGTCGAACGAGAGTCTGTTCGGACGCTGGAGGAGGTTCGCACCCGTAATCTTGAGCTTTCTGGCTTGACCCTGGAGGAGCACCAGGCGCAGGCGGCGTATTGGGGCACGCGCCTGGCGGTGGCCGAGCGGGCGCTGTCGGACGCGCAAAATCGGCAGGCGGAACGGCAGGAGGCCGTCGCCGGTTTGAAGGGACAGCAAGCCAGCCTGGAAAACCGCCTGGCGGAGTTCGACCGCTTGCTGGCCGCGCTGGAGGCCGAGAAGGAAGCCTTGCATGGACAGGAAGGCGGGCTGCACGCTCAACTCGAAGAAATGCGCAAGCTGATCGAGCCAGCCGAGAAGGAGTTGGAGACTGCCGAGGCTCAAGAGGCGGCGCTGCAGGAGCAAGAATCTGCCAGCCAGCAGGCCACGACAAAAGTCGAGCAGCGTTACACGCAGGTACAGCTTGACTTTGCCCGCAAGCAGGAATCCCTGGATAATCTGCGTAAAAGGGTCGAGGATGATTTTGGCCTGGTCGCCTTCGAGTACGCTGCCGACGTGGCGGGCCCGCTGCCGCTGCCTTTGGATGGCATGGTGGAGCAACTGCCGGCCGTCACCGAATTGCCGCCCGACCTGGAGGAACACATGACCCGCCAGCGGGCGCAATTGCGGCGTATGGGCGCGGTCAACCCGGAAGCCCAACAGGAGTACGATTCGGTTAAGGAGCGCCTCGATTTCCTGAACGCGCAACTGACCGACTTGCACAAGGCTGAGGCTGACCTGCACCAGGTGATCGCCGAATTGGACGAGCTGACCCGGCGCGAATTCCAAAAAACCTTTGCTGCGGTGGCGGAGGAGTTCCACGCCATCTTCCACCGGCTGTTCGGCGGCGGGTCGGCGAAACTGCTGTTGACCGATCCCGACAACCTGACCGAGACCGGCATTGACATCGAGGCGCGCCTGCCCGGACGCCGCGAGCAGGGACTGGCGCTCTTATCCGGCGGCGAGCGCAGCCTGACGGCGATTGCCCTGGTCTTTGCCCTGCTCAAGGTCTCGCCGACGCCGGTCTGCGTGATGGACGAGGTGGACGCCATGCTGGACGAGGCAAACGTGGCCCGCTTCAGGGGTTTGCTGCTGGAACTCAGCCGGGATACGCAGTTCATCATCATCACGCACAACCGCAACACGGTGCAGGCCGCGGACGTTATCTACGGCGTGACGATGGGCCGCGATTCGACCAGTCAGGTGATCAGCCTGAAGCTGGACGAGGTCAGCGATGAGGTGTTGAGAGGGGAGGCATGACAGAAGAACGATTGCAAAAGATCCTGGCCCAGGCTGGTTATGGCTCGCGGCGCGCCTGCGAGGCGTTGATCGTCGCGGGACGGGTACGCGTCAACGGCCAGGTTGCGGGGCTTGGCTCGAAAGCTGACCCGACGACCGAGCGCATCCTGGTGGACCGCCAGCCGATCAAAGCGCCTGAGAAATTGGAGTACGTCGCCCTCTACAAGCCGCGCGGCGTGGTCTCTGCGGTCACTTCTCCCGACCCGCGCCAGACTGTCCGTTCGCTTGTACCTTTGCCTGGCACATTGTATCCGGTCGGCCGCCTGGACGTGGACAGCGAGGGGCTGGTGCTGCTCACCAACGATGGCGAACTCGCCAATCGCCTGACCCATCCGAGATTTGGTCACGAAAAAGAATACCGGGTCTTGGTCGCCCGCCATCCGGACGCGGAACAACTGGCAACCTGGCGGCGGGGCGTGGTGTTGGAAGAAGGTTATCGCACCGCCCCGGTGGATGTCCGTGTGGAAAACACAAAAGGAAAGGGGACCTGGCTGCGCATCGTCATGCAGGAGGGGCGCAAACGGCAGATACGCGAGATCGGTTCTTTGTTGGGCTTGCCGGTTGTGAAGATCATCCGCGTCCGCATCGGCAGCCTGCACCTCGGTCTGCTGAAATCGGGCCACTGGCGGCGGTTGACGGCGGAGGAAGTCAAAGCGCTGCGAGCGAAGTAGCCCATTGGTGGCCGTCACTTGCGAGGTTACTGTCACCTGCAAATCCGGCTGCTGAGGCCGGTTTTTCTACCTCGTTTGACCAGACCTCACAAGTCTCCAAGACCTGTGAGGTCTGATTTCATAATCGCGCCATTCTCATCCAAGACATTACGTTCATCCCACCACCTAGCGGTTGCCAGACATGCCAAACTCATTTTTACGCGCTCCTGCTTACTTTCCGAAGGGTATGCACTCGTTTGCGCATTTGCCTCAGTTTCTATAACTGCTACCTGCCAAACGCTGCCATCAGCCGCGCCATGTGTTTGGCGTGCTTGAGATACAGATCCATGCGGATGTTCTCGTTGGGGGCGTGGCCGCGCCCATCCGGGTGGCCGAGACCGGCGGTCGCCACCGGCAGGCCCAGGTCGTGGACGAAGGGGTAGTTGGGGCCGGAGCCGCCGACGAGAGGGAGCAGGGCCATCGGCTTGCCGTAGACTTCGAGCGCCGTATCGCAGACCAGCTTGATGAAGGGATCGTCCGGGTCGGTGCGCGCCGGGGCCTCGCCGCCCAATAATTCGACCTGCACATCAGAGTAGCCTTCGGCGTCCAGGTGGCGGCGAAGCTGCTCGAGCACGTCCGCAGGCCTCTGGTCCGGGACGAGGCGGAAATCCACCTTGGCCGAGGCTTTGGCGGGTTGCACCGTCTTCGAGCCGGGGCCTTGATAGCCGGAAGTCAGCCCGCAGATGGTGCAAGTGGGCGTGAAGACTTCCTCGACGCGCAACTCAACGCCGCCGGTCAGCCCTTTGATAAAGGATTTGACGCCGTACTGTTTCTTGTAGGCTGCGGAAGTTTCCGGCAGAGCGGCCATCAACTCGAGGTCGCGGGTAGAGGGTTTGCGCACCTTGTCGTAGAAGCCGGGCAGGCGGATGCGCTCGTCCGGCCCTTTGAGGCAGTTCAGCGCCCAGACCAGACGCCAGGCCGCGTTGGGGAAGATCGAGCCGCCAATGCCGGAGTGCACGTCGGTGGCAGCCGTCTCGACCGAGAGTTCCACATAGCAGATACCGCGCAGGCCGAGATACTGGATGGGCGTCTCTTCGTGATCTACGCCGCCGAATTCCCAGATGCAGCCATCGGCCTTGAGCCGCTCTTTGTTGTTCAGCACGTACTCGTGCAGGTGGACGCTGGACGTTTCTTCTTCGCCCTCGATGATAAACTTCACGTTACAGGGAAGTTCTCCATATTCATTCAGCAAGGCGTCAATGGCAAACAGGCGGCTGACGATGTGCCCCTTGTCGTCGCCGACGCCGCGCCCGTAGAGTTTGCCGCCGCGCAGGGATGGCTCGAAGGGGGGCGTTTCCCACAGTTCCAGCGGTTCGGGTGGTTGAACGTCGTAATGGCAATAGAACAGCAGCGTTTTGTCGCTTTTGGCTTTGCGCTCGCCAAAGACGACCGGCGCGCCCTCAGTGGGCATGATCTCAGTTGCGAAGCCGCGCTTGCGCAGCATCCCGGCGACCAGTTCGGCGCATTCTTTTATCCCCAAATTCTGCGCGCCGACCGAGGGCTGCGCGACCAGTTTGGATAGCTCGGCGATGCTCTCGTCGAGGTGAGAATCGAGGTAGGCATCAAGATTGGTGTAGTCGTACATAAGAGTCTCCTTGTCTCACCACAGGGCGTACAGCCAGCCCTGGCGGGCTAGGCCAGGGAGAACACGGAGAAAAACAAAGAATCTCTGTGGACTCCGTGTTCTCCGTGGTGATTTTTCTATTATCCAGTCAGCCAGTTGATCGAATAGTATCCAGCGTAGGCGAAGCAGAGCATTTTCAGGATTTTTCCTACGCTACATGCAATCAGGAATTTCCAAAGCGGGAGCTTGAGCGCGCCGGAGGCCATTCCAGCCAAGTCGAAGAGCGGATTGGGGATGAACGCCAGCAAAACGATCAGGCCGTAGGCCAGGTTCTGGTGCGCCTTCATCCAGGTGGTCAATTTTCCATACAAGGCGACCCGCTCGACGACCCCCTGTCCGCTGAAACCGGCCAGGTAGCCGGAGAGTTCGCCGATGGCCGCGCCCAGTCCGGCCGCCACCGCCACACCGGCCGGGTTGAAAATCGCGCCCATGGCGGTGGTGAACGCCACGCCGGGGATCGGGATGATGATAGTGGCGTTGGCGGCGATGGAGATCAGGAAGATGCCTGCGTAGCCGTACTTCTCTAACTTCCTGACCTGGTCGCGAAAGATGAACAATACCACGATGAGCGCGATCACCCCGACCAGGGTCAGCCATCGAACGAGGGTGAGACGGCGCTTATTCATGCGTTACCTTAACAATGTCTCGATCCGCGCCACCACCATATCCAGCGCGGCGGCGTTGAATCCGCCTTCGGGGATGATCACATCGGCATAGCGTTTGGAAGGCTCGACGAACTCCAGGTGCATCGGGCGGACGGTGGTCATGTACTGGTGGATGACCGAATCTGTCGTCCGGCCGCGTTCAGCGATGTCGCGCTGCAAGCGGCGGATGAAGCGGATGTCCGAGTCGGTATCCACGAAGAGCTTGACGTTGAACAGGTCGCGCAGGGCTGGCTCGGCAAAGAGCAGGATGCCTTCGACCAGGATAACGCCGCGCGCCTGGACCGAGTATGTCCGCTCGGTGCGGCTGTGGTTAGCGAAGTCATAGATCGGCACTTCTACCGGCTGGCCGTTTTTTAGTTGTTTGATGTGTTGGATGAGCAGTTCGGATTCGAGGGAATTGGGGTGGTCAAAGTTGACTTCGGCGCGCTGGACAGGAGGCAGGCCGCTCAGATCCTTGTAATAGGCATCGTGCTGGAGGAAGGATATCCGGTCTGGGCCGACGCGCTGGAGGATGACTTGAGCGACGGTTGTCTTGCCAGAGCCGGAGCCACCGGCAATGGCGATGACCAATGGAGAAGGGTGAGAGGGCATGCCTGAATTATACCCTCTCCGAAATATAGGGTATCAAGAACACCGCACAAAGACGACCCACGCGGGTCGTCTTTGTGCGGTGTTCTTGACTTGTTCTAGTTTTTCTTGGTGCTGAACTTGAACAGCATGTACAACGGGCAGAAGCCGATGATGCCGGTCAACAGCAGGATGGCGTCAAAGATGTACGCCAGCCACATCCAGGTGCCGGAGGCGACGCCCAGCACGCCGAGCGATGCACCCTGGCCAAAAAAGTGGCAATGACAACAGGCCGAGAGAGACCGAGAGATGACAAATGTCACTTGAATTTCATGGAAAAGTGGCTAGAGTAGATATAGCCTAGTTGGAAATGGAAAAATATTTGTGAGATAATGTACGAAAGCGACGAAATAGACCTGAGAATTGTCGAGCTTCTGATGGAAGATGGACGCATGCCGGCGGCAGAAATTGCGCGGCGCGTTGGGGGGAATCTCTCTGAGCGCGTTGTCCGTTATCGTATCGAGCGGATGGTCGCTGAAAAAGTAATTCAAATCAGGCCAATCGTCAACCCTAAGGTGTTCGGGTATACAACCGTCGCAGATGTCTTCCTGGAGGTCGAGTCGGATTCGATCCAGGAGGTCGCACGCAAGGCGGCCAAGTACGATTGCGTCAGCTACGTGGCCTGTTCCATCGGCGAGACAGACGTCAGCGTGCAGGTTTACGCCAGGGATACGGCGGAGGTCTATCGCTTCGTGACGGAGGTGATCGGGAAGATCCCGGGCGTGCGGAAGACGACCACTTCCATCGTTCCGGTTGTTCTCAAGGATGTCTATGAGTGGCGCGTGCCGCCTGGTTCTGTATCCAGCGGCGACGGCCACGTAGAAAATAATGTCACCGAGTGAGGAGTGTATCGCATGAAGATCGCATGGCAAAAGAATGCAGCTTTGCAAAAGCGCGCATTCAAAGTATTGCCGCTGGGGGTCAATTCCAATTTCCGGTTTTGGGGTGAGGGGATCACCCCGTACCTGTCGAAAGCCAAGAATGCTTACGTCTGGGACGCCGACGGGAACAAGTACATAGATTACCGTCTGGCTTTTGGGCCGATCATCCTCGGTCACGCCTATGACGCGGTGAATGAAAAAGTCAAAGAGCAGATTGATCTCGGCACGCTGGCGGCCATGACCAGCGAATTGGAAATCGAAGTTGCCGAAAAAATGGTGGCGATGTGTCCATGCGTCGAAATGGTGCGGCTGGCCTGCTCCGGTACCGAGGCGACCATGCACGCGCTGCGCGTGGCACGCGCCTACACCGGGCGCGAGAAAATCATCAAGTTCGAGGGCATGTATCACGGTTTCCAGGATTACACGCTCTGGTCCACGTACGCGCCAGTGGAGTCATACGGCAATGCCCGCAACCCGATCCCGATCCCGTCCAGCTCCGGCATCCCGCGTCTGCTGACCGAAATGGTCATCACACTGCCATTCAATGACCCAGAACTGCTCGAGAAAACGCTCAAATCAGCCGGGGAACAGGTGGCGGCCATCATTGCCGAGCCGTGCATGGGCAACTGCGGCGCGATCCTGCCGCAGAAAGGCTTTCTCGATCTCATTCGGAAAAAGTGTGATGAGTACGGGATCGTCTTCATCCTCGACGAGGTCAAGACGGGTTTCCGCATCGCCAACGGCGGGGCGCAGGAGTACTACCACATCAAACCGGACCTGGCGACGTACGCTAAAGCGATTGGCAATGGCTACCCCGTGGCCGCCTTCGGAGGCAAAAAGGAGATCATGAGCATCATCGGTCATGGCGTTGCTCAGGGCGGCACGTACACGAACTACAAGCCCGGCGTGGCGGCCGCCTGGGCTACCCTGACCCTGCTCCAGACCCAGCCGATCATCAAAACCATCAACCTGCGCGGCAAGCGGCTGATGGAGGGCATCTCGAAGATTTTTTCCGAAAAAGGCATTCCGCATTGCATGAACGGTTATCCGGCCATGTTCGCGTATGCCATCGGCGTGAAGAAAGTCACTGACCAGCGGAGCTGGAGCGCGAGCGAACAGGAATATTACCTTGCCTTAGTTGACGCGATGATCGAGCGCGGCGTGATGCCTGATCACGATCCGCGCGAGCCGTGGTTCCTGTGTTATTCACATAGCGAGGCCGATATTGATGAGACGCTAAATGTGTTTCGCGAGGCGGTGAAAGCAGTGGAGCGTAAAGCGTGAAACGTGGAGCGTAAAGCGTGAAACGTGAAACGTGAAGCGTGAGGCGTGAGGCGTAGAGCGTAGAGCGTGGAGCGCGAAGCGTAAAGAGGAATTGTTGGAGGTCTGCTTTGTCTAAACTTACTTCTCAAGAAATTGTCAAACTCAACCGAGAGTACACGTTCTTCTCCTGGTCCGTGCAGGGACAGGTCAGGCCGATCCCGGTGGAAAGGGCAGAGGGGGTTTACTTCTGGGATACTAACGGGAAACGCTATCTTGATTTCTCGTCACAATTGATGAACACGAATATCGGCCACCAACACCCGAAGGTGGTCAAGGCCATTCAGGAACAGGCTGCAAAGTTGTGCTTTGTGCATCCCGGCAATGCCACTGATGTGCGCGGATTGCTGGGCAAGAAGTTGGCCGAAGTCACGCCTGGAAATCTCAAGAAAACTTTCTTCACGCTTGGCGGTGCGGAAGCCAACGAGAATGCCATCAAGATTGCCCGTTTCTACACCGGGCGGCATAAAATCCTGGCGCGCTACCGCTCCTACCATGGCGCCACGCACGGCTCGATTGCCCTGACCGGTGACTATCGCCGCCTAGCCGTGGAACCGGCCATGCCGGGCGCGGTGCATTTCCTTGACCCGTTCTGCTACCGCTGTCCGTTTGGGCAGAAGCCGGAATCCTGCAAACGGGAGTGTATCTCACACGTCGAAGAGGTGATTAAGTACGAGGGTCCGGACAAGATCGCCGCCATCATCATGGAAGGAGTGACCGGCTCGTACGGTCTCATTGTTCCCCCGGATGACTACTGGCGGCGCATCCGCGAGATGTGCAACAAGTACGGCATCCTGCTCATTTCGGACGAGGTGATGAGCGGTTGGGGTCGCACCGGCAAATGGTTCGCGGTGGATCACTGGAATGTCACGCCGGACATCATTACGACCGCCAAGGGCATCACCAGCGGCTATGTA
>JALHUM010000226.1 GCA_022865905.1 Anaerolineales bacterium | reverse complement strand
TTGATCTCGTCGTGACTGGCCGCCCGCGCCCCCAGGTCATAGAAACGGGTCACGACCGCCAGGATGAGGATGACGATCGTCAGCAGCGTTTCGGTATTCCAGCGTATCCCGCTGATAGGGAAATCCAGCCAGTTTCTGCGCCTCTCGGTGGGATCTTCGGTCACAAGGTCGAATTGTATCAAAAAGGCAGCCAGATTGTGCAGCCAATTTGAAACCTGCGGTAAAATACATCCAATGGACGAACCCGCCCTCATCCGTGACGCCCAGCGCGGCGATCTGGAGGCCTTCAACCGGCTCGTGCTGGCCTACCAGGACGCGCTCTACAACACCGCGCTGCGCATCCTGAACGACGCAGACCTGGCCGCGGACGCCACGCAAGAGGCCTTTCTCTCCGCCTTCCGCGGGCTGAACGGTTACCGCGGTGGCTCCTTCCGCGCCTGGCTGCTGCGCACCGTCACCAACGCCTGTTACGACGAACTGCGCCGCCGGAAACGCCGTCCCACCACGCCCCTCGAACCCGTCAACGAAGACGACGATAACCTCGAATCCCCGCGCTGGCTGGCCGATCCGAATCTCTCCCCTGAAGCTCAACTGGAGCAGGCCGAACTCGAACACGCCATCCAGCACTGCATGGATGGCCTGCCCACTGATTTCCGCGCGGTGGTCGTGCTGGCTGACATCCAAGGCCTGGATTACGCCGAGGTTGCCACTGCGCTGCGCAAGCCCATCGGCACGATCAAGAGCCGCCTAGCGCGCGCCCGCCTGCGTCTGCGCGAGTGCCTGCAGGCCTTCCGGGAACTTTTACCTGCCGCCTTCCGTCTGGAAAAGGAGCGTGGTATATGACGGCAGCCTCCTTCCGCGACGTTGAACGACTATCGGCTTACCTGGACGGGGAACTATCGCAGGCTGAACGGGCGCGCCTGGAATCCCGCTTCGCGCGGGACGCGGGCCTGTCCGCCGCGCTGGACGAACTGCGCACAACCCGCGCCTTGCTCCGCCGCACGCCGCGCCGACGCGCGCCGCGCAGCTTTACCCTCACCCCAAAGATGGCTGGCCTGCGCCCGCCGCAGCCGCGCGCTGTACCGGTTTTGCGGTTCGCCTCCGTCGTCGCGACGTTGCTTCTCTTCGTCACCTTCGCTGGCAACCTGCTTGGCCCCATCGCACTGGGCGCACAGGCTCCCGCGCCGCAGAAAATGGCGCCCGCTTACGGCGGCGGCGTTGGCGGCGGTCCAGCAGAGAATGCGACAGAAGCTACGGATAAGGGCCTCGTAATCGAAGCTACGTCAACGCCTGAAGCCAACGCCCTGCTCGCGCCTGCACCGATGCTCGAGGCGACCCCTTTGCCTGAAGCACGCACGTTGGAGCAGCGCACCCCCACGCCTGAAATCGCCGTGTTGGAACAGCCCGCCATCCCCCCATCTGTTCCCCAGACGATGCCGGAAGAAAAGGTGAAACCATCTTTCAGCCTGAGTCCACTGCAAATCGCGCTGTTAGCGCTGGCATTAATTCTTGGATGCGCGACCTTCCTCCTCCGCTGGCAGACGAACCGAGCGTTTGCGAAAAAAGTAAAAAGTCAGAAGTAAAAAAAGAGTAAGCCACCCATTCATTTTCTCTTCTTACTTTTGACCTTTCACGCTTTACCTCCCCGATGTCCCTTTCCACCGAAAATAACTACTGTCCCCGCTGCGGGAGCGCGATAACTCACGAAACGCGCTTTGGCAAAGTCCGTCCCGTCTGCCCGCAGTGCGGCTGGATCTACTTCGCCAACCCGAAAGTCGCGGCGGCCGTCCTGGTCGAGCAAGATGGCCGCGTGCTACTCATCCGCCGCGCCAAGGATCCTTTTCGCGGCCTATGGACTTTGCCAGCCGGTTTCGTGGACGCCGAAGAAGACCCGGCGCGCGCCGCCGAGCGTGAGTGCCTGGAAGAGACCGGCCTGAGCGTGCTCGTCACCGCTGTGATGGACGTGATCGCCGGACTGGAACATCCGCGCGGCGCGAACATGATCATTTTCTACCGCGCAGAAATCCTCAGTGGCCAGCTCACCGCCCAGGATGACGCTGATCAGGCTGCGTTCTTCTCTCTCTATGATCTGCCTCCGCTGGCCTTCCAAGCCACAAAACGGATTCTAGAGCGCTTACGAGATGAACACACCTGAAATCGTCCAGCGCTACCTGGCCATGGACGGCCTGGACGTCACTACTGACGGCCTGCTCATTTCCCTGGATGAGTCCATTACCGATAAAATGCCTCGCCTGCTCGTCCTGAACCACGAACAGGGCTACAGCCTGTTCCCTCGTCACAATTTGCCCGCCCATCTCAGGGGTGCCCTGATGCAGATCTCGCCGGAACATGCTTTCCACGATCACGAAAGGATCAAAGCCGTCCTGGCTGCGGACACACCCTGCCCCGAAATCTGGACTGGCCGCAGCTACACCTTTCCCGCGCTGAGAGCCGAAAACTACCCATTCAGCGTCGTCCGCTTGAGCGAGGCCCAACGCGACTTGATCGTCAAATACGACCCCAACCTGAATCTCAGCCAGGTCACAGCCTGCGCCATACTTGCTGACGGGCAAATCGTCGCGGCCTGCGTCTCTTCACGCGAGAACGCCATCGGCGCGGAGGCCTGGGTGCAAACCCTGCCCGCTTACCGGCGGCGCGGCTACGCCCGCCAGGTGACAACCGCCTGGGCTTTTCACCTCCAGCAGGAAGGCAAAATCCCGTTCTACAGCCACCACTCGGACAATTTGCCCTCACATGCACTTGCCCAGGAACTGAGGTTGAAATGGTTCTTGTCCGATGCAGTCTATAGATGAATATAGAACAACCCCTTTAGCCGCCATCCGTCATTAGCCATCAGCCATCGGCCAATTGGCATCAATCATCCGGCAGCCTCCGTGCTACAATATTACCTAGAAAGGAGGCGCTTATGACTACCCTGGACGTCCGCCCCTCCCCCATCGCCGGAACCTGGTACGAAGGCCAGCCGAAGGCATTAGCCGCAGAAATAGACCACTACCTCGACCAGGCTGAACTGCCCGAGCTGCCCGGCGAGGTGATCGCCGTCATCGCACCGCACGCCGGGCACCGCTACTCCGGCGCGGTGGCCGGTTACGCCTTCGCGGCGGTGCGCGGCCGAGCGCCCGACCTGGTCGCCGTCATCTCACCCATGCACCACCCGTACTTCGAGCCGCTGCTCGTCACCGCCCACGCCGCTTACGCCACCCCGCTGGGCGAGATCCCGCTGGATAAGCAGGCCGTCGCCGGGCTGGACGCCGCCCTGCGCGCTGAACTCGGCTTCGGTCTCTCGCCTGTGACACGTGACCCGGAGCACTCGCTCGAAATCGAGCTGCCCTTCTTGCAGCGCGCCCTGGCAGGTGAATTCAAGCTCCTGCCAGTAATGGTGCGCGAACAATCGCCCAGAGTCTCCGAGAAACTCGGCAAAGCCCTGGCGCAGGTTTTGAAGGAGCAGAATGCGCTGCTGGTCGCCAGCACTGATCTCTCGCACTTTTACACTCAGGACGAGGCCAACGCTTACGACGCCGAGATGCTGCGCTGCATCGAGTCCTTCTCACCGGAGAGCATCTTCGCGGCCGAACGAAGCGGCAAAGGCTTCGCCTGCGGACATGCCGCAACCGCCGCCGTGCTCTGGGCGGCGCGTGAGCTGGGCGCGGACACCGTCAAAGTGCTGCACCACACCACCTCCGGCGACGTGACCGGCGATTACAGCCAGGTGGTAGGATATGGCGCGGCGGTGGTGATGAAATCAACCACATATAAATAGGCTGAACACAGATGATGACATCTAAAATCCGCATTTTCCGCGTTCACACTTGCACCTGGCGCAAGTGCAGGTGTCCGCGTCCCATTCGTTATTACCAATAATGTTTAACTTATCCGTGTTCATCACTTTCATCGGTGGTTAATTCTCTTTTCGCCAAGATCGCCGTCAACGTCCCCACCGTCACGGGCGTTTTCGATTATGCCCTGCCCCCTGAACTGGAAGGAAAAATCGGCGCGGGGCATCTGGTCACTGTTCCATTTGGCAAACAGACGGTGCAGGGCGTGGTATTGGAATTGACCGCCGAGCCATCCGTGGCTGAGACCAAGCCCGTACTCGATTTGCTCGACCCTCAGCCTGTTCTTACGGTTGCACAAATCGCACTCGCCAGTCAACTGGCCGAGTCCACGCTCAATCCTCTCGCGGCAATCATCAACCTGATGCTGCCGGTGGGATTGGCGCAGCAGGCAGACACGTTATTCGAGATTCGAGAATCAAGAATAGAGAATAGATCCGGATCACGAATCTCGATTATCGAATCTCGTTTGCTCGACTTGCTCCAAAACCGGGGGGCGCTGCGCGGCCGTCAAATTGACCGCCACTTCAGCCGGGTGGACTGGCGCAAAACAGCGCAATACTTGGTGCGCAGCGGCCTACTGACAAGCCAATCCGTCCTCCCGCCTCCGAGCATACGCCCCAAATTCGTCCGCACGGCGCAACTGGCGGTGACGCCTGAGACCGCCCAAGCCGCCATGCTTGAGCTTGGCAAGACCGCCGAGACGCTCAAACGCCGCCAGGCCGCTTTGCGATTCCTCGTTTCCGCACCGGAACCAGTCAACGTCTCGTGGGTGTATGCCGAGTCAGGCTGCAACCTGTCCGATTTGCAGGAATTGGATGAGCGCGGGCTGATTGTCTTGAGAGAGACGGAAATCTGGCGTGATCCCTTGCAGAGGATAGAGAGTAGAGGATTAGAGAGCAGCGAGCCGCCAGAACTGACGCCCGACCAGCAGAGAGCATGGGAGCAAATCCTTCAGGCATTTAACTCTTTCAGCCTTCAGCCTTCAGCCTTCTTACTTCACGGAGTCACCGGCTCGGGCAAGACCGAGATCTACCTGCGCGCGGCAGCCGAGGCCATCCGTCGCGGCAAACAGGCCATCATCCTCGTCCCGGAAATCTCGCTCACACCGCAGACCGTACGCCGTTTCCTGGCGCGCTTCCCTGGGCAGGTGGGGTTGGTGCACTCGAAGCTCTCCGAGGGCGAGCGCTACGATACCTGGAGGCGGGCGCGACTCGGCCTGCTGAAAGTGGTCATCGGGCCGCGCAGCGCGCTCTTCAGCCCACTGCCCAATATCGGACTGATCGTCGCGGACGAGTGCCAC
This sequence comes from Anaerolineales bacterium, assembly GCA_022865905.1. Lineage (GTDB taxonomy): Bacteria > Chloroflexota > Anaerolineae > Anaerolineales > Villigracilaceae > CG2-30-58-95. The sequence goes on along the minus strand of JALHUM010000226.1, from coordinate 4,948 downwards.
GATGGTTCATATTACCAATCCGAGCCGCCGTTCTATCATGCAGTCGAGGCGGCAAAAGTCTACGCCCGGTTGTGCGGGGCGGTGTGCATCCTGGGTACAGCGACACCGAGCATCGTGCAGCGGTATCAGGCTGAGGTCGGGGAAAGCGTCCGGATGGAATTGCCGAGGCGGATTCCCCACCCGGAGTCCGAAGTCTCCCTGGCCTGTCGGCCAGGACAGGCTGACTTCGGGCAATCCGGCGTCAGAGACGCCGGACTCCCACCAGTTCAGATTATTGACATGCGCGAGGAACTCAAATCTGGCAATCGCGGCATCTTCAGCCGGGCGCTGACTGAGGCGCTGGCTGAGGTGCTCGAACGCAACGAGCAGGCCATCCTCTTCCTCAACCGGCGCGGCACGGCGACGTACGTTTTCTGCCGCGAGTGTGGTTATGTAGCGAAGTGCCCAAACTGCGATACGCCGCTCACCTATCACGTTGAAGGTGATAAGTTGAAGGTTGAAAGCTCGACCGTTCGACAACCTTCAACACTTCGGATTGAGCCTCAGGCCGAAGCCTTCAACCTTGTATGCCATTATTGCGGCTACCACCGGCAACTTCCCAAAACCTGCCCGGCGTGCGGCAGCGACCAGATACGCCAGTACGGGCTGGGGAGTGAAAGGGTGGAGGCCGAGGTGCAGCGGCTTTTCCCGCAGGCCACCACCCTGCGCTGGGACTGGGAGACCACACGCCAGAAGGACGCCCACGAGATCATCCTGAGCCACTTCGTCGCCCACCGCGCTGACGTTTTGGTGGGCACCCAGATGCTCGCCAAGGGGCTTGACCTGCCGCTGGTGACGCTGGTCGGCGTGGTGCTGGCGGACGTGGGCCTGAACCTGCCCGACCCGTTCGCGGCCGAGCGCGTTTTCCAGGTGCTGACGCAGGTGGCCGGCCGCGCTGGGCGCTCGGCGCGCGGCGGACAGGTCATCATGCAGACCTTCCAGCCGGAGCATTACGCCATCCAGGCCGCTGCCGGTCACGATTACGCCGCCTTCTACGCCCGCGAACTGCAGGAGCGGCGCAGGTTGGGCTACCCGCCGTATTCCCGACTGGTGCGGCTGGAATACCGCCACTACGATGCAGCAAAAGCCGAGGCCACCGCACAGCAAATGGCGAAAAAAATCCAGCAATGGCTGACCACTGAACACCGTACACTAACCACTGTGATTGGCCCCGTGCCGTGTTTCTTCGCTAGAGTCGCCGGGCTCTACCGCTGGCAGATCGTGCTGCGCGGGCCGGAGCCGGAGTCGCTGCTGAGGGGAAAGCAGATGGAGGGGTGGCGTGTTGAAGTGGGACCGGTAAGTTTGCTATAATCACTTTACCGTTTCTATTCGATTCGCCGAAGGAGAACTTGATGAAACGCTGGTTGAAACTGACTATGGCAGCCGTTCTGGTTTTTTCAACATTACTTGTCCCCTCTCGCGCCCGCGCCGATGTCGCTCCACCGATGAACCCACCAGGCTCCAACCCGCAGCCGGGGAGCGAAGTCACCCAGGTGCGCATGATAGCTGAAACCGTGCTGATTGACGTGCAAGCCAATGCGCCAGCGGATAGCCTCGGCAAGGCGCGCGTGAGCGCCGATTTCACCATGCGTAACCTGGGTAGCCAGACTGAGGTGATGAATGTGGGCTTCCCAATCAGTAACAATGATGGGTTTTTCATGTACCCCGACATCACCAATTTAGATGTCAAAGTCAATGGCAACACTGTTCAAACCCATCCCACCAGCGGGAGTGACCCTCGTTATGGTGACGATACTGTCCCATGGGCAGAATTCGAGGCGACCTTCCCACCCGGACAGGATGTTTCCATCCAGGTCTCGTACACTCTAGAGGGGACAGGAGAATATCCCTATGTTGCCTATTATTATATTCTGGCAACAGGCGCGGGCTGGAAGGATACCATAGGCAGCGCCGACATCATCCTGCGCCTGCCATACGAGGCCAATCCGCAAAACCTTATTCTCGACACGCAAATCGGTTGGTCGCAGACCACACCAGGCGGGGTATTTTCCAGCAATGAGATGCGCTGGCATTACGAAAACCTGGAACCGACCAACGAGAACAATATAGAAATCTCACTCGTCATGCCCTCTGCATGGAAAAAGGTATTGACCGAGCGCGATAACGTCAGCCGTAATCCAGACGACGGCGAGGCCTGGGGTCGCCTGGGTAAAATATATAAAGAGATCACTTTACTACGGCGTGGCACGCGACAGGATGCTGGCGGTCAAGAGTTGTACCACCTCAGTAGTCAAGCATACGAGAAGGCCGTCACATTGCTGCCTGAGGATGCCCTTTGGCACGCGGGTTTTGGAGAACTCCTGTATTTGCATTATTACTGGGATATCTTCTTTGTTAATCCAGGAGACAACGCCGATATGCTTCACGCCCTCGAGGAACTCAATCGTTCCATTGAGCTTGATCCAAACAACGCCAAAGCCCGGTCTCTCCTGGATGACATATCTTACGCACTCCCCGAGGCCGTGCGTAAAGATAACGACCGTTACCTATTGCTCTGGTTGACAGCTACCCCAACACCAGCGCAAGTCGTACCGACCGAAACCCCGACACTGGCAGCAACGGCCGCGCCATCCACTACGCCGATTCCCACCCGGATGACTGGTGAGACGCCTGCTCCAACTGCCAACCCAAAACTGCCGTTTTGCAGCAGCGCGCTGCTTATCCCATTAGGGATTGGGCTGGTGACTGCAAATTGGCACAAAAGACGTAAAATTTTCTCAAAGTAAGATTACTCGACCCCAAAACCGGCCCCTCCCCGAAACGGGGAGGGGCAAGCTGTGCGAAAAAAGGGGGGCGTGGGCACTTCGTGCCCGCTGCACCCCTTTTTTCGCTATACCCTTCAGCCGCGGATCTGCTTCCTGAATAACCATCCCACCAGGAACAACAGACCAGCCAGCATCGTGGCGCTCATCGTGGTCTACGTCAGCGCGGAATTGGGCTGGCGCACCATCCAGGCGCTGCTCGACGCCGCCCCCAAGGGACTGGTCGAAAAGGTCGAGCAGGCAGCGATCTCAATTCCGGGCGTGGTGGACGCCCACGCCGTACGCATCCGGCCTTCGGGTGCGCTGCCGAGTAGGCCTTCGGTGGTTCATTGACCTGCACGTGACCATGAATGGCTCCTGCACTCTGAACGAAGCCCACGCGGCCACCGAGGCCATCGAGAAGGCCATCCGGGTAATCCTCCCCAAAGCCGACGTGACCATACATGTAGAGCCGGCAGAAGCGGCCGTTGTCAAACCACGATCCTTACAGAACAGGGGCACGTGAGCAAAAAGGAACACGAAGCAGGTGCGAGACGAAGGATAAGTATACTGCCCGGCTTCCACAACCTGAACAAAAAAGCGCCCGTTTGGGCGCTTTGTGCTCCTCGCCGAGGACTTGAACCTCGAACCTAGCGGTTAACAGCCGCCCGCTCTGCCAATTGAGCTAGCGAGGAAGGCAGGCGGGATTATACGGTTAAGCTAATTGGGTGTCAAGTCTTGGTACTTGATGGCGCTCAGGCGGCTGAGTTTATCCCAGCGATGGGTGGCAACGATCTGGCGCACGGTGCCGGTAAGACCGCGCACGACCAGACTGTCGGTGCGCGCGCCGCTACCGAAGTATTTCACGCCGTGCAGCAACTCGCCTTCGGTGATGCCGGTGGCCGCAAAGAAAACATCTTCGGAGGCCACCAGGTCGTCCATGGTCAGGATCTTCTCGAAGTTGTAACCCATTTCACGCCCGCGGCGCAGCTCGTCATCGTTGCGAGCATAGAGCTTGCCCTGGATCTCGCCGCCCATGGCGCGCAAAGCGCAGGCGGCCAGCACGCCCTCCGGCGTGCCGCCAATGCCGAAGAGCACGTCAATGCCCGAATCCGGCCAGGCGGTCATCAGCGCGCCGGCCACGTCGCCATCCGAAAGCAGGCGGATGCGCACGCCATTGCGGCGCACCTCGGCGATCAACTCCGCGTGGCGCGGGCGGTCGAGGATGACGGCAGTCAGATCTTCGACAGCCTTGCCCGTGGCTTTGGCAATGGCTTGCAGGTTCTCCGCCACAGGCGCTTCGATGTTGATCCTGCCCTTCGCTTCCGGCCCGACAGCGATCTTGTCCATGTAGACAAATGGGCCGGGGTCGAACATCGTCCCACGCGGCGCGATGGCAACGGACGAGAGGGCATTATAGGTGCCATGGGCGAGGGGGCGAGTGCCGTCAATCGGGTCCACCGCGATATCCATTTCCGCGCCGCTGCCGTTGCCGACGCGCTCCCCATTGAACAACATCGGCGCATGATCCTTCTCGCCTTCGCCGATGACAATGATCGCATTCATCTGGATGGAATTCAGCACCAGGCGCATCGCTTCCACCGCAGCATGGTCGGCGGCCATCATATCGCCGCGGCCCATGTAACGACCGGCCATCAGCGCGGCCGCCTCGGTCACCCGCACCAGTTCCAGCGCCAGGTTGCGTGTCGGTTCGAATTCCATGCACCACCTCCTGTGTTCGGCCTTAGAACCAATACCTTTTAGATAAGAGGGTCACGCTCCCATGCCCGACGGCATGCCCGCAGGGTGCTACGCGAGGAGCCGCTTCTACGAATTTTTCGGATGGATACTTAGCGAACAAACCAGATGATCAAATAATAGCCCAACACTGCGCCCCACAGCCAGGAATCGACCCGGTCCAGAAAACCGCCATGACCAGGGATGATGTTACTGGAATCCTTGAAGCCCGCCTGCCGTTTGAACATGCTCTCGCCCAGATCGCCGAGCGTGGGGAACACCGACATCACCAGGCCCAGCACGCCTCCCTGCCACCAGGTCACTTCCAAACCGCCAATTGCGCGCCAGAGCAATGCCAGACCCACGCCACCCAGCGTCCCAAAGAAAACGCCAGCCCAGTACCCTTCCCA
>JALHUM010000002.1 GCA_022865905.1 Anaerolineales bacterium | reverse complement strand
CAGTCCCGCCTGAAAGAGATGCACACCGAGTTCGGAGAATACACCGAAAAAGACGCCGCTGCTGACTTCGCCCGTTACCTGCACGGACAGTCCACCGACAACCTGCTCGAACTACGCTACACCGACCGCCGCCGCATCCATAACCTGAAGTACTTCACCTGGGTCGAGCAGCAGGGCAAGACTTATCCTGAAATCCTTGCCCAATGGCACGAGCCGGATTACTGGACGGCTGTCCAGAAGCAGACGGATGAGATTGATGAGTTGATCGTGGAGTTCAATAAGGAAGTGGGATTGGTGTAACTGACCATAGGGGACAGAAGATGGAAAGAAAGGCTGGTTTCGGTCTTTTAACGCGAATTTCGCGAATGAGCGAATGACGCGAATAAATTCAGAAATCCATTTGCGATATTTGCCTATTCGCGCCACATCGTACTCGGAGAGTATTTGCGTTGAGTCTTTTCCTGTTTTGGTGTAAAGTTAATTCATGTTGACCCCCGTCTCCCTCATCTTGGTTTGCCTCCTGCCGTCTCCGCGCGACCTGGAAATTGCGCGGCTTTTGGGCTGGTACCGCATCCCGTTCCGCACCGCGCCGAAAGTCGTCGCCGTGGATTACCTGGCTTTTTACCAACTCGGAACGTTTGGCGAATCCGGTGGACGGATCGAGTGGACTGCTGCGGTGCGCGGCCATGAGCTGACCACGCGCCTCGAACTCCTGCGCGACGAGCCAGACCATCCGCGAGCGCGAGAGGAATATTACAGGCTACAAATCGGGCCGTTGGAACGATTGGTACATCCGGTCATAGCTGAAAAATGGCGGCGGTTGACTTTTCTTTACACGACTGGGGAATACCTGCTGAAGGCGCGCACGCTCAATGAACTGGTCGTCGCTTCGGATGAGCGCGCCCTGCTGTGGCGTTCCTTGCGCGAACGCGCTGCCCAGGAGCAGGCTTACAAGACAGACCTTCCAGACATGGATGTTGCCCCAGCCTTGTTAGCCTTGCTGTTGGGGATCAAAGAACCTCCGGGGGTTTATGATCTGGGGATATTAGATTAACCCCAGATTCCCGGCGTCTCACAGACGCCGGGAGTCTTAATTTATAATCCCCAGAAGAAATGCAGCCCCAGCAAAATGACGGGGAAGAGCAGCAGGGTGAGCAGCCAGCCCACTCGAAGGAAATCCCTGAACGTATAACCGCCCGAGCCCATCACGATCACGTTGACCGGATGGCCGAGGGGCGTCGGGAAGGCCAGCGAGCAGCCCAACGCGATAGCCATCAACAACATGCGCGGGTCGCTGCTAGTGGCCTTGGCGATTGCCAGCCCAATGGGCGCCAGGACGATAGGCGCGGCGGCCTGTCCGGCCATGATGTTGGTCAACACCATCGTCACGAAAAGCAGCAGCGTCACCAGGATCAACGGGCTTGTGCTACTGGCCGCGTTCAGCAACGCGTGCACCAATTCGTCGCCCAAGCCGCTAGCCTGGATAGCCGTGCTCAAGGGCCACATTCCGGCGATCAGGAAAATGGCCTTCCAGTCAATGGATTGATAGGCCTCGTCCATGCTCAGGCAGCCGGTCACGATCATCGCCACCGCGCCGGCCATGCTGACCAACGAGATGGAGAACCATCCGGCAATCGCAACGGCCAGCGTCACCAGGCCGATGAGGGCAGCCAGGCGAGCCTTGTGGGGGCGCAGAACGGCTTCGGGGTCTTCTTCCAGGATGATGAAGTCGCGCTCCCGGTATAACATGCGCAGGTTAGTCGCCGCGCCCTGAACCAACAGTCCATCGCCGACGCGCAGCGGCATACTGGCAAAGCCAATGTGGACCGGTTTGCCCCCACGCCACAGCGCCAGCACGGTCAGGTTGAACTTCTCGCGGAAATGGATTTCGCGCACCGTCTTGCCGACCAAGTTGGAGTGGGGAGCCAGCACGATCTCGGCCAGGGTGGCTTCCCCGTTCACCACCTGACCCGGTGCGGGTTCTTCTTCGAACAGGCGCAGACCGTATTCCACCATCACTTCGACAGATGGCTCTCCCTGCGCCAGAACGGTATCTCCTTCGTCAATGATCATGTCCGAAGCCGGGGCGGAGATGAGGTTGCCGTTGCGCGTGATCCCGATCACATTCAGGCGTGTTTTTGTCCGCCAGCCTCCCTCCCGGATGGAGAGTCCGGCCATCGCTGAACCGCTCAGTACGGCCACTTCCCATAAGGAAGCTGTCAGCCGGTACGTGTTGAGCAGTTCCTCGCGCAGTCGGTGGAAACGAGCCGCCTGCCCGGCCGGGTGGCGTTCTGGCAGCAAGTGGCGACCGATCAGGAGCATGTAAAGGACGACAACGAGTACAATCGGCAGACCGATGGGTAAGAAATCCAGAACGCCCAAAGGCGTGAAGCCCGCATCCCGTAAGGCGCTGCTGGCGATGATGTTCGAGGTGGTAAAAAGAGTGGCCATGCCGCCTGCGACCACGCCGAACGCCAGTGGCATCAAGAGGCGGGAGGGCGGTATGCGCACCTGGCGGGCGAGTCCCATTGTGGCGGGCAGCAAGACAGCCATCGCGGCGATGTTGTTCATGAACAGCGAAAGGGTTGCCCCCGCCAGCATGACCACGATCAGCAGGCGTCTATCGCCTTGCCCTGCCAGGCGTTTCATTTGTTGGCCAAGACGGTAGGTGATGCCTGTCTGTTGCAGGCCTTCGGCGATGATCGAGATGGCCAGGATGGTGATGACGGCCGAACTGCTGAAGCCAGCCAGGGCCTGTTCTGGCGTAATCAGGCGCGCCACGCCCAATATGACCAGCACGAGCAGGGCTACCAGGTCAGTCCGCAGCCAGCCGCCGATCAAGAGGATCGTGGCAATGGATGTGATGGCGAGGGTCAGCAGGGCGGGGGTTGTCACGCCATCATTATACCTTTGCCTTTTGGACAAGTTTTGTATTGTATAATATGACGAATTATGTCAAAATTCCTTGGTCACCCTTGCCTCTTGGTATTTGTGGTTTTGATCTGCCTGTGCTGCTGCACGATCCTCGTCCTTTGCGGCGCGGCGCTCGTCTTGGTGAGCAATCCGATCATAGCCCCCATTGTCCTTTCTCCGATGCCTTTCGCCACCAGCGACCCCACCCCCACCGTCGTGGTGCCCAGGCTGCCGGTCGAGAGCGTGCCGCTCGACACGCGCCTCCTGCTCGAAAACACGGAAGTTCCCATCAACGACCCGCCCGATCTGGCCTGCCGACTCCAGGGTAAGTGCAATATCCCGGCGACGCTCCCACCTCCCGTCGCCCCGCGCCAGGTCGGAGAGCAGGAGACTTTCTGGGCGTTCAACCAGGATACCAACACTAACTTCCAGGTCACTGCCACGCTGCGCTACGTCACCGATCACCTGTATTTCTGGGTGCAGGACGATGTCCGTTACAACAAAGATGACTTGAAGGCGTTAGCCGATACATTCGAAACCCAAATCTACCCGACCGACCGCGAATTCTTCGGCTCTGAATGGACGCCCGGCGTGGATGGCGATCCGCACATTTACGCCCTGTATGCCCGCAACCTGGGCGCCAACGTGGCCGGCCTCTTTGGCTCCAGCGACGAATACAATCCACTCGTCAGCCAATACTCCAATGCACACGAGATGTTCCTCATTGACACCGGCACATCGTTGGGCGGCTCTTATATCTATAGCACCATGGCCCACGAGTTCCAGCATATGATCCACTGGTACCAGGATCGCAACGAAGAAGGCTGGATCAACGAGGGCTTCGCCGAACTGGCGGCTTTCATCAACGGCTATGACGTGGGTGGCTTCGATTGGCTCTATGCGACCAATCCCGACCTGCAACTGAACGACTGGCCGGATCAGAGCCAAGACACCGCGCCGCACTACGGGGCTGGATTCTTGTACCTGACTTATTTTCTAGATCGTTTCGGAGAGGAAGCCACCCAGGCGCTCGTCAAGAACCAGGAGAATGGCATGGCCAGCGTGGACAGCTCCTTGAGGCAGATTGACGCCACCGACCCGCAGACCGGCCAGCCTATCACGTCTGACGATTTCTTCCTGGATTGGGCCGTCACCAACTACGTGATGGACGGGTCAATTGGCGACGGACGATATATTTATCATAATTATGCCAGTGCACCCCAGACCTCGGCAACGGAGACGGTCTCAGCCTGTCCCTCCGAACCGGCCACTCGCACTGTCCATCAATATGGCGTGGACTACATCCGCATCACATGTCTCGGCGACTACACCTTGTACTTCACCGGTGCCACCTCGACCCGTATCCTGTCCGGCGATCCCCATTCTGGTTCCTACGCCTTTTGGTCGAACATCGGCGACGTATCGGATATGACCCTGACGCGCGAGTTCGACTTCACTGCTGTTTCTGCCCCGATCACTTTCAGCTATTGGACCTGGTACGATCTCGAAAAGGATTACGATTACGTTTACCTGGAAGCTTCCACCGATGGGCAGCACTGGCAAATTCTCATTACGCCTTCCGGCACAGCCGAAGACCCCTCGGGAAACAGTTACGGCTGGGGTTATAACGGCCTCAGTAACGGCTGGATCCAGGAATCGGTTGACCTCTCGCAATTTGCGGGGCAGAAAGTGTCGCTGCGCTTCGAGTACGTGACCGACGCGGAGGTCTACACCCAGGGCTTCCTGCTGGACGACCTGTCCATCCCGGCCATCAACTACACGACCGACTTCGAGAGCGATGACAGTGGCTGGCAGGCGGCCGGCTTCGTCCGCATCCAGAACCTCCTGCCGCAGACCTTCCGCCTGGCGTTGATCCTGAAAGGTAACCAAAGCACAACTGTCCAGATCATCCCCCTCAGTGCCGACCAGACGGCCGACATCCCGCTGCATCTCGGTGGAGGCGAGGAGGCCACGCTGGTCGTCGGTGGCACGACTCGTTTCACGCGTGAGCTAGCCGCGTATCAATTTGAGATACGATAAATTGAAGGGGCGGGGTTTGTCCCCGCCCTGGGCGACCACACCGTTCGTGCCGCGAACACCGGCGGCACGCCGGTGCGAGACGGCAAGGGACGCCCCTACCCATGGAGAAACCATGACTACCACCCCCAGTGCCCAAACCTTAACCTTCGCCGACCTGATCGGCTACCAGGAAGGCGCCATCGTCAGCCGGGTCATCCTCAAAGCCGAAGCCGGTAACGTAACCTTGTTCGCCTTCGACGCTGGCCAGGAGTTGAGCGAGCACACCGCCCCGTTCGACGCCCTCGTCCACGTGCTGGAGGGCGAGGCCGAGATCAGGATTTCCGGCCAGCCGTTTCAATTAAAAACCGGCGAGGCCATCCTCATGCCCGCGGACCAGCCTCACGCGGTGAAGGCGGTCAATAAGTTCAAGATGCTGCTGACGATGATCCGGGCCTGATTTGAAGAAAGACAGGAGGTTGCCATGAGCGAACAGTCTGCACCCAAAACCAGCAAAGAAGGCATTGCCGCCATCGTCATGGTCGGCGTGGTGAGTATTGTCTGCATCCTGGCCTGCGCGGCGGTGCTGGTCACATTCCTCATAAATCCGCCGTGGTAAGTCTGTGAGCTATTATGGTTGCGCAGTCGGCAACCATTAAGGACAGGGGTTGAATGGGGTTGCTTGTGGGATTTGTGTGTAAGGTTTAGCCCCGCGATTACCACCGCGGGGCTGTTATTTCGCGCCTCTTCGTTTGCCTTCGTGGATTCAGATATGAATAGCAGACCCCTCCGCGGCATGTGCAGCTTCCATCAGCGCCTCCGAGAGCGTCGGGTGGGCATGGACGTTGCGGGCAATCTCGGCCGGGGTCAGCTCCATCATCTGCGCCAGGGTCAGTTCAGGCAGCAGCTCGGTCACTTCCGGGCCGATCATGTGCGCGCCGAGAATCTCTCCATATTTTTCATCCACAACCAGCTTCACCCAACCGGCGTAATCGCCCAGGCCGAGCGCCTTGCCGTTGGCCTGGAAGGGGAAGCGTCCCACCTTCACGGTGTGGCCGCGCTCCCTGGCTTGCGCTTCGGTCAGCCCAAAGGAGGCGATCTGCGGCTGGCAGTAGGTGGCGCGCGGCATCATCTCGTAATCGAGCGTGACCGCTGTGTGCCCGCTCTCTGGGCGCTCTACGCCAGCGATGTTCTCTGCGCAAACGATGCCCTGCGCCGAGCCGACGTGCGCCAACATCAGCTTGCCGGTCACGTCGCCAATAGCACAGATGCCCGACACGTTCGTCGCCATCTTCTCGTCAATTTCGACGAAGCCGCGCTCGGAGATCTTGACGCCGACCTCCT
>JALHUM010000225.1 GCA_022865905.1 Anaerolineales bacterium | reverse complement strand
CTCAAGGCCATGTCAACCGGCGAACCCAAGCTGATGCGCCCGTTCGTCGAGCAGTACGAGCTGAAAGATGGCCGCCGCATCAACCTGCTGGGCGAGGGCCGCCTGATCAACCTGGCAGCCGCTGAAGGCCACCCGGCCTCGGTCATGGACATGTCCTTTGCGAACCAGGCTTTGGCTGCCGAATACATGGTCAAGAACGCCGACAAATTGGAGAAGCGAGTCTACTCGGTGCCGGCCGAAATTGACGCCGAGATTGCCCGCATCAAGCTGGAGGCGATGGGCGTGAAGATCGACACGCTGACCGAGGAGCAGGTCAAGTATTTGAATTCGTGGGAAGAAGGCACGTAGGGCAGTTTTCAGTGTTCAGTGATCAGTGGGCCTCGCGGATGGAAGTCCGCGAGGCCTTTTTGTAGGTTGAAATGGCAAGGAAGATGTGTATAATTGGTTCATGATGTTGACTCAAACTCTCCTCGCCGATATGACCGGACGAATAGTGCGCCGTTTCAAGCCAGTACAGGTAATTCTTTTTGGTTCGCAAGTGCGCGGTGATGCGCGTCCGTTGAGCGATGTGGATCTACTGGTTGTTTTGCCGGGAACGGTTGACCGCCGGCAAGCGGCGGTGGAAATCCGGCGCGCGCTGGCGGGTTTTCCGGTGGCAAAGGATATCCTTGTCACCACACCAGATGAAATTCGGCGGCGTGGAAATCTAGTGGGGACAGTATTGCGCTCTGCCTTGAGAGAGGGAAAAGTGATTTATGAGCGAGACTGAGCATGTTATCGAAACACGCCGCTGGCTAAAATACGCCCGCGAAGATTTACATACCGCTCAAGTTATTATCAGCGAGCCGACTATTGCCTATCGTCATGTTTGCTGGCTAGCGCAGCAGTGCGCCGAGAAGGCCATCAAAGCCATTTTGATTTACTTGCAAATCGAATTCCATCGCATCCACGATTTGGACGCCCTGCGCGATCTCATTCCAGAAGGCTGGTCAGTCAAAACAAGATTCCCCGACCTGGCGATCCTCACCGAGTGGGCGGTGGAAGCGCGCTATCCGGGCGACTGGCAGGAAGCCAGCGAAGCTGACGCGCGTTTCGCTGTTCAACAAGCCGAGAAGATTCTGGACGCCGTGTTGACCGATTTCGCAGTTCGAGAACTGAAATGAGTAAGAAGGGAGGAGCCCCATGCCCAAGCCTATCACCCAAAACACTCTCTTTTACGGCGACAACCTGCCCATCCTGCGCGAGCATATCCCGGATGAGAGCATTGACCTGATCTACCTAGACCCGCCGTTCAATTCCAACCGCTCGTACAACGTGCTGTTCAAGGACGAACGCGGCGAGGAGGCCGAGGCGCAGATCGCCGCTTTTGACGACACCTGGCATTGGAACGCGGCCGCCGAGCGGACATTTCACGAGCTGATCCAGAACGCCCCGGCGCACGTGGTGGCGATGCTCGGCGCGCTGCGTGAGTTTGTGGGCACGAACCAGATGATGGCCTACCTGACCATGATGGCCGCCCGGCTGGTGGAACTGCACCGCGTCCTCAAACCGACCGGCAGCCTGTACCTGCACTGCGACCCGACCGCCAGCCATTATCTCAAGATTGTGATGGATACAATTTTCGGGCCTGTGAATTTTGTAAATGAAATTGTTTGGCGGAGGCAAAACGCCAAAGGACAAGCCTTTACTCGTTTTGCGTCCAACCATGACATCATTTTGAAATATGCAAAATCTGAGCAACGAGTTTGGCATCCTCAATACAAAGAACATAGCCCCGAATACTTGGAACATTTCTATCGCTATATTGAATCCGAAACAGGCCGCAAGTATCGGCTTTCCGATTTGACCAATCCGAACAAGGATAGACCAAATCTCACTTATGAATTTTTAGGAGTGACACGAGTTTGGCGGTGGACAAAAGAACGCATGAAAGAAGCCTACGAAAAGGGCTTGGTTATCCAAAATAAACCTGGCAGTGTTCCACAACTTAAACGCTATTTGGATGAACAAGAAGGAACACCCATAGATGACATTTGGGATGATGTACTCCCAATCCAAGCGCAAGCATCTGAACGCCTCGGTTACCCAACCCAAAAGCCATTGGCGCTGCTGGAACGCATCATCCAGGCCTCGTCCAACGAAGGCGATTGGGTGCTCGATCCGTTCTGCGGGTGCGGCACAGCCGTCGCCGCGGCGCACAAGCTCAAGCGGCGCTGGATCGGGATTGACATCACATACCTTTCGATCTCGCTGATGAAATACCGCCTGAAAGATATGTTTGGCCTGGTTGAAAAGAAAGATTACGCTGTCATCGGCGAGCCGGAAGATTTAGGCTCAGCGCGTCAACTGGCGCGCTCTGACCGCTACCAGTTCCAGTGGTGGGCGCTCTCGCTGGTGCAGGCCAAGCCGCTGGGAGGAAGCCCCACCCCCGGCCCCTCCCCATCGTGGAAAGCACCCGATGGAGAGGGGAGAAGGAGAGGGGGGCGCGTGGAAGGAAAGAAAGGGTCAGACCGGGGGATTGACGGCGTGGTCAGCTTCTTGGAAGAAAAGGGCAAGTTGCAGCGCGTCCTGATCCAGGTCAAGAGTGGGCACGTCAAATCAGGCGACGTGCGCGATCTGCGCGGCGTGGTGGAGCGCGAAGAAGCCGTCATCGGCGTCCTCGTCACCCTCGAAGCGCCCACGCAGGATATGGTCACCGAAGCAGTTTCGGCGGGCTACTTCACCTCGAAAACCTGGCAGAAGGATTATCCCCGCATCCAGATTTTGACGGTCGAAGACCTGCTGGCGGGCAAGGGCATTGACATGCCCCCGTCCGCGTATGGGACGTTCAAGCAGGCGGAAAAGGTGAAGAAGAAAGAAGGGGAGCAGCCGGAGTTGATGTGATTGTCACCTCCAGGGGGATTAGTGCGCACACAAAGGTTGTCAACCAATTTGCCCCCTTCCCTGCCTTCCCCCAAATCAAAAACCGGATTTGGGGGAAGGGGCTACGCAAAGGTCACAAGAAGCCTTTTTTTCAAACCATTGAGCACTTCTCCTCCCCCAAATTCCACGCTCTTTGTAATTTGGGGGAGGCCAGGAGGGGGCTGACCGGGATATTCTTTCAAGGTAGGAATGACGTTCCTATTGAACTATGTTACAATACGGATATATAAGATATACATAATCTTATTACTGTTGCATATCCCAGAGGTGAGAGATGGAAATTATCGTTTGCCAGGAACAAGCTCGTGTGCCCGTTACTATTATTCGCTTGAAGGATCGTATCAACCTGGGGAATGTCGAGCAACTGATCCAGAAAGCCCAGGAAGCCTTCGCCAATGGCGTTCGCGATCTGCTCATTGACCTGACGTATGTCCCTTCCATCACCAGCGCCGGGCTTGGAACGATTCACGCCATCTACAAGCTGCTTAATGGCGAGTCGTCGTCTGGAAAAGAAATTGCAGGCGCAGGAACATCGGATGCAACCCGCAAATCGTCCCATTTGGAAATCCTCAACCCCGTCCCTGATGTTCGCAGGGTCCTGAAGATTGTTGGTTTTGACGCATTCATTGATGTATATGATAACCAACAAGAGGCGTTGTTGGCTTTTTGACGGCAACATCTGACTGAGATTTCAGGCAGGCGCAATGAGGGGGTGGTTCCTTGCCTATTGCGTAATGACGTGCGACGCACCTTGATCCCTCGCTGTGCTCGGGACAGGAGTGCCTCTACCCAAAACCCCCACAATCTGATAACATACCTCTCGCACGCCGGATCCTTCGACTACGCTCAGGGCCAAGCCCCGGTCTCTACACCGGGGTTTTTGTATGCGTTTTATTTTGTCACTCTGAGCCGCGAAGTGGCGAAGAGTCTCACCCAACGGCGGGAGATGCTTCGCTTCGCTCAGCATGACAGTCGGAAAGAAAGAATAATTGCTCACCGAACGAACCGATCTCCGCAACATCGCCATCATCGCCCACGTGGACCACGGCAAGACCACCCTGGTGGACGGGCTCCTGCGCCAGTCACATACCTTCCGCGACAATCAGCAGGTGGCCGAGCGTGTTATGGACTCCAACGACCTCGAACGTGAGCGCGGCATCACCATCCTGGCCAAGAATACCGCCATCTCCATCTGGGACGCCGAGACCAAGCAGCAGGTCAAGATCAACATCGTGGACACCCCCGGCCACGCCGACTTCGGCGGCGAGGTGGAGCGCGTCATGAACATGGTGGACGGCGTGCTGCTGCTGGTGGACGCGGCCGAAGGCCCGATGCCGCAGACCCGCTTCGTGCTCAAGAAGGCTCTCGAAATGGGACACCGCGCCGTGGTGGTGGTCAACAAGGTGGATCGCAGGGATGCCGAACCCGTGGACACGCTCAACCGCACCTTCGACCTGTTCATCGAACTGGGCGCGACCGACGAACAGGCGGACTTCCCCGTGATTTACGCCCAGGCCACCTCTGCCCAGGCCGGACTCACCCCGGACCTCGGGCCAGACCTCCAGCCGTTGTTCCAGGCCATTTTGCGTCACATCCCCGCCCCCAAAGTGGACGCGGATGCGCCGCTGCAAATGCTCGTCACCATGCTGGGCTACGACGACTACCGCGGCGTGACCGCCGTCGGCCGCATTTTCGCCGGGAAGATCAAGGTCGGGCAGCCGCTGGCGCGCCTGAAACTGGATGGCACGAACGTGCCGGAGCGCGCCCGTTATTTGTATGTGCATCAAGGCTTGAACAAAGTCGAAATGGAAGAGGCTAGCGCGGGCGAGATTATCGCCCTGGCCGGGCTGGAGGGCATCGCCATCGGCGAGACTCTGGCCGACCCGGAAAACCCGGTCGCTTTGCCGACCATCAAAGTGGAAGAACCGACCGTGCGTATGACGTTTGGAGTCAACACCTCGCCGTTCTCTGGCAAGGAAGGCCGCTGGAGCACCTCGCGCAAGTTGCGCGAGCGCCTATTCGACGAGCTGCGCACCAACGTCTCTTTGCGCGTGCAGGAGACTGAGACATCCGACACCTTTCTCGTCTCCGGGCGCGGCGAACTGCACCTGGCCATCCTGGTCGAGACCATGCGCCGCGAGGGCTACGAGTTCCAGGTCTCCCGTCCGGAAGTGATCCTGCGCCAGGCCCTGGACGGGACCCTGCTGGAACCGTACGAGGAACTCCACATCGAGACCAGTCCAGAGACGGTGGGCGTGGTAGTGGAGATGCTCGGGGGACGGCGCGGTAGAATGCTGGATATGCAGGATACGGGTCAAGGGAGTGTGCGGCTGGTGTATCTCGTCCCGACGCGCGGCCTGCTTGGTTTCCGCTACCAGTTCCTGACCGCTACGCGCGGCATGGGCGTCATGAACACCCTGTTCCACGGTTACGAGGAAATGGTGGGCCCGATGGCGATTCGCTCCACCGGTTCGCTGACCGCGATGGAGGCGGGCGATACCACTTCCTACGCGCTGAAGAGCGCCGAGGAGCGCGGGATGCTGTTTGTCGCTCCCGGCGTAGCAGTTTACGAGGGGATGGTCATCGGCGAGAATACCCGCCCCGGCGACATCGCCATCAACGTTTGCCGTAAGAAGCACCTGACCAACGTCCGTTCCTCGCGCGGTGATATGGAAATCCGCCTGACGCCGCCGCGCCAGATGAGCCTGGACGAAGCCATCGAGTACCTGGCCGACGACGAGTTGCTCGAAGTGACGCCGCGTTCGTACCGCATCCGCAAGCGCATCCTAAATACCGACGAGCGCGGCAAACAGGTGAAGAAAGCCAAGGAAGCGCTGGAGGAATGAACAATCTCCCGGAGACTCGCAGTCTCCGGGAGATTCTATTTTACTTTCATCACTTTCCCCCCGGTCATTTTCGCCAAGTTATCGGGCGTCAACTCGAACACCGCGTTGGGAGTGCCAGCTGCGCTCCAGATCGTGGCGTATTGCAGCAGATCTTCGTCAATGAAGGTCTCGATTGGCTGGCTGTGACCGACCGGCGGGACGCCTCCGATGGCGAAACCGCTGGCGGCGCGGACAAAGTCCGCGTCTGCGCGGCCGATGGATTCGCCGAAATACTGGCTGACTTTGGCCTCGTCCACGCGGTTCGCTCCGCTGGTGATGACCAGCACGGGTTTGCCCGTCGCCTGTCCGCGAAAAACGAGCGATTTGGCGATCTGCCCCAACGTGCAGCCTACGCGGGTGGCTGCCTCGGCAGAGGTGCGTGTACTTTCCACGAATTCGATCACGGCGCAGTCGAAGCCTAGAGTGTGCAACATATCCTGCACCTTTTGGGCTGAAGGGCTGAGGGTTTTCCGTTTATCGTTATCCATGTTTCCTCGCGATGACGATCTCGACCGGCAATCCCCACATTGCCTCTTGGGCGGCTTCGGTAAGCTCGAATCCGGCCGCTTCGATAATATTGCGCACGTAGATGGGACGGCAATCCACGAGGGTGGGCATGCGGGCGTGGAACCACTCGTAGATTTTTATGGCCCGGCAATCTTTTTTCTCCAATGCTACCACTCCCAGCCGACCATCTTCGAGAAGCACCCGTTTGCACTCGCCCAGCACAAGCGGGATTTCGGGTGTGTCGAAGAGTTCCAGCGTGAAACTGATAAAGATTGCATCGAAGAAATCATCTTCAAAAGGTAGATTGGCCGCATCACCGAGACGTATTTCAACCCGGCTTGACAATCCGGCGCGGGCGATTTTTTTCTGTGCAACCAGGAACATCCCTTCCGAGAGGTCAATTCCATATACTTTGCCGGTTTCACCGGCTGAATGTGCCAGCGCGACCAGACTCTGACCGGTGCCGAAGCCGATCTCCAGCACCTTTT
>JALHUM010000028.1 GCA_022865905.1 Anaerolineales bacterium | reverse complement strand
GGGATGTACATCGGCGGATGGGCGCTGGCGGCGTTCATCTTAGGCATGTTCGTGCTGGCTGGTATCTTCCTTGGACCCTTTGCCGGCTACCTCATCCCCATCACCCTGATCGCCCTGGCCGGGACTCTGGTCGAATCCCTGCCGCTCAAAGACGTGGACAATATCACCGTCACATTGGCAGCGGTGGCGCTGGGGCATTTGTTATTCTAGATGGCTAATTGGGGCGCACTCTCCCGAGTGCGCCCCAATTTTTTTGGCAAACAAAACATCTTGCGGGGAAATCCGTAGAACGTTGGTGTTTTGGCTAAAAGTTTGCGTTAGCGGCAGCGGCGGGACCGGGAGACTCCTTCCCAATGTCGCGCCATTACTGGCAAACCGCGCTTGCGTACGAGCGGCAAAGGGCTTGTTAGCTGGCGTTATACATACGAATGGAACTCACAGGGAATTCCCTTGGACTCCAGATAGTCCTTGAACTCCGATATCTGTGATGTATTCCCGGAATTGAGTTTCTCAATAATAGCGAGTCAGCGCGAAGGTGGACGCAGATGAGAAGGAGCGGATGAAGGCGAGGATCGAGGAGAAGTTGGAGAGGTTGATGGAGAGGGAAGAGGTGAGGCTATGGCGAATAAAGAGCAGTTGAGGCTAGTAATCGGATCTTAATGCCCTCACGGGCATTCGTTGATTCTTACTCAACGTAGACTACTCCATCAGCATCTTTCACATACCACCTATCCGCCCAGATATTAATGGGATCCTGCATTCCGAAAACCCAGTTAATCTTAGTGTTATCTCTTGCTATGATCATACCAGACTCCTCCCTTTACTGGTTACTTGGATTAAACCTTTGGACAGAAGAACACTCTCTACTTCTACCTTAAGTGTGTCCTTACTTACGCCCATTATGGACGACAGGGCATCTAGAGAAGCATGGTCCATTCTTTCTAGTACATTCAGATATTCCCTGCATCTTACGTCCAGGCCGTCCTGAATGTTGAATATGTTTTTCAGAGCGTCCCTTAGCTCACCAAAATTAAAGCCTCCTTTTGGTCCAAAGACCGTTCTAAGTCTGATGCACATAATAGCGATATTACCTGGGGTATAGTTGGATGCTCTTACTACCTCATCGAGACATCCAGCTCCAACATTCAGGCCTTGAAGATGCTCCTCTGCTATTTGAGCAAGTTCTCTATTGTTATACTTCTCAAATATCATCGTAATACATCTTCGCTTGAACGCCTCGGGAAGTTCGTAACTCTGGTTGGTAGCGAACACCAGAAAGTATTTCATTTCATCCATCATAGGATAGAGGAGTTCAATATTCCTTACCAGATGAATCTCATCGATCAGATTAGACATTGTTTTCTGGTGAAGAATGGAGGGGATTATCTCGTTCGCGTCCTCTTTGATGAATATCTGGTATGTAGCTACTTTGGATACTACTTGTAGTGCCAAGAAGGTCTTACCGTAGCCGGTCCTAGCAGAGAACAGAATATT
The DNA here is from genome assembly GCA_022865905.1 of Anaerolineales bacterium. Taxonomy (GTDB): domain Bacteria; phylum Chloroflexota; class Anaerolineae; order Anaerolineales; family Villigracilaceae; genus CG2-30-58-95. The sequence continues at coordinate 7,265 of JALHUM010000028.1, read as the reverse complement.
ATATGGAACACCAGTTCTTGCTTGGTCTAGTATATAGTTCAATTCTCTGATTATTTTTGTTTGACCAATAAATCTGGTCATCTCAGTCTCCTTTCTTAGCCACCTTGGTCAGGTTTTTGATCGCCTTATACATAGCATGTAAGAACTCTTTTCTCTTTGGTTCAAGAATATACGGGAAATGAAAAAACCTTCTCATATCTCTGGGGCATCCAATAGGCACTTATTATTATCACTTGCACAAATTCCCAAGTATATAAGAGTTCTTTCCAATAATGTAAATCCCATTAATCCACCTATCAAACAAGCAATAAGAAGGGAAATTAAGACAAAAGATTGGGTCTTAATTTCGTTTTTAGAATTCTTTTTTATATCCAACTCTCCCGTTTGACTACTTACTATCCGGGATAAGCGCCCAACGGATTTGCTCAGCGGCAGCGGTGGGACCGCGAGACTCTTCTCATTTTCGCGCCACTTCTGTCAAAACGCGCCTGCGCGCGAGCGACGCAGCCGCTGTCCGCTGGAGCCGCTATTAGGCGGCCTGAAACCCTGGTTAGCCACCTGCTTTCATAACATTGGCATCTGGAAATAGCCATACCAAGACTTCTTCGACATTATGCTCTTTGACCTTGTGCCCAATAAGCTTGTTATACACTTGGCATATCAGCGGATCCCATTGCTTATGGTCACTTACTATCGCCTTTAGTCGTTCATCTAGTCCGTAACTTGCAAATAGGTCTTCTTTCAGATATCTCAGAACATCATGGAATGTAATCTGTAGAATGCCCTCCAGATCGCGATTGATGGAGTTGCCCAAACTCAGTAAACGAATTCTTGTGGAAAGGCCAATCTTTTCATCTGCCTGGTCTAGTCGCTTTTTCTTTGCGAGAATATAGCTGATTTGTTCTATGTCGCTCCACCAGCCGAAGCGTCTTAGGGCATAGGTCAAGAACTCTTGATTGATATTCTTTTTCTGGGTGTCAAGCCAGTTGAACTTGCACTGTTCGGAAGAAACTTCTACTATTACGAAATCTAGCACCTGACCGGTGAGATCTAGAACTCTGTCCGGCTGGATATTGATTTTAAAGTCATTGCCTTTGATGATTTCGTGGGTGTAGGGCAGCCGAATTGCCAACAGATCGGCTTCAGATAATTGGCCGCCTACTTGCTTATGCAATCCGGCATCATGTAGTATGAAATTGGGCACGATAAAGAAGCCATTAAATCGTAAATACCACGTTGCTAGGATTTGGGCTCGTAGGCCGATTCGCGGCACTTGGATGTTGATGTCATAGTCGTTCATCTGATCAGTTCCTCTCATGGTTGCACGTGCCGCCCAACTATTTTTTCGCCCGCCGTTTGGCGGGTTAACGGCTTATAGATGGTCTACCCCCGAAGCGCGGGGGTCTACAGGCCATCTTACGAACCCGTTCCAGGCGCGCACCTCGTCCAGTCGCGCCCGGATATCCGGCTCCGGATAGGGACTGGGGTCTTGCGGGCTGAATTCCGTCCCGGTTAAAGCGGCCAGGCCTGCATCCACACCAGAAGCGACGTTCTGCGGGTTGTAGCCGCCTTCGAGCGTGAAGATAATTTTCCCAGTGCAGTGTTGCCTGGCCAGCCCGACCAGATGCTGCGAGAGAGCGAAGAAGCCGGCTGAAGAGAGTCCCAGCGCGGTGATCGGCTCGTCCCAGTGCGAATCGAAGCCGGCCGAGACGAAGATCATCTGCGGCTGGAAGCACTCGACCAGCGGCGTGAGCACTTTTTCGGCGATGCGCGCGAAAGCCTTGTCGCCGGAACGGGCCGGCAACGGCAGGTTGACGATCCGCCCGCGGGCGTGCGGCGCTTCCCCGATCCGCCCGCTGCCGGGGTAGATGCCTTCCTGGTGCGTGGAAAAGTAAGCCACGCGCACCTCGTTCCAGAAGGCGGCCTGGGTGCCGTTGCCGTGGTGGGCGTCGAAGTCCACGATCAGGAGACGCGCCAGGCCGCTATCCAGGGCGGCCCGGGCGGCAATGGCGACGTTGTTGAACAGGCAGAAGCCCATCGGCCCCTCGGGCACGGCGTGGTGTCCGGGCGGGCGGACGATGGCGAAAGCGTTGTCAGCCTCGCCGCGCAAGACGGCACACGTGCAGGCCAGTGTCCCGCCCGCCGCGTTGAGCGCATCCTCGAAGGAAGTCGGTGTGACGTAGGTGGGCGCAAAGTCAACAATACCCGGTCCTCGTTCACAGGCGGCCTTCAGTTCAGCGATCATCCGCTCGGTGTGGACGGCGGCGATCTCTTCCAGCGTCGCCGGGACGATATCCAGCCACATGAGGGCGCTGGTGTTAGGTTTCGTCTGCCAGTCCCCCAGCATGGAAAGTCGCCCAGGTTCTTCCGGGTGCTCGGGGAAAACGTGCGCGGGAGATGGGACAAGCACACAGGCAGTGGTCATGGCATTATTACAACCATTATGGTAGCTGGCAGTACAAGCTACCATTATACTCAAAACCAGCATCACAGATTTGGGCTTATCGGGTATGATTAAACCGCTCTGGGCTATCCCGTTTCGGGGCTGCTACACAACCTCATCTATCAACCCAAAATCGGAAATCACCATGACCCTCTTTGAATTCCACATCTCTCGCCGGGCGCGCAAGAAATATCAATTCGACGAAAGCCTGTTTTCCACCGACGGGCGGGCGGTGTTTGCAAATTACTCCGCGGCGCGCTGTTTCGCCGACAAAATGACCGCCGGGCGCAGGCGGAAAGGGGAGGCGGCCCCGGTCCCGGCCAGCGACATCAACGCCATGGGGTTGATTGACGAAATCCTGCACCTCCTCGTTCGCCAGTACGAGAAGCAGAATCCCGGCGCGATGGCAAGGGCGCTGCAATGGCTCGATGCGCAGCTCGGCAAGCCGCTGGTTGACAACACGCAGCTCAAATTCACCAACGATTTCCCTCCGTTGCCAGTCTATCGCGGCGAGCTCAGCGAAGAGAATTACCTGTCAGGCTCAACCAGCGGCCTGGAGCACCGTCAAATCACCCTGGAAGAGATCCTCCTGCTGTACCTTTCGAACGTCAATCCCGCCTATCAACCCTACCTCGAATTATTCGACGATAAGAAGCTCAAGCGGATAAGCGCTTATCCGCAAGTCATTCAAAACCTGCAAGCCTTCTTTGCCAGCCAGCCCGCTTTCGGCGAAGGCGGTGAAACGCTGATTGACATCCTGCGCTCGCCTGCATTGGCCTCGCCCGAGTCGCTCTCCGGCCAGTTGGAATATATCGCCAAGCGCTGGGGGGCGCTGCTCGGCGAAGATTTCCTCCTCCGCCTGCTGCGCGGGCTGGACTTTGTCCGAGAGGAGGCCACCCTGCGCACAGGCACGGGCGGCGCGCAGGGGAAAGTTCCCGTCCTGGAATTCAACTGGCTGAACCAGGAGTACGAGCGTTTCAGCCCCGACAAGGATTGGATGCCGCGCCTGGTGCTGATCGCCAAAAACTCCTACGTCTGGCTCGACCAGTTATCGAAGAAATACCAGCGTTCGATTCAGACGCTCGACCAAATCCCTGACGAAGAGCTCGACACTTTGCGTCAGCGCGGCATCACCGGCCTGTGGCTGATCGGCCTGTGGGAGCGCAGCCGCGCCTCGGCGCGCATCAAGCAGATGATGGGACAGTCCGACGCGGTCGCTTCGGCCTACTCACTGATGAGCTACGAGATCGCCGCAGACCTGGGCGGCTGGGATGCGCTGAACAACCTTCGCTGGCGCGCCTGGCAGCGTGGCATCCGTCTTTCGGCGGACATGGTGCCGAATCACATGGGAATTGACTCCAGGTGGCTCGTCGAACACCCCGACTGGTTCCTCTCGCTGCCGTACAGCCCGTACCCGGATTATTCTTTCAACGGTCCCGACCTTTCCAGCGACCCGCGCGCCGGCATCTTCCTCGAAGATCATTACTACTCCAAGTCTGACGCGGCGGTCGTCTTCCAACTACGCAAATACCCAACTAACGAAACCAAATATGTATATCACGGCAACGACGGCACCTCCATGCCCTGGAACGACACGGCGCAACTGGACTACTCCAAGCCTGAGGTGCGCGAGGCCGTCATCCAGACCATACTGAACGTGGCGCGCAGCTTCCCCATCATCCGCTTCGATGCGGCCATGACCCTGGCCAAGAAGCACATCCAGCGGCTGTGGTTCCCGGAGCCGGGCGCGGGCGGCGCCATACCGTCCCGCTCGGAGCACGGCGTGACCAGGGCCGAGTTCGAGGCGGCGATTCCCAATGAGTTCTGGCGCGAGGTGGTGGACCGCGTCGCCGCGGAAGTCCCGGATACGCTGCTGCTGGCCGAGGCCTTCTGGCTGATGGAGGGCTACTTCGTCCGCACGCTGGGCATGCACCGCGTCTACAACTCGGCTCTCATGCACATGCTGCGCGACGAGGACAACGCCAAGTACCGCCAGGTGATGAAGAACGTGCTGGAGTTCGACCCCCAGGTGCTGAAGCGCTTCGTCAACTTCATGAACAACCCCGACGAAAAGACCGCCGCCGAGCAGTTCGGCACGACCGACAAATACTTCGGTGTCTGCACGCTGCTAATCACGCTGCCCGGACTGCCGATGTTTGGGCATGGACAGATCGAGGGCTACCGCGAAAAATACGGCATGGAGTTCCGCCGCCCGATGTGGGACGAATCGGTGGACGAAGGCCTGGTGCGCGGCCATGAGTGGCGCATCTTCCCACTGACGCACCGCCGCGCCATTTTCGCCGAAGTGGATAACTTTCTGCTCTACGATTTCTTTACGCCAGAAGGAGCCGTCAACGAAGATGTATTCGCATATAGCAATCGTTACGGCGATGAACGCGGTTTGGTGGTTTATCACAACAAATACGCGGAAACGCGCGGCTGGGTAAAAACCTCAGCAGCGTTCATGGATAAGGCTTCTGGCCACTTAGTCCAGAAGTCGCTTGGTCAAGGGTTGGGTTTGCCGGATGAAGGCTATGTGATTTTCAAGGATTATGTCACAAAGCTGGTATATATCCGCTCGTGTAGGGAATTGGTGGAAAAGGGTTTATACGTGGAACTGAAAGCTTACCAATGCCATGTTTTTATGGATTGGCGCTTTGCTGGGGGCGAGCAGCCCGCCCTGAGCGAAGCGAACGGGTGGAAAGCGGTTTGCGAGTCGCTGAAAGGGGCGGGCACGCCTTCGGTGCAGGCGAAGTTCGATGAGTTGTTCGCGCCGAGAGTAGAAACAAAAATTGAAAAGCCGAAGAAGGTGGCGAAGAAACGGGTTGCTGACCGAGTAGGTGCTGCGCAGAAAAAAGGAAAGAACAAAAAGGCGACAGGTACGAAGGGGAAAATAGCAGTGAAAAGGCCAAAATGACCGTGCTATAATAAATGCAGGCAAGGAGGTGAAATGAACGAGTGTGAATCGATTCTGTTGATAAAACATCCTTTTGGATTCCCGACACGATAATGGCGGTAATCACCAAGAAAATCCTGTGATTCACGAATCAAATGGTTCGTGAAATATAAGTTTGCCGCCATACCTTTGCAAGTGAAAGCGCACGTCTAATCAGTCGGAGAGCAAACCTTGCAACCTCAAATCTATAGCGCATCAGAATTTCCCCCAAGAATTACGCTTTGTGTAGGTGCTGTTGTCCTGAAAAAGGATAAAGTTCTGTTCGTTAGACAAGCATACGGCAAAGAGAAAGGGAATTGGAGCATTCCCTGGGGATTCGTGGATGGTAATAAGCCAGATGGTTCGCTTGAACCGCCCGATATCGCGGCTATCCGCGAAACGCGGGAAGAGGCAGGTATCCTTACCCAAGTTGAAGGCTTGCTGGGGATGCAGAGTCGACGCGACATACAGGGGAAACTTCAGGTGAACCTCCTCTACCTGTGCCATCATATCAGCGGTGACCCGACCCCCGATAATCATGAAACAGATAAAGCCGCCTATCTTTCGCTTGAGGAAATGAATGCTCTTGATGAACCTATCCTTGAGTTTTGTGAGTGGATAGCGCGCCGTGCTTTATGCGGGGAACACCATGTGATACCGCCCGTGCAGATGAATCCTTGTCATCCGCGCTTGGCTTTTCTGTAGCATTTTATACAGAACACGCACGAGCGGCAAACACGCGCACGCCGACCACACAATTCGCCCTGACGCCCTTGCCCCCTTACCTCACAGGGAAGGGGCTGGGGAATATGTCTGGAGTCAGGTAAAGCAGCAAGTGCATTGAATTAGTCACGGCTTCTTTGCTATAATCAACTTCTCACTTTTCACTTCTCACCTTTCAGTTCTCATTCCACACGGAGGTTTCCCATGCAATCCTTCTCTCGCGGTTGGTCGTTCCTCAAGCAGGCCTGGCAGATGGCGCTCAAAGATAACGATCTGATCAAGCCATCCATCTTCGCCCTGGTCGCCGGGTTCATCGTCTCGGTCATCTTCATCCCGCTGATGATCGGCGCGGGCTTCCTGACCGGCGGCGATAACAGCCTGGTCGGGCAGGTCGTCCTGTTTGTGTTGGGCGCCATCATGATCTTCGTCCAATACACCGTTGGCTACATCTTCTCGGCCATGACCGTTTACCTGATCTACGGCTACCTGGCCGAGGGGGATGGCGTCATGTCGAAGGCCTGGGCGGTCGTCAAGCGCGACTTTTTCGACCTGATGAGCCTGGCTGCCGCTTCGACGGCCGTCAACTTGCTCAAGAACGCCATCAAGGGCAAAGGCAAGAGCGGCGGACGCAACTTCCTGGCCGGCTTGATTGACACGGTCTGGACCGAGGCCGCCTTCCTGATCCTGCCGGCCATGGTCATCGAAGACATCAACCTGAAGAACGGCCTGAAGCGCGCCGGCCAGATTATCAAGAGCAACCTGCTGCTGGTCGGCATCAGCACGGTGGGCGTGAAGGCAGTCAACGGGTTGATCGGCTTCCTGCTGGGCGCAACCGGTATCGCACTCGGCCTGGGCGTCGGCCTGGGCATCGTCTCGTTGACCGGCCCCGAGCAGATCATCGGGCTGGTGGGCGGCATCGGGTTGGGCGTGCTCATTGCTGGCGTCTTCATCATGGTCGCCACCGTCTTCACATCATACACGGCCACCGCCTACCATACCTGCCTGTACCTGTGGGCGCGTGACGTCGAAAAGGCGCAGCAGAGCGGGCAGACCGCCCAGGTCGCCGCGCCCGCGCCACTGGCGGCAGTGTTGGGGATATAGTTCTCTAACACGAAGGACACAACCCTCAACCCGCAGGGTGCTTCGCGAAGAACGGGGGCAGGC
>JALHUM010000224.1 GCA_022865905.1 Anaerolineales bacterium | reverse complement strand
CAATCGTCAACGGGCGGGTTAAGAAGCGATTAAAAACCCCTCCCCCGAAATTTCGGGGGAGGGGTTTTTAATCGCTTCTTAACCCGCCCGTTGACGATTGAATGGTTTACGGGTATCCTTGTCCCCATGAAACTGCCTGAGCCGAATCTATCGCGGCGCGACTTTCTCAAACTGGCTGGCCTTGGCCTGGGGACGCTGGCGCTCAACCCGTTCAACCGCGTGCTGCCTTTGGCCGATTTCCCCGCTTCCGACCGCTTGGGACGCAACTGCACGGGAGGCATGGTGGACATCAAGAGCCAGCCCGACGTGACCAGCTCGACGGTCAAAAAAGTCTATGAAGATACCGTCTTCCCCTGGCTGCGGGAAGTAAATGCCCTCAATCCCGACCTCAACCGCATCAACCAGCGCTGGGTCGAGACGCCGGAAGGATTTGTTTATTCCTCCTATCTCCAACCCGTCCGCAACCAGCCGAATACCCCTTTTAAGTCCATTCCGGACGGCAAACCCGGCTTTTGGGCGGAGGTGACCGTCCCTTACGTGGACTTCGTGCTGGATAATCCCCCCGCCCGCTCGCCGGGCTTGAGGAACCTGATCAGTTACGGTTTGCCGACGCGCCTCTACTACAGCCAGGTGATGTGGATTGACCAGGTTAGGATCAGCGAGGCGACCGGCAATCCTCTTTATCGTGTCAATGAGAATGGGGGCAGGCCTTCAGGAGTCACCGGAGGCAGTTACGGCGATATCTACTGGACAGATGGCGCGGCCTTTCGCCCGTTGACCGCGGACGAGATCGCTCCCATCAGCCCAGATGTAGATCCTAATGATAAGAAAGTCGTTGTTAACGTGACCAACCAGTACCTCTCGTGTTTTGAGGGTGAGAAGGAGGTCTATTTCTGCCGAGTCTCCACTGGCGCAGGAGGCGGCGCTGCTACCCCGTTGGGCGAGTTGACTGTATGGCGAAAAACGCTCTCGATCCACATGGCTGCCGGAACGGTGGATGCCGGCTACGACACTCCAGGTGTCTCGTGGACGACGCTCTTTTCTCGCGACGGTCAGGCCATCCATTCCACTTTCTGGCACAACCAATTTGGCGAAAAGCGCTCGCACGGTTGCGTCAATTGCAGACCGGAAGACGCCAAGTGGATCTTCCGCTGGACGACGCCGCCAGTCTCACTTGAAACGAGCGATGTAACCTGGAATGATTGGCGCAGCGGCAGTACCAAGGTGATTGTCGAGGAACGGTATTTCTAACCGTGAGGTGAATAATTGAGTGCTGCAAATGTAAGCCTTGGCCTGGCATTCCTGGCCGGTCTGGCGTCTTTCCTCTCGCCGTGCGTATTCTCTTTGGTGCCGGCCTACATCGGCTATCTGGGTGGCCGTGCCGCGGGGGGTGATAATACCACCGGCAATCGCTGGGCGACGTTTTCGCACGGCCTGGCGTTCGTATTAGGCTTCAGCGTAGTGTTCATTTTTCTTGGCGTAGCCGCCTCGGCCTTTGGCGGATTGCTCTTCGATATGCGTACCTGGCTGGCCAAGATCGGCGGCATTATCGTAGTGATCTTTGGCCTGCACATGATCGGCGTCTTTCGCATCCCCTTCCTGGAATATGACCTGCGCGTGCATTCGCAGGTTGATGCGCGCTGGGGTTATATCTCCTCGGCATTGATGGGTGTGTTCTTCTCGGCTGGTTGGTCGCCGTGCGTTGGGCCTGTGCTTGGCGCCATCCTGACCCTGGCATTGAACGGTGGATCGGTATACCTTGGCGTGAAATTGTTAAGCGCCTATTCGGCCGGGCTGGCGATCCCCTTCCTGATCGCCGCATTGGGCATCGGCTGGGTATCGGTCATCTTGCGCAAGTACGGGAAGGTGATGCGTTACGTAGAGATTGCAATGGGCATTCTGCTGGTGATCGTTGGTGCGATGCTCTTCTTGGGCACCTTCGAATTGCTCTCTCGCTACGGGCTTTTCGTGGACTTCGGCCTATAGTTTTTGAATGAAACCTTTATGGGTAGGAGTTGACAGATGATTACAGTTACGCTCTATACGCGCTCCGATTGCCACCTGTGCGAACAAGCCAAAGCGGACCTGGAAACCCTTCAAGCGAAATACCCTCATCGCCTGGTCGAGATAGATATCGATTCTGACCCGGCCTTGCAAAGCACCTACGCACTCGACATCCCGGTCGTCGAGGCCGGCCCGTACCGGCTGAAAGCGCCGTTCACGGCTCAAGATTTACAAAAGACGCTGGGCGCGGCCAGCGACCGGCAGGCGCACCTGGAGCGGATTGACGATAAGGCCTATCGCGCCGCCGTGGCGCGCGGGGAGACCATCACCAGCGCAGACCGGGTCTCTTACTGGCTCTCCAGGCATTATCTGGCAATTTTCAACCTGTTCTTGCTCCTCTACGTTGGGCTTCCTTTTCTGGCTCCCGCGCTCAAGAAAGTCGGCGCGAACGGGGCCGCGGAAGTTATTTATAAAGTCTATAGCCCGTTATGCCACCAATGGGCTTTTCGATCCTTTTTCCTGTTCGGCGAACAGGCCTATTACCCTCACGCTGCGGCCAACATGCCCAGCGTGACCACCTTCGAGGCGGCCACCGGCATCAGCGATCAGAACGATCCGGCCCGCTTGGGGGCGCGCCAGTTCGAGGGCAGTACGGCCCTGGGTTTCAAAGTCGCCCTGTGTGAACGGGACGTTGCCATCTGGGGTTCCATGCTGCTCTTCGGCCTGATCTACGCCGTGGCCGGCCGCCGCATCCCAAGCTTGCCCTGGTGGGCCTGGATCTTGATCGGCATATTCCCAATTGGCCTGGACGGGTTTTCGCAGTTGCTCAGCCAATTCTCGTTCCCTGCCCTCCATGCCGTGTTGCCCTACCGCGAGAGCACACCCTTCCTGCGCACGCTGACCGGTTTCTTGTTCGGGTTCACCACGGCCTGGTACGGTTTCATGGTAATCGAGGAAATCATGGCGGATACGCGCCGCCTGCTGTCGAAGAAATTTGCCGTCGTGGCGGCGAAGGCGTAGCAATGCATTTTCAGTCTCACGCCGGCGTTCGTTATTCTTCCTTCGAGTCGCTCGACTCCAGCGTTACCCAGGCCCTCTTTACCCGGCAGGGCGGTGTCAGCCCGGCGCCGTGGGCTTCGTTGAACGTCGGCGGGACGGTGGGCGACCAACCGGAGCGGGTGCGGGAGAACCGTCTGCGGGCATTTGCCGCGCTAGGCCGGGACCCGGTCACGCTCTTCGACGTTTGGCAGGTTCACGGCGTCAATGTGGTCGTCGCCAACGCGCCTCACCCGCCCCAGGCCTCTCACCAACAGGCAGATGCCATCCTGACCGACAAGCCGGGCCTCACCCTGTTCATGCGCTTCGCTGATTGCGTGCCGATCCTGTTGTACGATCCGATGCGGAAGGCTGTTGGCATGGCACACGCTGGTTGGATGGGCACGGTGAGAGGCACCCTGCGAGTGACGATAGAGACGATGCGGGCGCATTTCGGCACGCGGCCGGCTGACTTGCAGGCAGCCATCGGCCCCTCCATTGGCCTGGATCATTATGCGGTCGGCCCGGACGTGATCGCGCAAGTGCGGCAGACCTTTGGCGAGGACGCCTCCGGCTTGCTCTCGACACTGGACGGCGGTATACACTTCGACCTTTGGGCGGCCAATCGTCTGTTGTTG
>JALHUM010000027.1 GCA_022865905.1 Anaerolineales bacterium | reverse complement strand
TGATTCCGCTTCATGCCGTCCATCGATTCCGCTCACCCGCAAAAAGTGGACGGCATGCTCCGGAATCAGTGGACGACATACTCCGGATTCAGTGGACGGCTTGCTCCGGAATCAGTGGTCGCCTTCGACCGGATTACGCACCTGGGACACTGTCTGCCTCCTCGTTGTGGGTTTGAGCAGACAGGATACCCCATCTGGTTTGATTTCCAGCGCTTTCCTCCCCCCTATAAAAGTGTTCGACATGCCCTGTTTAAGGTGTGCGGCATGCTCCGTTTAATCCGTGCGACTTACTCCGTTTTCACTGTGCGGCTTGCTCCGATTTATGCAGCGATTCCCAATTGGACTTTTGACAAGTTGAAAGGTGCTCGGTTTAGGCCGAGTTTTGTCAGGTTTGACCTTTTCTGCGCACTGGCAGATGAGGTCTGGGTGTCACGCGCATCCCTCGGCGGCGGCCTGGGGACTTACCTCGCTGTTTGGGAGATGGGGCGGGTTTGGATGCTCATTATGCCTCCTTATGGCGCTTAGTTCAACTAGTTACTCAGCCGCTGTTTGCCCCTTGGCGAGAAGCACTTCTGCTTCCCGCAGTTTGCTAATGACCTGTTCGATGGTGTAACTCTTTCGTAGCATTTTGACCTATCTCCTTGTCCTAATCCTAACATAAAGATTGGATCAGTTTTTGGGTGGCAGGTCAATTGAAGGACTGAGATTTAATCATCATGTGATCATAAAAATCATGCCATTGATTACTCTATTTAGGTGGTGTTATCGTTATAATGATTTTATGAGGGTCAGACGCAACTCCCTGAAGGAAAAACCCATAGGAGTTTGTCACTTCCCAATGCCCCCAGCTATTAACGCCATCCATAATGCCAGCAACCCATATGCTAATATTTGGTGAGGCAGAACTATAAATCGCATCAATAATATTCAAATCACATCCAATTTCCATATTATATGGAGACCCATAAGGAATAGGACAATCTTGTAATTTAATCATATTATTAAAAACAATACTTTCATCATTTACAGTAATAACGATCAAGCCATTGTTATGAACTGCCACCTCCATAGGAGGAACTTCGCTTACATATGCTTGGCAAGATAGAACACAATCCCGATTAGAAGTTTTTACAAACCCCCTTGCTTTTAATACATCTTTCGCCTTCAGTGCCAATGCTGACATTGGTTCTGATGTAGCCGTTGCAGTTGCTGTAGGAGTATGCGACGGTGTAAGAGTAATTGTTGGAGTGAATGTAATTGTTGGAGTTAGCGTCAGAGTTGGAGTTGGCGTTGGCGTCAGAGTTGGAGTTGCAGAATAGCTTGGAGTTGGCGAAGGAAATGAAGTTGGTGAAACAAGAAGGCTACTAATCAATGGTAAAGAAAGCACGCCTTGTCTAAAAAGAATCCATACACCTAATATGCACAAACAAACAACAATAAGTGATCCAAGCGTTCCAGTAATATAAATTTTCGAACGGTTGTTAGTTGTCGTTTCAATACTTGAAGTTTGGGATAATTTCTTATCTGATAGTGGACCCTTCATCGGCTCCTTTAGAATATTTTGGATGTCTGGATTAAATCCCTGAAAAAAGCTTTGAACATTATATAGTGGTCCGTCTACTATTCGTGATCGCACCTGTCCCAGCGGGTCTAATCTTCGAGAACCGAATTGAAGAAAAACGTCATTCTGATCTACAATCCAATCCCCACCTAGACTACGGCGAAAAACTTCTCCAAAGTAGCTTCCCCAAACCCGGACGGTATTTTCTATGGGGATATTTAGAGAATTTCCACTGCTTGGAACTTTTTTGTAACCTTCATGGGCTTGTTGTAATAATATTTCAAGCTGTTGTAAACTATTTTCAGAAAAATCCAGCCTGATACCAAATTTATCTTTGGCAGCATTAACAGCATTATTTGCCAGTTGCTGCATTTAAGAATTTACATTTTTGGGGTTCGGTAACATAAGAAACCTCCAACTAAACCACAATTAAGGTCCAGCTATCCTATAATTGAGTATAGCATAGACGAGAAATGAAACACATTACCCAAACTCGACTGTAATTCAAGTGTAGAGTCCCGAATATCCTGATAGGAAATTCCGATATTGTACCAAGTGGCTTATGGGGTAAGTATACCTGTGGTGTTATACTCAATTTTAATAACCCAGTCCACCTTTACTTGACCTGTTTACATTTCGAAATTACCGATACAACCTCATATCGACTCTGGAGGATTATTATGACCTTACCCTCGAATCTTCTTGAGAATGCTATTGCTTTATATAAGTCGGGGAAAAAGCTTGATGCGAGGCAATTGCTGACTACCATTATACAAGCTGATCCAAAGAACGAAATTGCTTGGTCCTGGTATATCGAAACTTTCCCCGAACCTGAAAAAAGAATTGAACTAATTGAACAGTTTCTAAAAATTAATCCGGAAAGCCAAAAAGCTCAGAAAGGTCTTATTCGATTACTCAAGGGAAAATTAGAACGAGGTAAACTTGAACCAGAGAACACTCCTAAGACATTTTTAAAGGCTAAATGGAAAATTGTTGCCATTATGATGGTGGGGATCGGAATATTATTTGCAGTATTCCTGGTAATTTTTGGAACCACATATGAAATTAATTACGCCCTGTCGAAACAAATAAATAACCTTCAGACAAATTATGATCAACTTTTGGAAAGGTATATAGAGAAGCAAACTGCATACAACAAATTACAGGTAGAATACGCCAACCTGCAAACTGAACACGCTGCATTACAATCCGATTATGACACATTGAATCAGGATTATGATAACTTATCAGGACAATTTAACGAATTTCAGAAAATAGCAATTATCCCACCCTATATTATTACTAAGAATAGGAATGTGACCATTGCATTTAATAAACTAGACGGGACCGTTGATTATTGGGAGATACCTTTTGATTCGCTTGAAAATGAATCATATAGAGGATATTTTACTAGAAGCATAGCAGAAGAATCGTCCAATATTGTGAGCCTTAAGACAGATAACGGGGAATATTTTTATGTTGAAGATATGACACTGTTTGTCGATCCAAGTTCATTCGAAAATGTAATTCCTAAGTTATATCGCCAATCTGGAAGCGATTCTTCGTTTATTAAAGAGGTTTGGAACATTGTTACTCAACTTTCAATATATTCTCAGGAAATTGGGGAGATTCCACGATTCCCATCGAAACTTTTCTCGCGGGCGGCGGAGATTGTGAGGATACTGCTATATTGTTTGCCAGTATGATTTTGGCAGCGCCTGTAGATTGGAAAGTCCAGCTTGTTTATATGGATATTGATAATCCCAATAATCCTCAGACTGTTAATCATGTTATCGTTTCTATCGATACCGATCAGGCATCTTACCTAATTGAAACGACCACAAACGAAGTTATGCAACCTTACATTGACGGGGTTACTGGTTGGTACTTTGATGTTGGTGGATAGTATCCATTGAAGTGTAGATATGATAGCATTTCGTAAAAAAAAGAGGCTATCCCTTCTTTTGGGACAGCCCCATCCGTTTCGGAGCAGCTCGTACGTCCTATTTCTTCAACATCGGTGCAATGACACAAAGCAATGTCATTATTAGCGTAACCTGCTAACGGATTAGCTTAACTGCAACGATTAGTGAGATTCCTTTTCGATTTTTATGCCATTTCTAAAAAACTGCTGCAAATTTAATGAATACTGGGCACTTATAAATGAAAATACCTCTAAGGTTTGATAGTCCAAAGATGAACTCTGCATTCCCCATTTGCGCCATCACATTGACCGAAAGCAAGCCATGTCCCATCACCGCTAAAGGATAAACTTTGAAGAGGATAATTTGAAACCCGGAAATTCGCCACCACCTTTCCGCTTTCAATACTCCATAATTGGATACTCGGAATTGACCGATTCTGTTCAATAGTTTCAGAAAAACCAGCTATCATTTTACCGTCGGGGCTCATGGCAACACTGTTATTATAGTTTGTTGATTCCCACTCAGTCCTCCACACTAACTGCCTAGTTAATATATCCCAGATAAATACATATACCTTTGGGTTGTTTAAACAATTGACTATTAAACTTGAGCTGTCAGCAGAAAAAGACAACGTGTCCGGGACATATGAACAATAATAATCCATATTAAGCCTCACCACAGCCTTACCAGTACGCGTATCCCAAATTTGAACAAAAAAATTTCTTTGCTCGTTTGTCATAATGATTTGGGCATATAGCGTTCCATCTCTGCTGAAGACTCCAAGGCCGTAGCCAATTGAAGAATTTATATTGTCTACTGTTTCAAGAGTTGTAATTGTTTGGTCGGATGCAGTACTTCCTAAGAATAATCCATAACCCTCATCACCTACATACACGGTTCCGGTATCGTTCAAACCATAGACTATCTGATTAGTTTTACCAATCACTTGGGATGTTTGTGTATCAAAAAAGGATAAAGGAAAATGTGGATAATTTGACATGTCGCCAAAGCAGATTATTCTTCCGTTTCCGCTGAATACTTCATTTACACAAGGATCCCAAGTGTGTGGAGGTGTAGAATCTATAAGCGCACCATTAATCGGATTTATTACAGCCACACTTTCGCCCAAACCCCCGCAGCTTGCATTGAGACATCCTGTCCAGGGCATTTGCACCAAATCTGCACCAGCAAAAGCTTTCTCCAACTTGGAGGAATTTCAAAGACTACCTCGAACCGCCTCCTTTAGAAGCTTTGTTGAATATCGTTATCTTGTGCAGTATGTGAGGGCAGAATAGCCAATCCCGGAGCCGTTGAGGGCGGATGAAAATGAGTTGCGAAACAGATTCTATATAGGGCCGTGCAGGACTTACAGGGGTATTTGCTCTGATCACATAAATTTGGTGAAAATAGTTTTAGAGAAAGGGGATGAGATATGTCTCAAAGTTAGCAAATTGAATATTCCTTAGAAATCAAAATATGATGGAGGTGAGAATGGGCGAGTCATGATAATCTATTGATGCGTTGTTGCCTTACCTGCAACATGCTTTCCGTATAGTGGACTTTCAAGTACGGCGTTGTTTGCAGTAAATCCTCGATACGGAAGGAGCATTTATAGCTCGCTGCCCAAATCGTACCCGCTTGACATGGAATCTCTCGTAAAATAATGACATATCTAGTGAAACATCCCGGCTTCGTCACGCGCTTGCCGTCAGCGATCTTGTACAAGTGGAACAAAACCAGAAGACAAGGCGTGTGCCTCAAACGCTATCCAGGCACTGCACGCCAGTACAAGCACTCGGAGGTACAAGTGGCAGGCTGGTCGAATACTTGACAATACACCTCCTTTGTACTATTATTCGCCCATAGACTATATAGAATTAGTATACTTTCAAGTAAACGATGAGACTCTCAAAACGCGGTGAATACGGGTTGCGCGCCTTGATAGATCTGGCCGGTGAATTGCGCACGCAGGATAACGGTCATACCGTCGTCCAGATCAAGGATATCGCCGAGCGGCAGCAGATCCCGCTCAAATTCCTGGAACAAATCCTGCTCACCCTGAAAAACTCTGGCATTGTACGCAGCAAGCAAGGCGCCGGGGGAGGCTATTGCCTTGCAAAGCCCGCTGACGAAATTCTCATAGGCCAGATCGTTCGCGTATTGGATGGGCCACTCGCGCCCATCCGCTGTGTCAGCCAGACAGCTTACGAGCCATGCGACTGCCCGGATATCCAGACCTGCGGCCTGCGAATGGTCATGCTGGATGTGCGCAACGCTATCGCAGAAATCCTCGATCACACGACCCTGGCAAGTGTGGTCGAGCGTGTTGATGCGGCGCGGAACTTCAGCCAAAAGGGAGAAACAGGCCATGAATAAAATCTATCGCTTTAGATTGGTTCTACTCGTCGTTTTCATGTTGATCTTACCTTTCAGTGCCTGCTCACAAAAGCCAAGCACCCAACAAACCGGCCAGCTCGAGGGGACAATCACCATATCCGGCGCATTTGCACTTTATCCGATGATGCAGCGCTGGGCCGAGGAATTCCAGACGATCAACCCGGGCGTGCAATTCGACATTTCCGCCGGCGGCGCGGGCAAAGGCATGACGGATGCCGTCTCGGGCGCAGTGGATATCGGGATGGTTTCCCGCTCGATCAAACCCGAAGAAGAGGCGCAAGGCGCATACGGCGTCGCGGTTGTCAAGGATGCTGTTTTCCCAACCGTCAATGCCAATAACCCGGTCCTGAGCGATATTCTCGCCAAAGGCATCACGCAGGAAACTTTCGTCAAGATCTACATCACCGGCGAGATCACCACCTGGGGCCAGGTTGTCGGCAAGCCCGAAATCACGGACGAAATCCACGTCTATACTCGTTCCGATGCAGCCGGCGCGCCTGAAATGTGGGCCAAGTTCCTCGGCAAATTGCAGGAAGACTTGCTCGGCATAGGCGTCAACGGTGACCCAGGGTTGCTCGATGCGGTTATCAAAGACCCGCTCGGAATCGGCTTCAACAACCTGGGTTATGCCTACGACCTGGCCTCCGGCCAACCTGTGACCGGCGCGGTGGTGGCGCCGATTGACATCAACAACAATAGCCAGGCCGACGCCGATGAATTATACGAAACCATGCCCGAAGCCATGCAGGCGGTTGCCACCGGCAAATATCCCTCGCCCCCGGCACGCCCGCTCAATGTCGTCACCAAGGACAAACCGTCTGGCTTAGTGCAGGTTTTCATCCGGTGGATTTTGACCGATGGCCAGCAGTTTGTCGGCGAGGCGGGTTACGTCCAACTGCCCCCCGAACAATTGGCGGAGTCGCTGAACAAGGTCAAGTAATGGCAGAACAGGCTCTGAAAAATCTCAACCTGGAAAATCTCACAAAAGAAGGCCGGATTTTCCGGC
Source organism: Anaerolineales bacterium (assembly GCA_022865905.1). Lineage (GTDB taxonomy): Bacteria > Chloroflexota > Anaerolineae > Anaerolineales > Villigracilaceae > CG2-30-58-95. The sequence continues at coordinate 4,973 of JALHUM010000027.1, read as the reverse complement.
CTTCCCTACCGTCCAGACAAGGGCAGGAAAAAACCGCCGGGCGGGTATTCTTTGTGCTCTCGATCATTCCGGTCGTGCTGGTCATCGCAGTAACGGTGGCGCTGTTCGTGCGCACCTGGCCGATTCTCCAGCAACATTCGCTGTGGGAACTTATATCTGGTACTGTCTGGAAGCCGATGAAAGGCCAGTTCGGCTTTTGGCCGTTCATCACCGGCACCTTCTGGGTGACGGCGGTCGGCGTGGGGCTGGCGATCCCGCCCTGCCTCCTGACCGCCATTTATCTTTCGGAGTACGCCCGCGCCTCGATACGCGCCATGATGAAACCCCTGCTCGACCTGCTGGCGGCCATCCCGTCGGTGGTGTACGGCGTTTGGGGCATGATCGTCATCGTACCGCTGGTGGGAAATACTCTTCGCCCGGCCTTCGACCGCTGGCTGGGGTTCATCCCGCTGTTTGCGTCGAACCAGCCGACCGGTTTCAGCATTCTCTCGGGAGGTATCGTGCTAGCCGTGATGATCGCGCCGTTCATCATCGCCGTGATTTACGAAGTGCTGAGGACGGTTCCCGAAGGTTTGCGCCATGCTTCGCTGGGATTGGGCGCAACACACTGGCAGACCATTCGCCACATCATTCTACGCCAGACCCTGCCCGGCGTTATCGCAGGCATCGTACTGGGAACCTCGCGCGCGCTCGGCGAAACCATGGCCGTATTGATGGTGGTCGGGAATGTTCCGCAGGTGCCGAAGTCCATTTTCGATGCAGCCTACCCGCTCCCGGCGCTGATCGCCAACAACTACGGCGAGATGATGTCCATTCCGCTTTACGACGCCGCCCTGCTCGGTGCGGCGCTCATGTTGCTGGTCATCATCCTGATCTTCAACATTGCATCCACGCTGGTATTGCAACGCATGTTGGGAAAGAACTGGGTATGAAAGAACAACCTCAGAAACCAGGTTTCTCAAAGAAACCTGGTTTCTCCCGAAGACACATCACCGAAGCCATCGCCAAAGGCTTCATGCTTCTCTCGTTTGCGGTCGTGGCGGGCAGTCTCGGCCTGATTTTGTGGACGGTGCTGGTCAAAGGCCTGCCCGCCCTCACCTGGGATATGCTCACCCAGACTCCCAAAGGCGGCTTTTACCTCGGCAAGGAAGGCGGCATTCTGAACGCCATCATCGGTTCGCTCTACCTGGCAGGCGGCGGCACATTCGTGGCGCTGATCTTCAGCCTGCCGTTGGCGCTGTATCTCGAAATCTATCTGGGCGAATCGCGCTGGGGTCACTCCGTACGCCTCTCGCTCGACGTGCTATGGGGCATCCCCTCCATCGTCTATGGCGCATTTGGTTTCACCATTATGCTGGCGCTCGGCATGCGCGCCTCGCTTTTGGGCGGGATAGTTGTCCTGGCCCTGATCGAACTGCCGATTATGACCCGCGCCATGGACGAAGTCATCCGCCGCATGCCAGCCGACCTCGAACACGCCGCCCTGGCGCTGGGTTCCACCAAACTGGAAACCGCCTCGCGGGTGGTCATCCGCCAGATGATGCCGGGCATTATCACGGCCATTTTGCTGGGCTTTGGGCGCGGGATCGGGGACGCGGCCTCCGTTTTATTTACGGCGGGCTACACGGATAACATTCCCACTTCGTTGATGCGCCCCGCCGCATCCTTACCCTTGGCCGTGTATTTCCAATTGGGCACACCCTTCCCGGAAGTTCAGCAACGCGGTTACGCCTCGGCCCTGATCCTGACCATCATTGTTCTGGTCATCAGCCTCGGCTCGCGTTGGATCGCGGCGCGGGTTGGGAAGTTTTCGGTGAAATAACGAGCACCTATTCACAAGAAACTAGTAACCCTATGGATACCCACATCCAGGTTCGCAACCTGAACGCCTTTTACGACAGTGCGCAAGCGCTGAAGAACATAAACATTGAAATTCCACACAAACAGATCACGGTCATCATGGGCCCTTCGGGATGCGGAAAGACGACCCTGCTCAAGTGTCTCAACCGCTTCCTCGAGCTGACCGACGGGGCGCGCATCACAGGGTTGGTGCTGGTGGACGACCAGGATATCTACACCCGCGACGTGGACGTGACCGAGGTCCGCAAGGTTGTTGGACTGCTGGCACAACGCCCCTCGCCGTTGCCGATGTCCATTTATGAGAATGTCGCCTACGGACTGCGCATCCACCAGATGAAGAAAAACAAGCAGGAATACAAGCAGGCCGTGCGCCATTACCTGGAACTCTCCGGGCTTTGGGATGAGGTCAAAGACCGCCTGCATGAACCGGCTGCCGGGCTTTCCATCGGCCAGCAACAGCGGCTGTGCCTGGCGCGTGGCTTGGCCGTCCAGCCCGAGATCATCCTGGGAGACGAGCCGACCTCAGCCCTGGATCCCATCTCCGCCCAACACATCGAAAAACGCCTGCTCGACCTAAAAAAAGAATATACCATCGTGCTGGTGACCCACATCCTGCGCCAGGCCAAACGATTGGCAGATTATGTGGTATTTATGTACTTGGGAGAGGTGGTAGAATGTGGGCTTGCCCATGAAGTCTTTGAACATCCCCGCCAGGAACGCACGCGTGCTTACCTGGAAGGGCAATTCTAATATTTGGAGAAAATCATGTTGGAACCAATAAACGACAATGGCGTCAGTGGCGCTGAATTGATCCCCCCCTATGGTGGTGAGGCATTAGTTGATTTGCTTGCCACAGGCGATGCCCGTCAGGAGTTGATTGCCCAGGCCAACTACTTGCCCTCTATCCAGATTTCCGCCCGCGCCCTTTGCGACCTCGAGCTGCTGGCGACCGGCGGCTTTTCCCCTCTGGATCGTTTCATGGGAAAAGCTGATTACGAGCGCGTGATGAACGAAATGCGCCTAGTAAACGGCGTACTCTTCCCCCTTCCCATCACGCTGACCGCCGATGAGCAGTCTCTCAAATCCGCCGGCGACCGGATCGTGCTGAGAGACGCTAGTAATAACATCATCGCGATCATGGAACTGGAGGAAACCTCCCTTTGGGATGCAAACACAGAGGCAACCCTCGTATTAGGAACCACAGATAATCGCCATCCCCTCGTCTCCGAGATGAGCACGTGGGGAAAGGTGTGCATCTCCGGCAGGCTTCAGTTAATCAACCTGCCGCGCTATTTCGACTTCGTCGAGTTGCGCCGCACGCCGGCCGAAGTCCGCGCCCTGCTGTCGAGGATGGGATACGAGAAAGCCGTCGCTTTCCAGACACGCAACCCGATGCACCGCATCCACGAGGAATTGACCAGGCGCGCCGCCGAGGCGATTGGCGGTAGCCTGCTGATCCACCCGGTGGTCGGGCTAACCAAGCCCGGCGATGTTGACCATTACACGCGTGTTCGCATCTACAAAACCCTGGTCGAGAAATATTATGATCCAGACCGGACGCTGCTCAGCCTATTGCCCCTGGCCATGCGCCTGGCCGGGCCGCGCGAGGCCTTGTGGCACGCCATCATCCGCCGCAACCACGGCGCGACCCACTTCATCATCGGTCGAGACCACGCCGGGCCGGGCAAAGACAGCACCGGCAAGCCCTTCTATGGGCCTTACGCAGCCCAGGAACTGCTCGAACAGCACGCCGAAGAAATCGGCGTCACGCCTGTTCCCTTCCAGGAGCTGGTTTACCTGCCTGACAAGGAAATTTATGTGGAAGCCGATAAGGTGCCGGCGGGCGCGCGCGTGGCGAACATCTCCGGTACGCAGGTGCGCGAGGATTACCTGGCAAAGGGCAAACCCCTGCCGGAATGGTTCACGCGCAAGGAGACCAGCGAAATCCTGGCCGAGGTGTATCCCGCCCGCCAAAAACAGGGCTTTTGCATCTGGTTCACCGGCCTGAGCGGATCAGGCAAGACGACCACCGCCGAGATCCTGACCTCCTTACTGATGGAGCATGGCCGCCAGGTGACCGTCTTGGACGGCGACGTCGTGCGCACGCACCTGTCCAAAGGTCTGGGTTTCAGCAAAGAGGATCGCGACACCAATATCCTACGCATCGGCTTTGTCGCCAGCGAGATCGTACGCCATAACGGTATCGCCATTTGTGCGGCCGTCAGTCCCTATCGCGCCGCCCGTAACGAGAACCGGAAAATGGTAGGTGATGGTCGCTTTATCGAAGTTTTTGTGGATACCCCCATCGAGGTATGCGAACAGCGCGATATTAAAGGTATGTATGCACGGGCGCACCGGGGTGAGATCAAAGGCTTCACCGGCGTGGACGATCCTTACGAGTCGCCGGTCAACCCTGAGATCACGCTCGACACCGTGGACTTTACCCCTGAAGAAAACGCCCACAAGATCATGGCTTACCTGGAAAAGCAGGGGTATATCGCAGTTTATTAGATTGTGGAGGCACCATGCGAGAACTGACCAACGAAGTCCTCGAACTCATCCGCCGCACTTCTTCGGACCTGCCGCCGGATGTGGAAAAATCGCTGCGCGAGAAGGTTGAGAAGGAAGCCCCCGGCTCCGCGGCGCGCTGGAGGCCATCCTCAAGAACGTGGAACTCTCACGCAAGAATTCCTCGCCCATCTGCCAGGATACCGGCACGCCCATCTTCTACGTCAAAGTACCCCGCAGGCTGGAGCACGCTGAAACTCAAGCAGCAGATCCGCAAGGCGCTAGCCGAGGCCACCAAGAAATCCTACATGCGTCCGAACGCTGTGGATGCGGTCTACGATAAGAACAGCGGCAACAACCTGGGCGGCGACGACTTCCCCTACATCCATTTCGAAGAAGTCGAAGGCGGGGGGCTGACCATCGAACTGATGCTCAAGGGCGGCGGTTGCGAGAACGTTGGGGCGCAGTACTCCCTGCCCGATAACTGCCTCGGGGCCGGCCGCGACCTGGCCGGGGTGCGCAAAGTCGTCCTGGACGCGGTCCACAAGGCCCAGGGTCAAGGCTGCGCCCCGGGCATTCTGGGTGTCTCCATCGGCGGCGACCGC
>JALHUM010000223.1 GCA_022865905.1 Anaerolineales bacterium | reverse complement strand
CTGCGCTGGCCTCCAACCACACTTTGCAGTCGGCCGTTGCGCAAAACGCCAACCCCATCCTCTATCGCTACATGCTCTTTGGGTTGACGCTGGTGATCATGATGGCGCTCCGCCCGGAGGGTATAATCCCCAGCGCCCAAATTCGCGCCGAAATGCACGCCGAAGAAGAAACCAGCGCCGTCGAAAAAGCGGTCAAAAATTAAAGAGAGTCACCATGGAATTCTTTGAAGCCAGACAAATCACAAAACGCTTTGGCGGGTTGACTGCCGTCAGCAATGTGGACTTCGTGGTCCATAAAGGGATGATCGCCGGGTTGATCGGCCCCAACGGCGCAGGCAAAACCACTTTCTTCAATATGATCACCGGCATCTATCCACCCACCGAAGGTGAAATGTACTTCGACAACACTGACCTGACCGGCATGAAGGTCTTCAAGATCACCGCGATGGGGATTGCCCGTACCTTCCAAAACATTCGCCTTTTCGGAAACATGTCCGCGGTTGACAATGTACTGGTCGGGGAGCATTGCCGTCTAAAATCCAACTTCATCCACCAGATTCTTCACACTCCTGGCATGCTGAAAGAAGAGGCCAACGCAAGGGCTAAAGCCCTGGATATGTTGGAATTCGTTGGTCTGAAGCGGACAGACGCGGAGGTCACTGCAAAAAACCTCCCCTATGGTTTGCAGCGCCGTCTGGAAATTTCCCGCGCCCTGGCCACCGAACCGAAATTCCTGCTGCTCGATGAACCCACTGCGGGCATGAACCCCAATGAAACCGCTGATCTGACAGCCTTCATTCACCGCCTGCGTTCCGAACTGGACTTGACCATCCTGCTCATTGAGCATCACATGCGTGTGGTCATGGGCATCTCGGACCGGGTAACCGTGTTGGACCATGGCGAGAAAATTGCCGAGGGCACACCCGCCGAAGTGCAGAAGAATCCACGGGTGATTGAAGCCTACCTCGGAAAAGGAAGCGCGGAAAAATAAAATGCTCGAACTAATGGAAGTCCACACTTATTACGGCAACATCCATGCGCTGAAAGGCGTTTCCATGACGGTCGCCGAGGGCGAGATCGTCACCGTGATTGGCTCCAACGGCGCGGGTAAAAGCACCATGCTGCGCACCATTCATGGAATTCTTCGCCCTAAAAAGGGTACCATTCTGCTCGAAGGTGAAGCGCTGGAGAAACTTCCTCCGCACAAGATTGTCGAACGAGGGATTTCACAAAGCCCCGAAGGCCGCCTGATCTTTCCGCGCATGACTGTCCAGGAAAACCTGGAGATGGGCGCCTACACCCGCAAGGACCAAGCCGGGATTGCGCAGGATTTTGTATGGGTCTTCAAGCTTTTCCCGCGCCTGAAGGAACGCATCAATCAAAAAGGCGGTACCCTCTCCGGCGGAGAACAACAGATGCTGGCGATTGGGCGCGCCATGATGGCCCACCCGCGCATCATGCTGCTGGATGAACCCTCCATGGGTCTGTCCCCGATCCTGGTGGAACAGATCTTCGAGACCATCGTCGAATTGAATAAACAGGGCACGACCATTCTGCTCGTGGAGCAAAATGCCCGTATGGCACTCTCGATCGCTCACCGCGGATACGTGCTCCAGACCGGCGAGATCATCCTTCACGATACATCAGCAAAGTTGAAAGAAGACCCCATGGTACAGAAATCATACCTGGGCGCAAATTAATCTCTGGTGCATATTCTTGAAAGATGAACATATCAAAAGCGCGGAGGCTCTGGTTGCCTCGGCGCTTTTGCCATACTGCGCAGGCGATTCCCGAGAACTCCCCCCTTTTTCAGCAATACCAGCCGGCCGACGTATGCTGTTAGATGAGCCTTCGATGGGGCTGGCGCCCGTGCTGGTGCGAGAGATCTTCCAGACTTTGCGCGAGATCAATGCCACCGGAACGACGATCCTGCTGGTCGAGCAGAATGCCCGCCAGGCCCTGAAACTGGCGCACCGCGGTTATGTGCTCGAAACCGGCCGCATCACCATTGCGGGAATGGCAAAGGATTTGATGGATAAACCGAGTGTCAAAGCTGCCTATCTGGGTGGGTGACCCAAGCTGTTTCGTGCAAATAAACGCGCGGCACCCTCGCGCTGATGGCGCAGGTTACTTCGTAGTTGATCGTCCCCCAAATCTTGGCCACGTCTTCGGCGGTCATGCGAGCCTCGCCCTGCTGCCCGATCAGCACCACTTCGTCCCCGGCCCTGGCTCCTGGAACCTCGTCCAGCTGTATCATAATCTGGTCCATGCTCACGCGTCCGACGACCGGTACCCGCTTCCCCGCGACAAGCACCTGGTTTCCCAGGGTACGGCGGAATCCATCCGCGTATCCAACCGGGACCGTGGCAATCTGTTCCTGGCTGCGGGTCGTGTAAATGTGCCCATAGCTGACCCCTCGGCCCGGAGGCAGCACTTTGACCTGGCTCAGCACGGCTTTCCAGGTCAACGCTGCACGGACCGCCCCCGGCAGCGAACATTCATCGGAGGGGTGCAGGCCGTACATGGCAATCCCGACCCGCATCAGGTCGAAGTGCGCGCTGGGACGCGTCAGGCTTGCGGCCGAATTGGCCGCGTGGACCACAGACGGGCGCAGGCCGTTTTTCTCCAATTGTTCGATTACATTTTGAAAATGCAACTCTTGGGCATCGGTTGGGGCAGGATCGGCTTCGTCGGCGCGGGCAAAGTGCGTAAACAGACCCTCGAAGGTCACGCCGGGTGTCTCCGCCAATTTTTGAGCTAATCTGTGCACCATTTCTGGTTGGATCCCTAGCCTGCTCATCCCGGTGTCAACTTTGAGATGTAACCGAGCTGAACTGCCGATCGCCTTCGCCGCAGAGGCGGCCAGGTCAATCTGGCCGGGATGCCAGACGGCCATTGAAATTCCCTGTGCGACAGCTTTCTCCATCCGATCCGGCGGCGTATAGCCCATCACCAGGATCGGGCTATTCAGACCAGCGGCGCGTAGTTCGATTGCTTCTTCGATCCTGGCTACCCCGCACCAACTAGCCCCGGCTTGTAGCGCTGCTCGCGCCACCGGGATCATGCCGTGACCATAGGCATTGGCCTTTACGACCGCCATCACATCCACACCGCTGAAGTTTTGGAACCACTGGACGTTATTCTGGATCGCCTCAAGATCAATTTCCACCCAGGTTGAATAGGATGTGGCATTATTCATAAGATGAGTATACTACATGCTCTCAAATCAAGAGATGACCACTTGCCCATCCCATATCTTTTTTTACACTTGACCCACTTCTCAACTCGTTCTAAAATCAACCAGTCTGATAATTACGACAGTAAGACCAATTAGACCAAGTGACCATCCAATGTCGCTCTCTGAACGGCGGCTAACAACTCGCTGCAGCTGACCTGGCTGGCGTGCGGAAAGGGTAGGGTGCCTCGGCCGCAAAAAAGCGCGAGAATGAAAAAATCCTGCCATCCCCCCTGCCGCTGCCCCGTCCGCTACGCTCCAGGGGTGCTTCCCCTCCGCCCCTTCGGGGTGCAGGCGGGGACTATGTCGCGAAGCCAATCCGTTAGGCAACCTCGTGGACGGTCATGGCTACCAGAAGAAGAGAGGAAACGACTATGGAGAATACCTATAAAAAGGCTGAAAAATGCAACGAAGAGCTCTGGGATGAAATCGCCCCTATTCATGTTAAGTCGTATAGGGAGGTGGATATTCTCAAAGAAGGAGGAATCGTTCTTGATGAGATCGAGCTGCGAGAAATCGGAGATGTCAATGGAAAGACGCTTCTGCATCTTCAATGCCATATTGGTACCGACACCCTGTCGTGGGCACGGCAAGGCGCTCTAGTCACCGGGGTAGATTTCTCAGCCCAATCGATTGCCTGTGCGAGGCAATTACAGCAGGAGTTGCAGCTGGAGGCGACCTTTCTTCTTGCCAATGTGTATAAGTTACGAACGATCCTCCATGAGCAATTTGATATTGTATATACGTCGAGAGGTGTGTTATGCTGGTTGAGGGATCTAGACGAATGGGCGCAGATTATTGCGCATTTTCTGAAATCGGAGGGCATCTTCTATATCATGGAGTCGCATCCCATTTGCAATATCTTTGATGACACGAAGCCGGGAGAGTTAACCATCACTCATCCTTATTTTCATACGTCGGAACCTACCTTGTGGGATGGCAGTGATCCGGATTATGCCGATGATACGTATGTTCCTCAGCATCCGTCATACGAATGGGACTGGTCCCTCAGTGATATTCTCAATGCGTTACTCAAGGCAGGGTTACACCTTGAATCTTTCAATGAATATGAGCGCCTGTTTTTCAAACGCTTCCCCAGCATGGTGAATTATTCGGAGCGATGGTTTCATTTTCCGCAGTATGCCAGGAAGTTACCGCTCTTGTTCACGCTCAAGGCCAGAAAACCTGGTATGCGATGACCACAGCTTAGCGTCATGCCTGAGAGAGCGGGGGAGGGTTGCCTAACCACTCGCTGAAGCCGACCGCTGATGTTACAAACACCCCATGGATTACTTATTGAATTCGATCATTGGAAGTTGTATAATGATGTTGTTGGTGCAACCTTTCACAAGGGGTAACATTCCAGCAAGCTAGGCTGTCCATGGGAGACTGTCCGACCCCACCGGTGACGAGTCTCCGCCCTTCGGCATCTAATCAGCAACTTGGATTTTCACAGGAGGATGAAATGAATACCATCAAGACAAAACACACCCCAATTACGATCTTTTTGCGTCTCTTTTTGCTCGCGTCTTTTTTGATCTTACCGCTGAGTCCCACTTACACGGCGCATGCCACGGAGCCTGCAGAGCCTGTAGAGCCGAGTCTAGCGCCCAGCGGAGCGCTCCCGCGCGCTTTGACACTGTACTTCAATGGTCAACAGTGGGGTTCGGTTGTTTGTTGGAATCCGTACTCTTCCGGCTGCAATAACGCGATGGCTATCGCCCAGCAGGACAACGCCCGTGTCATCATGTTCGAAACCCCGTACCTGTATGACATGCTCGACGGCCAGCAATATCCTCTGCTGGCGGATGGTCCCTGGTCATGGAACACCTATATGACTATGATCACCTTCAAGCTCAAAGCTGCCGCACATTGGAGCGATGGTACTCCGGTGACCGCTGATGACGTTGCCTATACCTGGGCTACCAATGTTAAGTACGGAACCGCTGTCGGCCTTGGCTATCAAGATTACATCGATACCATTGAAGCTGTTGATGCTCAGACGGTCCTGGTCAGGGCCAAACTGGATGGGCACGGCAAAGCTGTCAATCCCCTGATGGTCGCTGCTTACCTGAGCAGCAACTATGTCATCCAGAAAGCATGGACCCAAACACTGGAAGCGCGCACCGGCGGCGATGCTACTGCTTTACTAAACGATACCGCTGACGACGTCGTTTACTCCGGTCCCTATCACAAATTCTTCGCTGACGATACGAAAGTTGTCCTCATTCGTGATGATAACTACTGGGGTCAGGATGCTTCCATGTGGGGCAAGCTGCCAGCTCCGAAGTACTTGGCGCACATCATCTATGCCGATAGCAACGCCAGTTTTGCTGCTTTTAAAGCCGGTAATGTGGATGTCAGCCAGGAGTACATTGCCAATGTTCAGAATTTGTGGCTCTTCTATAACCTGCCCATCTCCACCTACCTTCCCGATGCTCCTTATGGCATTGGCGCCAGCCTCCCGACTGCCTTCTACAATCTGAATTCCTACGGTTTGGACCAGCTTGCGGTCCGCAAGGCCATTGTCATCGCGGTTGACTATCCCACCATCATTGCCAACGCCATGACCAACCAATCGGCT
>JALHUM010000222.1 GCA_022865905.1 Anaerolineales bacterium | reverse complement strand
CGAGGAAGCCGACAGCCGCGCTTACGACGGCCAACCAGAGGCTGAGACCGGTGCGCTCTCCGGCGACGAAAAATCCCACGCCCGCATGTTGTCTCTGGTCACCGGCGGGAAGGGCGGAGTCTCCGGCGGGGTCGTCGCCCAGATGGAAGGGCGTCACCGCGCCAGCGGAGGCAACGCCTTGCGCGCCGCCGTCCTGGGCGCGAATGACGGGCTGGTATCCATCCTCAGCCTGGTAATGGGCGTGGCGGGGGCCAATCTCACCCGTCTCGATGTGCTCATTGCCGGCATCGCCGGTCTGCTGGCCGGAGCCGGTTCGATGGCCCTGGGCGAGTGGCTCTCGGTGCAGAGTTCACGCGAGCTTTATGAACACCAGATCAAGATCGAAGCCGAAGAGATCGAACATACCCCCGAGGAAGAGCAGGAAGAACTGGCGCTCATCTACCAATCCAAGGGCTTGCCCGAAGAGCGCGCCCGCGAAATGGCCGCCCACATGATGGCCGACCGCGACAGCATCCTGGATACGCTCTCGCGCGAGGAATTGGGCATTGACCCCGAAGAATTGGGCGGTTCAGCCTACGAGGCCGCCTTTACCTCGTTTTTCCTGTTCGCTCTGGGTGCAATCTTCCCCATTCTGCCATACGTTTTCCTGAGCGGGTTGACTGCCGTCTTCGTCAGCCTGGGCGTCAGCGCCATCGGTCTCTTCCTGGTGGGCGCGGCCATCACGCTGCTGACCGGCAAGAACGTGTGGTATTCCGGCTTCAGACAGGTGATCATCGGCCTGGCCGCCGCAGGGCTGGTCTACGGCGTTGGCAAACTGATCGGGATTTCGATAGCAGGTTGATTCGATTTCAGATTTCGGATTGCAAATTTCCCCGTCTGCCCACTTGACCACACGACTATCCGATTACGAGACTATCCGACTATATGACTACACCATACTGGGTCCAAGACGCCATATTCTACGAAATCTTCCCCGACCGCTTTGCCAACGGCGACCCGGTCAACGATCCGCCCAACGTGCAGCCCTGGGGAAGTCCGCCTACAATCCATGGCTTCCAGGGCGGCGACCTGCGCGGCATCCTGCGGCGCTTCGACTATCTGCTGGAACTGGGCATCACCGCCCTCTACCTGACGCCGATTTTCCAGGCCTCGTCCACACACCGTTACAATACGACCGATTACTTCAAGATTGACCCGAAGCTGGGCAACCTGGACGATTTCCGCGCCCTGCTGGCTACCGCCCACCGCAACAACGTGCGCGTCATCCTGGATGGCGTCTTCAATCACTGTGGACGCGGCTTCTTCGCTTTTTCCGATCTGCTCGAAAACGGCGAAAATTCACCCTACAAAGACTGGTTCCATGTCAAAAGCTTCCCGCTGGATGCCTACACGCCAGGCGAGGCGGAGAATTACCTGGCCTGGTGGAAGTTCAAGAGCCTGCCCAAGTTCAATACGAAGAGCCCACAGGTGCGCCAATACATTTTCGACGTGGCGCGCTACTGGATCGAACAGGGTGCGGACGGCTGGCGGTTGGACGTGCCCAACGAAATAGATGACGACGCCTTCTGGGAAGAGTTCCGCCACACTGTCAAATCCGCCAACCGCGATGCCTACCTGGCCGGCGAAATCTGGACGCCCGATCCGCGCTGGGCGAACGACAGCCACTTCGACGGCCTGATGAACTACCCGCTGCGTGATGCCCTCCTGCGCCTGCTTTACGCTGGCACGCTGGATATGCCTCATTTCGTCGAAAAGGCCGAGGGGCTGCTGAAGAGCTATCCGCGCGAGAACGTCTACGCTATGTACCTTCCACTCAGCTCGCACGATACCGAGCGCCTGTTCACTAAAGTGGAGCGCAGCACCGAAAAAGCCAAACTGGCTTTCTTGTTCCAGTTCGCCTACCCGGGCGCACCGGCCATCTATTACGGCGACGAGATCGGCCTGGAAGGCGAGAAAGACCCCGACTCACGGCGCGCCTTCCCATGGGATCAAAGTAGCTGGAACATGGAGTTGTACCAGTGGGTCAAGGCGCTGATCGCCCTGCGCAAACGTTATCCGAGCCTGCGCCGGGGCGACTTCCAGCGCCTGCTCGCGGACTATACCAACGGGCATTACGTTTTTACACGCACGCTGGGGGAAGAGAAGGTCGTCGTGGCGATGAATGCCGCGCCCCACCAACAAAATGTGGAAATCCCGATAACCCCTCTCCAATGGGCAAACGGGCGCGTTGTCCACAATCTGATGGATAATAGCCGGTACACAGTCTCAGGCGGGAAACTCACCCTCTCCCTGCCGCCGTGGAGCGGAGCATGGATCGGCTGAACTGGCTCACCCCCAAACGGACGATCCCTTGCAGCGCATCCATCGTAGGGTGGCAGTCCTCCTCGTCCCCCCATTTCTGGTTCTGAAATGGGATGACCACAGGGGGGCAGTCCTCCTCGTCCCCCATTTCCGGTTTCGAAATGGGGCGACCACAGGGGGGCAGTCCACCTCCTCCCCCCATTTCTGGTTTCGAAATGGGGCGACCGCAGGGGGGCATACCTCCTCCTCCCCCCATTTCTGGTTCTGAAATGGGGGGACCACAGGGGGGTAGGTCATCAGACTATACAATAAAAAGCTATTTATCTTCCTCGCTACTCGCAAGTTGACCCAAGATCACGCTCATCACAGCCTCAATATTGTTCATCACATCTGAGTTCCAGAAACGTAATACGGTGTAGCCTTTGGATTCGAAAAAGGCGCTGCGGTTGGCATCATATCCT
>JALHUM010000221.1 GCA_022865905.1 Anaerolineales bacterium | reverse complement strand
TCAGCTATCAGCCAACGGCTATCGGCCTTCTGCCATCGGCTATCTGAGATTAGCTGTCTGTTAGCCGCCGCCTTTCAGGTATATCCCCGTAGGATCCAATTCCTCGCGTAAAATCCCGAGCTCCTTTTCTGTGATTGGTTCGGTGGTTCGTAAATTATCTGCCACTTTCAGCGGCCAGCCGGTGTTGTCTATGGCCTCCTGCGCGTTCTTGTCTGGATGCAGTGCGGTGAGGACCAGTTCGCTGGTCTCGTCAGGTTCGAGGATGCCGAGGTCGGTCACCACCGCGAGCGGGCCTTTGCCACGCAGGCCGGCTTTTTCGCGTTCACCCTTGCCATCCAGATAACCGGCCGAGGTCATGAAATCTACTTTCTCGGGGAAGCGGCGCTTCTGGTGCGGGGTCATGATGTAGCAGCGGTTAGCCCAGGCGGAGATCTCCTGCGAGCCGCCGGAGCCTGGCAAACGTACCTTCGGATGCGTGTAGTCGCTGCCGATGAGGGTGGCGTTGATGTTGCCAAAGCGATCAATCTGCGCGCCGCCCAGGAAGCCCACGTCCACGTTGCCGCGCTGGAGGTAGAGGGAGAAGATGTCGTACATGCTGACCACCGAGAGCGCACCGCTGACCAGCGTCGGGTCGCCGATCGAGAGCGGCAGGCGCGCCGGTTCCGCGCCGATCACGCCCGCTTCGTAGATCATCACCAGGTTGGGGGCGTGCGTGCGTTTGGCCAGGTTGCAGGCCAGGTTGGGCTGCCCGACACCGACGAAGACGGCATCGCCATCCCGTAGCAGGCGGGCAGCGTTGATGATCATGAGTTCGGCGGAGGAATAAGTAAGATTGGGCATGGAGGCTCCTGGGAAGTGAAAAGTGATAAATGCCTTGTTGCAATCATAAAAACTGATTTGGTGTCGTTGCGAGCCGCTGCTCTTTGGCGGCGAAGCAATCCACTCGCGGGCTGGGAGACTGCTTCGTCGGCCTTTCAGGCCTCCTCGCAGCGACACATCCACTTGTGTTTGCAACAGAGCAAGTGAAAAGTGATTATTTGAGAAGGTTCGAGGTAAAGTTTTTGATGAGAGCGGAGACTTCGGCTGGGCGTTCCAGTGGCACGAGGTGGGTAGCCTTTTCGAGCGTGACAATCTGCGCCGAAGGTAATTTTCGCTGAACGCGGCGAACGGTGGAAGCCCAGAAGGTATCCGTCTCTGCGCCGCGCAGAATAAGCAACGGAGGCTTGAGTCTGGGCAGGTCGCGCCACAGGTCCATGTCGCGCCAGACGCCGGTGACGTATATGCGCGCTTCCCATTCCGGGCTGTAAACAAGCTCGTATTTACCATCCGGGTGTGGGCGTGTCAACCCTTCGACGTAGACCTTCAGGCTGGCATCGTCCATATAACGAAAGATGGACTTGCGCCGGTAGCCCCTCAGCAAAACCTCGCGGCTCGCGAAGACCCGTCGCCTGCGCAGCGCACCCTGTACGAGCGGGTGCAGCCGGTACGAGAAGCCGAATGCCCGGATCAGGCGCATGGCGGCGATCATGGGCGGCGGAAAAAGCACCGGGTCAATCAGGATCAGGGCACGGAAGCATTCCGGCTGGCGCAGCGCGGCGCGCAGGGTGACGATTCCACCCAACGAGTGACCAACGCCGATGACCGGGTCGGGATTCCGTTCGTCGACCGAGTAGGTGCTGCGCAGAAAACGGAACAGGTCATCTGTGAGGGGATGCCAATCGTTGATCGAACCAGGCTGGGCGTCCGGCCAGAGCGGACGCTGGTGCATGGCCAGAACGTGGTAATGTGCAGAAAGCCCCGTCAGCAGCGGGCGGTAACACTCCGGCGGGTAGCCATTGGCGTGGGCGAAGTGCAGGGCAGGGCCGGAGCCGCCGAAATCAATAAAGGAGATGATGCTCACTTGCTGATTGTTCGTCACAAAGTCACGAAAACAAGTTTTTTTAAGCATTTGTGGATTCGTGGTTAATAATCGCCGTAGTTTACGACCTCGCTATAGCGCGGCTCGACCTTCAGCCGGTTGTGAACCTCCGGCCCCAGTTTCTGCCAGTATTCGGCGCGGTCTTTGACGCCATAAACCCATTCGTCGAGATAAGATCTGACCGCTTCCATCGTCTCGCTGGTCTTGTCCCATTTCAGGTAGAACTCATTGTCGCGGTCGTAGTAGCCCTGTGTATAGGATGGATGGGCGCAATAAGGCACGTGGCACACCGCGTCCACGATGAAGCTGGGGATCAAGGTGCGGTTCGGGTCAGAGCGGATAACGGATTCATCCACGATCTCCTCGGTGGTGACGATGACGCGCTCGGCAGCAAAAGCGGCCTCCTTCTGCTCGCCGATGATGCCCCACAGGTGGGCGTTGCCATCCCTGTCGGCGCGCTGCACGTGGACGATGGCCACATCCGGCTTGAGCGCAGGGACGACGATCACCTCTTTGCCGGAGTATGGATCGGTGACTCGCCGGATGAGCGGGTTGGCCCGCTCCAGGTCGGCTGCGCCGGTCTGGTTCATCGGCATGAAGGGCAGACCGGTCGCGCCGGCTTGCAGGCGCGAGATCATGCCGAAGTGGGAGTACTCCTCCCACTCTAGCCCCCCGGCCTCGATCTCGGCGCGCACGATGCGCAGCGAGCCGACGCCGGGGTTGCCCATGTACGAGAAGATCACCTTGCGGGCGCAGCCTGCCGCCACGATCTGGTCGTAGACCAGGTCGGGGGTAGCGCGCGCCAGCACCAGGTCCTGTTTACGCTGGCGGATGATTTCGTGTCCGGCCGCGAAGGGGATCAGGTGCGTGAAACCAGCTGTGTAGACCGTGTCACCGTCATGCACGTAACTGGAAATGGCTTCGAAAAGTGAGATAAGTTTTGTCATTTGGGCAACTCGTCAAGGATTTACTGAAGATGAGACGGATTATCGCTCCTTCTTTTTTTTTTTTGTTCCCGTCTCTCTTTGCTTTTACCATATATGCCACGCACAACGCGGAAACGCCCAGACGATTGGCGGGGCTTTGCGCGATGGCGGAGATAAACCCCAAAAGCGAGGACGACAAGGCTGCTGAAGAGATAGCCGAAGTGGGGTTTATTGACCAGATACGAGCCGATGAATACCAACAGCAGCCCAATGCCGACCAGGATCAAGAACGTGCCGATGCGTGTGGTGAATTCTGGTTGTTGTTCCATGTCTGATAGTGGGCGGCAATGTGATAGTCACTTCGGAAGTGATTGTCACATTGCACGCTAACTGATGATCTGCCGATTTTACTTGACGAGCGTGTGGATTTGCTCGTGCATGTACAGCGGCAGGTAGTAATGTCCGCCGGGTTGCGATTTTCGTATTTTTCAGCCGTGAAGACGTCTTTACCGTTAATGAACATGCCGTGGTCTGCGCCGAGGCCCGCTTTGACTTTGGCCAGGGCTGCGTCGTAGCGCATGTGCAGCTCCTCCGGCGGGTTGAACATGGTTGCATAAGCTAATTTAGACTCTGACATTAGGGCCTCCAAATAGAATACCAGTTAAGTGATGGGGCATAGTATAGCGTAGGAATGAGCCGCCGTCAAAGCAAACCCATCCGATTCTGACATGATATGATTAACATTGACGTAGAGTTGTTTCGCTAGCCATCCGCCTGTCGGTAACAGTGTGATACCATGTCCGTTATTCGATTCGAGGAGTTTCTGTGCAAAATAACCGTATTGCTTCCATTGACCGGTTTCGTGGCTTTGCCATCCTGACAATGGTGCTTGTCAACTATTTGGGCGGGGTGCAGCTCATCCCGGCGTGGTTGCAACATGCCCCCGATATCGGTCTGACTTTTCCCGATCTGGTTGCCCCGCTCTTCATTTTCGCCGTTGGGCTGACCTTCAGCATGTCCTTTCACCGGAGGCTGGAGCGTGAGGGAGCGTTCAAGACCTACAGCCATTTTTTCACCCGCTACCTTGCCATCCTCGGACTGGGGGCAGCCATCTCGGCGGGTGAGACCGCCATCGGTGAGAATACCAGCGGGATTGACTGGAGTGTGCTGCAAACCATCGGCATGGCGGGGCTGGCGACGCTGGCGGTCATCAAACTGCCTGCGGTCTACCGCTGGCTGATTGGGGTGGGGATTCTGGTCGTTTATCAGGTCATCCTCGATAACTTCCTGCTCGACCTGACCGTACACTCCCCCCATGGCGGATTGTTCGGATCGCTCAACTGGGCCGCCATGCTCATCCTGGGCACTGCCCTGGCCGACTTGTTTCACGACGAAGGACGGGGGCGCAGGATTTTTCCTTGGACCGCACTCGGTGTCCTGGGGGCAGGAATTGGATTGGCATTCATCCTGCCGGTCAGCAAGAACCGCGTTTCATCCTCGTACGTGCTGATAAGTCTGGGGATCAGCGCACTGTTGTTCCTCGTTTTTCACTGGCTGGCGACGCGGTTCCGCTGGCAGGCGCGATTCCTCGTCGTTTGGGGAAAGAATCCGCTGGTACTTTATTTCCTGCACTATCTCTTGATCGGGATTTTCTTTTTACCCGGCATTCCCCTCCTGTATACCGCTGCCCCGCTTTGGATGGTGCTGCTCGAAGTGACCTTTCTGCTGGTCGGCATCTCGGCCATTGCCCTCTGGATGGATCGTAAAGATGTCATCATTGCCCTATAATTCAACGGACAGGTGACAGATAAAGTAACTGAGGCCAACGATCGGGTTCAGCCGCGTTGCGGAGCGCAGCGGAGCAACGTCGGCTGCAACCCGGTGTTAGATGTTGACTTTGCTCATGATTGTCTTCCTTGGATTCGGCCCTTAATCAGCCTTGGTATTGTTCGTCGCTAACCTTTTCCATCCAGTCGGTGGTCTTGCCGTCGAGTTGTTTGTCTCACGTTTGCAGACTGCTGCGGAGACCGAAATGCAACCAAAGAACACATCTTTTCGCTCAGCGGCCGGTCATCTGCTGCTCTTTTGCGGAGTACCGATCCCCTTGTACCGTGATCTTTGAAATGGCACTTTTGATCTCCCTCAGATCGTCGGGCTTGAGTTCGACGGCAAGTGCGCCGATGTTCTCCTCCAGGCGCTCGAGCTTCCGGCTGCCCGGGATTGGAACAATCCACGGCTTCTGAGCGAGCAGCCAGGCGAGCGCGATCTGAGCCGGTGTCGCTCCCTTCTTTTCTCCGATCCTGGCAAGCAGATCAATTACCGCCCGGTTTGCTTTCCGCGCCTCCGGCGTATAGCGAGGGAGGCGGCTGCGGATATCAACACTGGCGAAGGTCGTGTTTTCGTCGATCTTTCCCGTGAGATAGCCCCTGCCCAGGGGGCTGAATGGCACGAAGCCGATCCCAAGTTCCTCGCATGTAGGCAGCACTTCCTCTTCAGGGGCTCTCCACCACAGCGAGTATTCGCTCTGGATTGCCGTGACTGGCTGGACTGCGTGGGCGCGCCGAATTGTCTGTGCTCCTGCTTCAGAAAGGCCGAAGTGCTTAACCTTGCCTTCCTGAATCAGTTCCTTGACTGCTCCTGCCACGTCTTCG
>JALHUM010000220.1 GCA_022865905.1 Anaerolineales bacterium | reverse complement strand
GCCCCATCTCATCGGCATCGTGACATCACCGACTGGCGCGGCACTGCGGGACATGCTGAACACCCTGCGACGGCGTTATCCGCTCGCGGGTGTGATCCTGGCTCCTTCACCCGTGCAAGGCGACGAAGCCCCGCCCGGACTGGTGGCTGCGCTCCAGACCCTCAACCAGGTAGCCCATCCCGACGTGATCTTGCTGGCGCGCGGCGGCGGCTCGATCGAAGACCTGTGGGCATTCAACGACGAGCGCGTGGTGCGCGCCGTCGTCGCTTCCGAGGCGCCGGTCATCACCGGCGTAGGCCACGAGACCGATTTCACCCTGGCCGATTTCGCCGCTGATTTGCGCGCCCCCACGCCGACTGCGGCGGCCGAACTGGCGACACCCATCACGATACTGGATCTGCAGGCCAGCCTGACCGAAACCGCCGCCCGCCTCGAGGCCGCCATGTCCGCGCTCTTCGAGCGGCAGCGCGGCCTTTTGGATAGCTTGCAGGGCAACCTGCGCTTCTTCTCGCCACTGCGCTGGGTGCAGACCGAGCGTCAGCGTTTGGATGAGCTGTCCCGCCGCGGGAACGCGGCGCAGGCCCATCATCTCGCGCTCGAATGGAGCCAGCTCGAGGGTTTGGGACGCCGCTTGAGCGCGCTGAATCCGCTGGCCGTCCTGGGTCGAGGCTACGCGGTCGTCACACATAAGCGGGAAGATAGAATCGTCTCCAACAAATCATCGGTAAAAGCTGGCGACGATCTGAGTGTGCGCGTCATGGATGGCGAGTTCGACGTACGGGTTACTCAATGAATAAAGAGGTGCGATCATGAGCAAAAGCGTTGACCCCCAACCTGTTGATGAAATGACTTACGAGCAGGCCTTCGCCGAATTGGAAGGCATCGTCTCCGCCCTCGAAACGGAGCAGCGACCGCTGGATGAGGCGATGGCGCTTTTCGAACGCGGGCAGGCGTTGGCGAAGCGCTGCGCTGGTTTGCTCGAAAAGGCGGAGATCAAAGTGCGCCAATTGACCGGCGAAGAGATAATAGATTTCGTGGAAGAGTAGTATGAATATGTTGGCTGTTTTCCAAAATCATGTGCTGTGGAGCGCATTGGCTGCCTGGGGGTTGGCGCAAAGTCTGAAGATCCCGCTGGATTACTTCCATTCACGGCGCTGGAATTGGGCTTTGCTGCTCAACGTGGGGGGTATGCCCTCCTCCCACGCGGCGCTGGTGGTCGCGGCTGCCCATGCCATCGGCTTGTATGAGGGCTTCGTTACGCCGTTATTTGGGCTTTCAGTGGTGATCTGCATGGTCGTGATCTATGATGCCACCGGCATCCGCCGCCAGGCGGGCATCCATGCTCAGACGATCAATATCCTGGTGGATGAGCTACTCAGAGGCCATCCGGTCTCGGATAAGCAGTTGCGTGAGGTGCTGGGGCACACGCCGCTGGAAGCACTCGGAGGTTTCATCTTGGGATTGGTAGTGACGCAGTTGTTGTGGTTTTTGTGGCGGTAATTAAATTCTCGCATCGAATGACCCGAATGGAGCGAATTCTCCAGGGTTATTCGTGAAAATCCGATGCAAAAGAAAGCTGCTCTCATCCTGAATGGGGTCTAATAAACTTTCTTCGTATGGCTTGCGTGAGGCTGTATACTTCGGGGACTCGTAAAACCCAAATGCCGAGGCCATAAACCGCGCCACCGAGAGCCACGCCGCCCAGGGCCTCCAGCCATGCTGGGTATTGACCGGTGAATTGCATCCAGGCAACCAGGGCCAGGCTCATTACGAGCGTTACCAGCGCGAACTGGCCAAAGCCTCGCGCAACCTGCATACCTTCGATCCCCTTCAAGCGTTTGCGCATCAGAACGAAAAGCGTCGCGGCTTCCAGCGCGGTGGCCAGGGAATTGGCCAGCGCCAGGCCGCCGTGCGGCATCCAGCCCAGTCGGGTAAACAAGGCTGAAAAGGAAAAACTAAGCGCCACATTCAGGCTCATCGCCACCGCGCCGACCAGCACCGGGGTTTTCGTATCGTGCATGGCGTAGAATGCCCGCGCCAGGACCTCCAGCAGCGAGTGCCCAACCAAGCCGGCCGCGTACCAGAGCAGCGCCCAGGCTACCAGTTGAGTCGAGCGGGCGTCGAAGTTGCCGTGCTGGTAGATGGCGGTGATGATTGGCGTCCGCAGCAGGATCAAGCCGAGGGAGGCCGGCAGCGAAAGCAGCAGCACGCCGCGCAGGGTGGCGGCCAAAGAGGCACGTATCTCGTCCATTTTGCCGAGGGCGTACTGGGTCGCAAAGGTCGGCATAGCGGCTGTGGCGATGGATTGGGCGATAGCGGCCTGCGCCATGAGCAT
>JALHUM010000219.1 GCA_022865905.1 Anaerolineales bacterium | reverse complement strand
CGTCGAGGAAAAATGCAACGGCTGCACGATCTGCTTCCGCATTGGCTGCCCGGCGATCCTGAAATCGGACAAGATGGATGCCAAATACAACCGTCCGCTGGCCGAGATTGACCCGCAGATGTGCACCGGCTGCGAGATCTGCGCCCAGGTCTGCCCGCGGGATGCGATCCTGTTCCGCGAGCAAATGCGCGCGTTGGAAGAAGCATGAAAAATTAACCGCGAAGGAGCGACCCCCATAGAACGGGGGCAAGAGGATGCGAAGATTTATTCTTTCTTAGCGCTCTTGGCGACCTTCGCGGTTCGAAAATGCTGGTTGAGGAAATCATCATGTCTGAAAAGAAAACCTTTAAGAATATCAACTTCCTGCTGGTGGGAGTGGGCGGGCAAGGCACGCTCCTGGCTAGCGACATCCTGGCGGAATTGGGCGTCCGGCTGGGATACGATGCGAAAAAGGCCGAGATACACGGCATGTCGCAGCGCGGCGGCAGCGTGACCTCCTACGTGCGCTGGGGCGGGCAAGTCTTCTCCCCCGTCATCGGCAAGGGTGAGGTGGATATTTTGGTGGCCTTCGAAAAACTGGAAGCTCTCCGTTACCTCGACCAATTACGGGCCGGCGGCATCGTGCTGGTCAACAACCAGGCCATCGAGCCGATTACCGTCAAGGCCGGGGATGTCAAATATCCGGACGACGCGCTGGTTCGTTCCACGTTAACCGGCGCGGCCGGCGCGGTGCACTGGGTGGACGGTCAAGAGATCGCGGAAAGCCTCGGCAATCCCAAAACGGCCAACGTCGCCATCCTGGGTGCGCTTTCGGCGCTGTTGGATACGCCAGAAGGCGAATGGTTGGAGGCCGTCAAAGCGCACGTGCCGGAGAAGCACATCGCAATCAATAAAAAAGCGTTTTTGGCAGGACGAAAGGCAGTCAAGTAAGCGGGGAACAGCAAGCTTGGGAGACCGAGGAACAGCCAGGCAGTATTGTCATTATGCCGGCGAACCAACCAGCTTCAATTTCCACCTGCGAGTGCGATGCTCGCTTTCGTATGCCAGCAAATGAATGTGCCGCATGATGGCGTGCGACACGCTCTGAACATCTTCACGGTTTTCGATATCCCCCGCAAAATTCAGTGGCCGGCCGACTGTAATGCCGTAAGGACCGCGTAGATACCAGTAGCCGGAAGTTTGTTTGCCACTGATCCCGGAGGTGATGCGTACGCTGCGCTCACGCGGCAGGTAGATCCCTACCGGCACCACCGGCACGCCCGTCGCCAACGCCAGGCGGGCCGCGCCGCTGCGCGGGGGGTGAAAACCGCCTCCCTGTGGAGAGAACTGCCCTTCGGGGAAGATCGCCACTGAATGGCCTCGCTCGATGGCGCAGCGTGCTTCACCCAATGAAGCCCCGCCTCCTCCTTCGCCAACCGGAATCTGCTTGAGCTGGCGTAGAAAATGCCCAAACATGGGCACGGCAAAGGCGTTCGCTGTGATCATCACGCTCATCGGTTGAGATGAGACGAGATGAATGAGAAAGGGATCGGTGGCGCTCGGATGGTTGGCGACGAAGAGTTTTGGTCCCGACGGAAGAGCGTCGTGCCAGTGAATGTCCAGTCGCAGCATCATGCGCGCATAGGCTCGAACTAAAATGCGCCCGAACGTGTAGAGTAGTTTATGTGACAAGGGCGTTTCCTGACTTTATGGAGTATATTCAACAATAACACGCAACCATGTTCTTCGTTGTTCTATCCATTTGGGTGGCAGGAGGTTGGTTTTTCAGAATCCTTATCCCGCCTTCTGCTGCCGGATTGCCTGAGGGCGTCACCGCTGAGTCTCCTCTGGCAGACGGTTCACTTCAGGGCTTGAATGATTACCCAGAACCTTATCAGGCTGGATACGGTGGTCCCTGCCCTGGGACTGACGAGAAGCATCTTTATGTCTTCACGCTTTATGCGCTGGACACTGTCCTCGATCTGCAAGCCGGTGCGACGATGGATGAGGTAAAGGCTGCTATGGAAGGCCACATCCTGGCTCAAGCTGAATTGAAGGGTTATTACCTATATCACTAAACTGCTCTTGCCTCTGGAACAAATCCGTGCTGCGCGCCCTTGAAGGGAAAAGGCGCGCAGCTTTTGTTTTTCACGGAGTGATCGCACTGCAGAATCTCTCTAAAATCCCTGGTAGACAAAGGGGGCGGCCGAATCCGCAAATGAGGCCAGGAACAGGCCTAAGGTCACGAGAGCAAGCAGTGCAGCCTGTACCCAGCGCGGCCACTCCAGAAAGATAAGCTCGTTCTTGTGACGGTATTGCGTCCAGTCCAGCAGTATGGCAGGCAGGAGCACCAGGAAGATGCGCGGGTCGGGGATGTTCCACCCGTACACATCGCCGACGGGAAGGTGTCCCTTGAAAACCTCGCTCATCCACAGAAAATCCGGCTTGAGCCAATGGGAAGGGAGGATTATTCCAGCAAAATAGCGTTTCGCAGTAACGGGGTCCATGCGAAATGGGAGCCAGGCCAGCACAGCGAGAGAAAACGTGATGAGCGCAGCAACGGCCTGCTGCCATTTGGGACGTTCGTCCATCAAAACCTTGGGCGCCCATAGCGTTGGAATGCGCTCGACGATCAAATACGCGCCATGCAAGCCCCCCCACAACAGCAAACTGAAAGAGAGTCCATGCCACATGCCGCTGACCAGCATGGTGACCAACGGCGGCAGGATGAAGTTTATTATATGATCTGGACGCGGAAACTTTTTTCGCAGGAGGCGCGATAGCGGGAAAAAGATGTAATCCCGCAGCCAGTTCGAGAGGCTGATGTGCCAGCGCTCCCAAAATTCAGCAATGCTTCGAGAAAAATATGGTGTATTGAAATTGCTGGATAACTCGATCCCTAGAAAGCCGCTGACGCCTCTTGCAATGCTGGTGTAGCCGGCAAAATCATTGTAGATGACGAAAGCATACGCCAGCAGCCAGGTCAGCAGCATTTGGGCCGAATAGGTCAGTGGTTGGACGAACGCGGCCGAAGGGATCAGCGCGTTGAGTACATCGGCAAATAGTAGTTTTCGGGTCAGACCGATAACGATCAGCTTGAAGTTGCGGGCAATGGATCCAGCGGAGAGAGGTTGAGGCTGATCTAGCTTGGGAAGAAATACTCTGGCGCGTTCAATCGGCCCGGATAATAGTTTTGGAAAATAGAGAGCGTAAAGGATGAATTTGAGCCATCTCTTTTCCGGAAGCACGATACGATTGTGAATATCTGCCAGATAAGAGATCAATTGAACAGTCGTGAACGAAAGGCCGATGGGCATCAACAGTTGAATTCCCCCGCTGCCCTTCTCCATGCCAATCCGCGCCAGGAATGCAGTGAGTTCCGGGATATAGAAGTCGCTATACTTGAATATCAATAACGTGAACACATCGAAGGCAATGCCAATCCAAAGAATGCGTTTACTCCCCTCTTTGGCTTCGCCAATCCACCCGCCGAGAATGTAGTTGACCGTACCAAGAACGAACAAAATCCCAACAAATTCCCAGGACCAAGTGATAAGAAATCCCAGGCAAGCCACGAACAGCCAGATATTTCTGAAACGGGCGGAGAGCAGCCTGTAACCCAAGACTACAATAAGCATAAAAGCAGCAAATGACGCAATCGTTATATTCATGGCTGGCTATCCCCGTTCTGCTTGTTGACGAACATCATCCCATCTTGATTCGTCAGCGCGGCGAGCTGCTCGCCCAGGTAAGCGCTCAATATTGGGGCTCCTCGCCAATTTAAATGCGTCAAATTGGAACGTCCCTGCAATGGGATTGTTACTTCGTCAATCGCTGGCAAGAAGATCCCCCCACCGGCTTGCACTGTCTCAGCGATCTTCTCCTGAAATGCTTTATGGACTGTTTCCCCACCCGCATATTCAAAGAATACGGGATGCACTGGCATCTCTACAACCACGATCTGTGATCCATTTTCTCTGGCAAGGTCGAGAATGGCGAGTAAACATTCCAGGCGGGACGGGTCAACCTGGTAAGGCTGGGTGCTGTTGAAATAAGGATTGCCAGCCAGGTTATTGGGATCGGGAGCCACAACCTCTTTCATTACACCATTGTCGGGTTCGTAGCCAGTGAGGGAGGTCGTATGATAAGTTTGCAGGTAGGCCGCAAAAGTGTTAGGAAAATCAGCTCGCATCCAATTTCGATAAGGTAAGAAATGCTGAAGGGCTACAGAGTGGGCGATGATCCACCCTCTGGGATTGAAATATCCCAATTGGTACTGCATCCAGGTATCGGAAAGAAATTTCTCCTCCGTTCGTATCCCGTTCGTCGCATCATAATCCCTCATTTCGGTGACAAAAACCAATAGCGCCGGGTGGTATTCCTCAATAAGAAGCTTAGCGTTTACTGAATTCGGGGCAATCGTCAGACCATCCACGCCAAAGTTGAATACCCTCAGCCGCAGGCCAGTCTTTTCATAGTAGGTCTGGGTGATGACATCCTGATCGAAGCCTGTGTTGACCAGCGAATTGCCCAGGATGAGAACATCCACGCCACCATTGTTGGCAACGTATTGCTTCAGGCGGAACCATTTAAGGTCGAGTTGATAGTGCCAACTACCAAAAGACTGATAGGGGAGTAAATTGCCTATGAACCTTGTTCGCGCGATGCCCTCCAAGAGGGCAATAAATAAAACGAGAAACGCAAAGGCTTGGAGGAGAGTGTATCCGAACCCGATTGGATGTTTCTTCGCCGAAGGTTCTATTGCATCACGATTGCTAAGTTTTACAATAGCCATGAAATCGGATGGTGTTCCTCTTGAGCATGCGGGCTTTGGCAGGGTTGTCCCTCCGGGGTATCTCACGAAATCCCGCCGGGAGCAATCCCATTAACTACGAAGCAAATCACGCAAAACGGTATGCAGGATGCCGCTGTTGCGGAAATATGCCACTTCCACCGGCGTATTCAGCAGCGCTTTGACCCTGAACCTGGCCTCCTTACCATCGACCTTCTTCGCCCTGACAGTGACCAGACTCTGCGGAGCCATGTCATCGTTCAAACCTGCGATGTCAAAAACATTCTCGCCATTCAAGCCGAGGCGTTCGGCGATTTGACCAGCCACGAATTGAAGCGGCAGCACGCCCATGCCTACCAGGTTGGAGCGATGGATGCGCTCGAAGGATTCAGCGATCACAGCCCGCACGCCCAGCAGGAGCGTGCCCTTCGCGGCCCAGTCGCGGCTGGAGCCGGTGCCGTACTCCTTGCCAGCGAGGATGATAACAGGCGCACCTTCGCCCTGGTACTTCATTGCCGCCTCGTAGATGGACATCTCCGCGCCATCCGGGAAGTGGCGCGTGACGCCGCCTTCCAGGCCGGGCACGAGCATGTTCTTCAAACGGACATTGGCAAACGTGCCGCGCGTTAACACCTGATCGTTGCCACGTCGCGAGCCGTAGGAGTTGAAGTCGCGCGCCGCTACGCCGCGCTCGATTAGGTATTTTCCTGCCGGGCTATCGGCGGCGATGTTGCCCGCTGGCGAGATGTGATCGGTGGTGATGGAATCGCCCAGCCAGGCCAAGACGCGCGCCCCCAAGATATCCTTGATTTGTGGCACATCCGGGGTCAATTCCTGGAAGAAGGGTGGATGCTGGATGTAGGTGGAATCCTCATTCCACTGGTAAAGGTCGCTCTCGGCCACCTTGATCTGGTTCCACAGATCGCTGCCGGCAAATACATCCGCGTACTTCTCGCGAAACATTTTCGTGTCGAGGCTCGCAGCTAACGTACCGAGGATTTCTTGAGTTGTTGGCCAGATGTCTTTCAGGTAGACAGGCCGGTCATCTTTGCCCTTGCCAAGGGGTTCAGAGTTCAGGTCAATGTCTACCGTCCCGGCCAGGGCATAGGCCACGACCAGCGGCGGCGATCCAAGGTAATTGGCTTTGACCAGGGGATGCACGCGCCCCTCGAAATTGCGGTTGCCCGAAATGACCGCCGAGGCGACGAGTTTCCCGCTGGTCACGGCTTTCGCGACCTCACCCGGCAGCGGACCGCTGTTGCCGATGCAGGTGGTGCAGCCGTAGCCGACCACGTTGAAACCCAGTTTGGCAAGCGGTTCAAGCAAGTTTGCTTGCTTGAGATATTCCGTGACCACGCGTGAGCCGGGCGCCAGGCTGGTCTTGACGTACGGCTTGACCGTCAATCCCTTCTCGACCGCCTTCTTGGCGACCAGTCCTGCCGCGACCATCACCGACGGGTTGCTGGTGTTGGTGCAGGAAGTGATGGCGGCGATGACCACCGCGCCGTGGCCGATCTCGACGGAGCCGCCATTCGTGCCGACTTTGACCCTGCGACTTACCTCCTTGGGGTTGAGTTCGTAGCCGCGTTCTTTGACCGGGGTGGTCAGCGCCTTCTGGAAAACCTTCTTCATCTCGGCCAGGGCCACGCGATCCTGCGGGCGCTTGGGGCCAGCCAGGGATGGCACGACAGACCCCAGGTCCAGTTCTCGCGTGTCGGTAAATTCCGGGTCAGGAGTGCTCCAGTCACGGAATAAGCCCTGGGCGCGGCAATAGGCCTCGACCAGTTCGACTTGTTCGACCGAACGACCGGTCAAGCGCAGATAGCGCAGCGTCTCGGCATCCACCGGGAAGTAGCCGATGGTGGCGCCGTATTCGGGGGCCATGTTGGCGATGGTGGCGCGGTTGGGCAGCGACATGCTATCCAGGCCAGGGCCGTAGAACTCGACGAACTTGTCCACCACGCCTTTCTTGCGCAGCATTTGCGTGATGGTCAGGACGAGGTCAGTGGCCGTGACGCCGTCGCGGAGTTTACCGTGCAACTTGAACCCGATCACGTCTGGCAGGAGCATGTCCATCGGCTGGCCGAGCATGACCGCTTCGGCCTCGATCCCGCCCACGCCCCAGCCCAACACGCCCAGGCCATTGACCATGGTAGTATGCGAGTCGGTGCCGACCAGGGTGTCGGGAAAGGCGATCAATGCGGAGTCCGAAGTCTCCATACTATGGCCCTCCGGCGTCAGGAGACGCCGGACTCCGACCACATTGGCGAGATATTCCAGGTTGACCTGATGCACGATACCGGTCATGGGCGGGACGACGCGGAAGTTGGAGAAGGCTTTCTGGCCCCACTTGAGGAACTCGTAACGCTCGCGGTTGCGTTGGAACTCGATCTCGGTGTTGCGCTGCAGGGCGTCGGGGGTGGCGAAGAAATCCACCTGCACCGAGTGGTCAATCACCAGGTCAACCGGCACGAGCGGATTGATCTTCTTCGGGTCGCCGCCGAGACGGGCCATCGCGGCGCGCATGGCCGCCAGGTCAACGATGGCTGGCACGCCGGTGAAATCCTGCATCAGCACGCGGGCAGGCAGGAAGGGAATGCCGGGTCGGGACCCCGCCCCCCCCGCTCCCCCCCCATTTCCCCTGGAAATGGGGGGGGAGCGGGGGATAGGGATCCACGCGGCGATGTTCTTCACATCATTCTGCGTAATTTCTTTGTCGTTGCATTGACGGAGCGCCGCTTCGAGCATAATCCGGATCGAAAACGGCAGCTGCTCGAGGTCTGTGAGATGCAACTCTTCAAGCGCGCCGAGACGATAAAAAATATATTCTTTCTTCCCAACTCTCAGTAACCCACGTGCTCTAAAGAAATCGTCTTGCATGAGAACTCCTTCGGCGGTTTTACCCTCACCCACATCCCCTCTCCCGATTTCGAGAGAGGAGTGCAGGGATGAGGGCAAGAGACACAAAAGTCACCAGAGAGCGCCCTGGTAGCCCTTCGGGCCTGCGTTGTGAAACTAGAGTTTTAATTCTTTTTTGAGTTGAGAAACCAGTATCTCGCGTTCCTGATCCGGCAGGAAAGCAGCTTTCGCGGCGGCCAGGACGCGTTCTTTCAAGGCCTGACGTGTCATACCCAAGTCTTCGCAGACCTGGCGATACTCGTCTCCCAACGTGATCTGCGAGATGTTGGGATCGTCGGTTGCCAGCGTGACGTTCAGGCCGGATTCTATCATCTCCAACAACGGATGCGCTTCCAACGAGGGGACGACGCCGCTCTGGTAGTTGCTCGTCACGCAGACCTCGAAGGTGGCTCCGCGCTCGCGGGCCAGGGTCACCGCCGCTTCGTCTTCGAGGATGCGGACGCCGTGGCCGATGCGTTCAGCGTTCAGGACCTCGAGCGCGCTGCGCACGCTAGCTGCCCCGGCCCACTCCCCGGCATGGACTGTGATGCGCAAGCCGGCCTGCTGCGCCTCGCGGAAAATGCCGGTGAAAGGCTGGATGGAAAACCCCGCCTCGTTCCCGGCCAGGTCGAGGCCGACCAAGCCCTTCCCGATGCGGTTTGCAGCCAGCCAAGCCACCTGCTCGGCCAATTCTGTGCTCTCGTGCCGGTTGACGCTGGCCAGCAGGCGCACCATGATCCGGAACTCTTTGGCCGCCTGCTGGACGCTCTCGCAGACCCAGTCAATGACTTCATCTAGTGGGAAACGCTCGGCGCGGCTGAGGGCGACCGGCGTGAAGCGCAGTTCCAGGTAGCGGACGTTATCCTTCGCCGCGTCCTCGATGGCCTCGCGGGTCACGCGATGGATGACCTCCGGCGAGCGGTAGAACATGCGCAGGGTGGTGAACTTGGCCAGGAAATTCTCGTACGTGAACGGTTCACCGTTTTGCATCTGGACGAAATGGCTCAGGCGGGTGATATTGATCGGGACAGTGATGCCGTGCGTACGGGCAATATCAAGCATAGTCGCCAGGCGCAGAGAACCTTCGAGGTGGCGGTGAAGGTCGACTTTGGGTAATTTCTGATAATCCATAAGTTCCAGGTGTCAGGTTTCAGGTACCCAACACTTGACACCTGGCACGTGGCATGTTTAATGCCGGTGCCGTTTCTTCTTACGCGAGGCTGTTTGTGCCGGGGCGGCAGGGTCGCTAGCCGGGGCTGGTTCGGCGGCCATTTCGGATTGCGCCGCAGCGAACGTGCGTGGTTGGTAGAGGAAAATGCGGCTGATGACTGCAGCCCGGATCTCGCCGAGCAGGTTCTGGAACATCTCGGAAGCCTGGCTCTTGTATTGTACCAGCGGATCGCGCTGGGCGTAGGCTTCCAGGCCGATGGAGACGCGCAGCGCCTCGACTCGGGTCAGGTAATCCACCCACAGCTCGGTGATCGCCCCGAGCAGCACCTGGCGGTAGATCTCGGTCTGGACGCGGCGGCCAAGCGCTTCGACATCTTCTCCTGTGGAGGCGCCCAGGCGGCGCAACTCGCTTTCGCCCCAGGCGCGGCGCAGGGCAGTCTGTGCCTGTTCGAGGTGTTCCAAAACATCGACCGTCAGGGTTTCTGCGGAAATGTCCGCCAGTAGCTCATTTCCCAGGTATACGTAGTGCAGGCGGGAAAAGACCTGGCGCATCTGGCGGTGGGTCTTGATGTCGAAATAAGTACGCGCTCCTTGCGCCATGAGGGCAAGCAGGCGTAAACGGAACTGTTCGTCGAGCGGAACATCGCCCTGGCGTTCGAGGGCAGAGGCCAGGTCACGGGTGATCTGGCCATCCTCGCCAAGCAGGCGCTCCTGCCGCGCATCGAGCACCTCGCACGTCTTATCCTCGACGCGTTCGGCAACCTCGTCCCAGTCGAGATCTTGGAGTTCAGCAGTCTCCAGGCTGAGGCTTTCGCCCAGGCGAAATTCGATGGTGGCATTCAAGCGGGTGAGAGTCAAATTAGCAATGAAGGCTTCTATCTGGTTGCGAATATCATCTTCCAGTTCGTGCGGGTCTTCAGCCAGGGAGCGCATCTGCTCGGGCGAAAGCCGCAGCGGGATGTGGACGAGGCCCTGGAGTTCCTCCAGGATCTCCTGTGGACGGCGAAGCCCGCCTTCTTTGTTATCTTTCAGGGCATCAAAGAACGTATCGAGGACATCGGTACGATCTTTAATCTGGCTGTCCAGGCTTTCACCGGCGCGATCAATTTGCTCCTGGATGGCATGGAGGAAATAGGCGTGTTCGGCCTGGAGGGTGCGGCGGGCAATATCCATCATGGATGTGCGGAGATCTGTTTTTGAATCCGCAAGTTCACGCAGCAGGATTTTGTAAGTAAAGGACGGGAAGGCGCCCTCATCGATGCCAAAGACCGGCTGGATCTGTTCCAGCCAGGCCAGCAGACGCCATAGCTCTCCACTTTCGACGGCTTCCGAGACGCGGCGCTCGACTTCCAGGCGCAGGAGTTCTTCCACATCTTCGGCCAGGTCTTCCTTCTCGAAGACGCGGTCGCGCTGGGAGTAGATCCTCATGCGCTGCGAGTTGAGCACGTCGTCGTATTCGAGCAGGTGCTTGCGGACGTCGAAGTTAGCGCCCTCTACGCGGTGCTGCGACTGCTCGATGATCCCGCTGACCAGGCGCGCCTGGAGCGGGTAATCGTCGTCAATGCTCAGACGTTGCATCAGGTTATTGACCTGCTCGCCGCCAAACAGGCGCATCAAATCGTCTTCGAGGGAGAGATAGAAGCGCGAGGAGCCGGGGTCGCCCTGGCGGGCGGAACGGCCGCGCAACTGGTTGTCAATGCGCCGCGCCTCGTGCCGTTCAGAGCCGATGACATGCAGGCCGCCCAGTTCCTTGACGCGTTCCATGTCCTCGAAGTGTTTGAGGAAGAACTTGACCTCGGTCTCGTAGATGCCGTAGAGCGTCGGGTCTACCCCTTGGAGGGCTGCGCGGCGTTCCTGCAAGGTCATGTCGTAGGGGTCTTTGTAGCCGGCCTTGCGCAGGACGCGCGCCACCGCGGCGATGATCTCCTCGGCCAAGTCGCCGCCCAGCTTGATGTCCACGCCGCGCCCGGCCATATTGGTGGCTATTGTCACCGCGCCGAACGCCCCTGCGCCAGCGATGATCTGGCTTTCCTCGGTGTGTTTGCGCGCATTGAGCACCTGGTGGGGCACACCCCCTTGTAGTACCAACTTCAGTCGGTTCTCATCGGATTCCTCCAGCCGCAGAATCTCGCGCAGGTGGGCCAGGTTGGCCAGATCCTCCGGGTTCAGGGAAAGAGCCAGATCGCGCGCCATCGGGCGCAGCTCTTCGGGGCGGAATTGCTCGAGCGGCTTGTTCAGGTCGGCGAGTTCTGGGATGGCGCGCCCATCCTCGACGCGGTCGTTGGCTACCAGCCAGGCGTGGCGGATCAACTGCACCTGCATCAGGCGGCGGATGGGTTCCGCCCGCAGCCGGTTCGAAAGACGTTCAGAATTCTCGACCGAGGTCGTGCCGACCAACATAGGCCGCCCGCGCACGTGCTCACAGGCGATTTCGCGCGCTAGGGCGCGCAGCTTGGCCTCCGTTGTGCGGTAGATGGTATCCGGGTAATCTTTGCGACGCCAGAAAGCAACTTGCTTCTCGTGATCT
Organism: Anaerolineales bacterium; assembly: GCA_022865905.1. Classification (GTDB taxonomy): domain Bacteria; phylum Chloroflexota; class Anaerolineae; order Anaerolineales; family Villigracilaceae; genus CG2-30-58-95. The sequence goes on along the minus strand of JALHUM010000219.1, from coordinate 2,725 downwards.
TCGGAATGAGCAAAATAAGAATAGTCAAAGCCTTCCTCATCATGGTCCTTGACCTCCACCAGCGGCGCGTCCGGCCCGACGGCCTGGGATTCCAGGTTAGTTGGGATGGGCAGAACCTCGAGCTTGTAGATCTTGCTGAACTCTTCTGCCTCGGTCAGGGCTGTGCCAGTCATGCCGGCTAGCTTCTCGTACATGCGGAAATAGTTTTGCAGGGTGATGGTGGCATAGGTGACATTCTCAGGCTCCACCCGCACCCCTTCCTTGGCCTCCACCGCTTGGTGCAGACCGTCGCTCCAGCGGCGGCCGGGCATCAGCCGTCCAGTGAACTCGTCCACGATGATAACCTTGCCGCCCTGGACGAGATAATCCTTGTTGCGCTTGAAGAGATGCTGGGCGCGCAGCCCCTGTTCAAGGTAGCCGAGCAGGCGCGCCTGTTCGGGAGTCACGTCTTCAGGGCGGTCGGGATCGCGCAGCGGCTGACCAAGCAATTGCTCGACGTGAGCCGTGCCAATCTCGGTCATCGAGACGTTGCGATCCTTTTCGCTAATCTCGTAATCCTCGGCGCGTAACTGGCGGACGAGCTGCGCCATTTTGCTGTACCATTCCACGTCACCGGAGGCCGGGCCGGAGATGATGAGCGGGGTGCGCGCCTCGTCAATCAGGACGTTATCCACCTCGTCCACGATGGCGTAGTGGTGGCCGCGCTGGACACGCTCATCCAGGCGCATGGTCATGTTATCGCGCAGGTAGTCGAAGCCGAACTCGGAGTTGGTGCCGTAGGTGATGTCGGCAACGTAAGCCAGACGGCGATCCACCAGGCGGAGTTTATCCTGGTCTTCGCGCGGGGATTCCCTGGACGGGTCGTAGAGGAAGGCTTTCTTGCCGTTCTCGGTGGAGGACGCCATTTGCAGGATGCCGACGGAGAGGCCGAGGAACCCGTAAATTTCTCCCATCCAGCGGGCATGCAGGCGGGCCAGGTAATCGTTGACAGTGACCAGGTGGACGCCTTTGCCGGTCAGCGCGTTGAGATACAAGGGCAGCGTGGCGACCAGCGTCTTGCCTTCGCCGGTGCGCATCTCGGCGATCTGGCCGCGGTGCAGGACGATGCCGCCGATCATCTGCACATCGAAATGACGCTGGCCGATGGTGCGCTTGGCGGCCTCGCGCACCGCAGCAAAGGCTTCTGGAAGCACTTCTTCCAGGACAGTTTTTTCGATATCCTGGCGTTCTTTCTCTTCTGGACCCCCCTCAGTCCCCCCTAAAGGGGGGAGGGCGGCGGAAAGCCGGGCGCGGAACTCGTCCGTCTTGGCGCGCAGGGCTTCATCGCTCAAGGATTCAAATTCCGGCTCGAGGGCGTTGATCTCGTCCACGAGGCCGCTCAGTTTTTCGATTTCACGTTTGTTGGGGTCGCCCCCAAAGGTTTTGACAAATCTCTGGAGCATAGGGAACCTTTCGGGGGATGATTATAGCACAGCGATTACACTTCCAAAATTTCATGGCATATTATTTTCGTAAGAGTTATTCCCCCTTCGTGTGTCTTCGTGGATTAAAGCGATCACCAGGCACGAAGGCCTGGTGATCTGAGGGGGAGGGGACACCACCGAACCCGGCTTGCATGGGGGTGACATGCAAACCCTTTGGTGGCAGACACCTGATGTACCGATAAAAGGAGGGCAGGTGTCTTATGGAAGAAATATACACCCAAAGCATTTAGAATGTATTAATATAAGATTAGAATTGTCCAAATAATTTACCCTTTTCTCCTCTCCTCGAACAGCATCAGCCATGCCTCGACCTCCTCCGGGCTGAGGCCACGATCAGCTTTTGGGGTAGCGACAGGCGCGGATTGTGCGATCTCCATCTGCCGGGCGAACGCTTCTGATGAAGCGGACTGGGCGTGGGCAGCTTGGGCCGCGTTCTGCACCCGATGATCCGAGCTGACGACGATCCAGTTGCGGGCGGCTTTCCCCAGCCGTTCCAGCCTTTTCTCGATGGCCGCGTCCGCGCTCGAACCTTGACGGACGAAGTGTGCAGTCACCGCGCCGAACTTGCGACTTGCCGGCTGCCCGGGCGGCGCGCCGTCGAAATAAACTTCTACCTGGGCGCGGCGCAGGCGGCAGAATTCCTGCAGGCGCGTGACCAACGCCAGCTCGTCGTCGCAGGAATCTAGGCACAGGCCGAGTTTGGGGATTAGGTTGTGGCCGTCAATCAGGTAAGGCATTGTGCAATAATGGTAGCCCGAAATATGGCTACCATTATTGTAACATTACAATGAGCCGACATACAAACATAGCCGGTTTTAGGAATTGGGGCAATTATGCTATACTTCACGAGGATGAAGGAAATAAAGAATTGCATCATTCCTCTATGCGATCACGGTTGGGAGAAACCGGGTAAGCAAGTTAGTTTCTGTAAACGTTAGGAGCGGATCGAAATCCATAAGGACTGTTACGTTTATGCCAGGTGACGAGTCGCGTTCTTCCCTTGAGCTGCTCTACAATGTCAGCCGTGAACTGGCCTCGGCTTTAGACTTGCACACCGTGCTGCAACGGGTGTTGTTCCAGTCGCTTAAATACGTAGGCGGCGAGCGCGGCAGTATCGTCGTGCTAGACGATAACGGTAAACCCGTAGACGCGGCCATTGTCTATGGCAAGCGGGTTCTCGATCACATCACACAGCAACTTCGCGAAACGGTTGACCACGGCCTAGCCGGCTGGGTACTGCG
>JALHUM010000218.1 GCA_022865905.1 Anaerolineales bacterium | reverse complement strand
TATGTCATTTATTGTTGAGAATATCGGTCTGATCTGGGCTGGACAGTCCTGGCTCGTCCCCTCCTTTGGTACGACCGGGGGCGGCGCTCAAAAATCGTTTCCCGACTTATTGAGCAGGATGTTTATCAGCCTTAATTTGGATCCGAATTTGCTGGCCAGCACGGGACTCGGTTTGCGCTTCACGATTAAAGACCTGCTTGTCATTGTACTGACTACTGTATTAATGATCGGTCTGCGATTCTTCATCCAAAATACCCGCCTGGGCAAGGCAATGCGCGCCACCGCCCAGAACCGCGATGCCGCCAAGATGATGGGGATTAATATTGACCGCGTGATCACCATCACCTTCCTGATTGGCGGAGGCCTGGCCGGAGCGGCCGGTTTGATGGCCGGCCTGTACAACAACACCGCCTGGTGGTTCATGGGCTTCCGCGTTGGAATTCAAGCGTTCACTGCGGCTGTGCTGGGCGGCATTGGCAACATCACTGGCGCCATGCTGGGAGGCTTCCTGATCGGCCTGCTGGCAGCCTTCAGCGACGGTTACATGGACGCCCGCTGGACAAATGCCTGGGTATTTGCCACCTTGGTTCTGATCCTGGTTTTCCGCCCAATGGGCTTGCTGGGTGAGCAGGTAAGCGAGAAAGCCTGAGGTCGATATGAAAGTGGAAATCAAAACTGCTCTCATTACGGGTCTCCTGGGAGGCATGGTCGTCTTCTTGTTCGGTGGCTGGTCTGTCGCCGTCCTGGGCATCCTGATGGGCGTCTTCATGGGGCTTTCCATCGGCGGCCGGGTGAACAAGGAAGACGGGCCGAGAAAGTTGGCCTTGCAATCCCTCTCGACTGCTGGGGTTGCTGCCGTCGTTTTCATCGCTGTAAGCCTTTTCCAAAATTATGTGGCTGCGCCGGCTGGGGGTCAAATTCCCAGCGAACTGTATATCGTCATTCCTGCGAACCTGATTGGTGGATTAGGCATAATCCTCTTTACAGCCCTGACCGCCGGGCTGCATGGTCTTCCTGACCGTCAGGAACGGCTTGGCAAGTTGATCCTCATGGCCGTGCTGGTCATCGCGTTGCCCTTCATCGACCGCATAACGGGTTTGCACTGGTCGGGACAAATCATCTTTGCGCTGATCTTCGTGATCCTCGGCTTGGGATTGAATATTGTGGTCGGTTTCGCCGGCCTGTTAGACTTTGGGTACGCGGCTTTCTTCGCCATCGGCGCTTACACTACTGGCATCCTTTCCTCGCCCCAGCACAATATCTTCATGAACTTCTGGCTGGTGATCTGGATCGCGCTGGGCATGGCAGCCCTCTGGGGTGTCATCCTGGGTACCCCTACCCTTCGCCTGCGCGGCGACTACCTGGCAATCGTCACCCTAGGCTGCGGCGAAATGATGCCGATCATTTTCCGCAATCTAACCAGTATTACCATCAAAGAGCCGCTCACCTGCTGGATCATACCAGGCATCATGCGCCTGTTCAACTCCAGCGCCTCGATGCAGTGCATCACAATTATTGAAAAATTTGACCTGACTGCAGGCGAGAAAGGCATCAACCCGATCGGCCGCCCGTATCTGCCGTTCATCGGCGAGTTCCAGTCCAACAACCCGATCCCCTGGTACTTTCTGATCATCATCCTCATCCTGATCTCGGTCTTCCTCATCCGCCGCCTGCGCGATGGACGTCTGGGCCGGGCATGGATGGCGCTGCGCGAAGACGAACAGGCCGCTGTGCAGATGGGCATTGACCCGGTGCACACCAAACTGACGGCCTTTGCCATGGGCGCCGCATTCTCCGGATTCGCCGGCGCGTTCTACGCTGCCTACGTTCGCGGCATCTTCCCCGGCGTGTTCGAATTCAGCACCTCAGTCAT
>JALHUM010000217.1 GCA_022865905.1 Anaerolineales bacterium | reverse complement strand
TCCACGTCACCGGGCATGCTTAGCTCCAGCTTTTCTCCGCCATTCTGCAGCTGGCCATCATAAGGGCCAAGAACCACCACCGCCGCAGGCATAACACCATATCGGGCGGCAAAAGCATCCAGGTGCTTTACCACCAATAAATACCCGCCCGCAGGTATCGTAACCACCGGCTCGGCAGGAAACACAAAGTCTATGCCATCAGTAAACCGCCAGGGTTCAGATTTGTCATAACGATATAAAGTCACCGGCTCGGAACTGATATTAAATAGCTCAATATACTCCTCATTTTGGTTGCCTGAGCCGGGATTGTACATAATCTCATTGATAACGATAGGCCCTACCTCCGGATAGGAATTGGGCTTGCCGGGCGTATTCTCGCTCATCGCCACAAAGTTGTAGTTATTCGTACTGGCTTTATAATACCTGCCAAACGATACGCCCGTCTCGGAGGCGTCAAAATCCTCCAGCTCCTGATAGCCGGTCAATAGTACCCCCGCCGCAGGGGCGGGGGCTAAGGCCGATGACAGATATACCTGGTCGCCATTCTCGCTTAAGGCAAACGCCCGGTGACAGCCGGGGTCAGCAGGATTGCCAAAATGCTGGTCTTGATAGAATACAAGATAGCCGTTGTCGGCAATGACCGCGCCATCGCCAATTTCGTATTTGGTCAAGCCTGTCCCGAGCGCAGCCGAGGGATCGTTGCCATCGTCACTTAAGAACCAGCCGCCGATATTGATCGCTTCGGCGGTAGTATTGTAAAGCTCTATCCAGTCCGGGGCGTCAGCGTGGGCGTGTGCCAATACTTCGTTTATTACCACCGAGCCAGGCTCAGGAATAATGCCGGTATCGTCCCAGCCGGGAGAGCCGCCATAAAATGCGCTTGCGCGCCAGGAGTCTTTTTCGCCCCAGCTATTTGCGTCAGGATTCGCTGGATTTACGATGGTTAGAGAAAAGCCTTGCCCATCGGTGATTTCACGCCAGGCATCGCTGTGCCCGAATTCCAGAATCGTACTGTTCGTCGAATCTTCGAGTTTGACATTTTCTCCACTGTTGGATAACCGGCCGTCATAAGGGCCTAAAACTTGTACGCCGGCGGGTACAGTACACCGCGAGGCAAACGCGGCTTGATTCTTCACCACCACCACATAACCACCGGCAGCTAAACTGATGTCTGGGAAGCTGAAAGAAATTCCCTCGGTGAATTTCACACCGGCCAGCAGAAGCGGGGCGGTTCCAATATTCTTTAGCTCGATGTACTCATACTCTTCGTTGTCATAGGCACCTCCTTCAGCCGGGTTGTACATTACCTCAGTAATCCGCAGGTATCTTTGCTGATCGCTGGGATTGCCTGGGTAGGTAACGGTGCTGACCAGCCCGCCATTGCTATCGAGCAGGTGTATAGTTTCGCCCCAGCTGGAAAGATGCCCCTTGTAGTTTCCCTGTACGAGCAATTGCTCTCCGCCCTTTGGGCTGGCCGTGCGATTGCGGAAAGCCACAGCATTTGGCGTGACAAAGAGCGGACTACCTGCCGGGATGACCGTGCCTGGCGGAAAAATATGCTCTACAGCACCTTCCAGATGCCAGCCGGAAATGTCAACAGCAAATAAGTTAGGATTGATAAGCTGGATGTACTCTTCATCCTGGTTGCCGGATGCGGGGTTGAATTCAACGGTTCCAAAGTTGATGGTGACACTGTTTGGCTGGGCATCGGGGATGCCGGCATTCTGGTCGTAACCGGGATTATGTATGCTGTGATCGATAAACAGGTGCTTACGCCGGACGGCCAAATAACTCGATTTGATCAAGTTTACGTTATTGTTCCAGGAGGTACTTCCCAGCTCGGTGCTAAGCTGGGCCTGCAATTCGTCGATTCTTTTTTCGAGCTTGAGCTGAGCTACGGGAGTACCCGGCGGCTGCAGAAGATCGTCCATAAGGGTCCGCAGCCGTCGCAGGTACATCTGGCGAATTACGGGATTATCGTGAAGGGCGTCAATAAGACAATTCCACTGGCGGTCGTTCTTCTGGTGCTCGGAACATCCATAGAACGGATGACTGGGTGAGCGTACATCCCCCGGCCAATCCTGATCCGCAATGACGCCGCCAACCCCGTTGTTTAGACCGAAGGTAAGGTCCTTGTCCCACGGCAGGAACATCCACTCGTTAGTGCCGTTAGGATTATTGACGGGATCGCAAGTGTCACGGTAGGCGTAGTAGTTTTTGTGGGTACAGTCGTTGTCGTGCATGATTACCGTGGAGGCCCAGTAATTGATCATTGCGGGGATATTGACGTTATCGAACACGAAAGTATTGCGGTTGGGATTGGTAGTGTTTATGCCGGCGGCCAGTGCCAGGAGATCGCCGGCGTCTTCATTCAAACGGGTCTTTTTACTATGGATGCCTTCACCGTCTATTTGTCCATTTTGCAGGTCGTCATACATTTTGTATAGTGCGCCGTCCGGGTCGAGACCGTTTCGCCGAAGCAGATCTCGGTCCGGCTGCTCGATGAAAATGCGGACGTCGACGTAACTGCCGTTGCGTCGCAGGTGCATTGGAAATGCAAGACAGCCCGGTTGGCCGGCGTTAACATACGTTTCCCAGGCTAAGACCTGACGCACATAGGTTGAGTCGGCGCCACGCTCATTGAGGTTGAATTCGTCCACGCGTGCAAGGTTCGGGTCGAAGCTAAAATGATGCCCGTCGTTAAATTCGAACTTTCGCCCGTGAGTGGTGTAGCCGCCGCGCAAGCGAATGAAAACATTGTCGTAAAATTCATTAAGATAAAACACCGAAGCCCGGGTGCCTGTGCGGGTCCCTTCGGCGCTGGTATTCTGCACGAAGTACTGCAATACCGGCAGCTTAGTATTAATAGATGGATCGCGTACGACAGTGCCGAAGTATTCGGGCGATTGTCTTGTGCCGTCTTTTATGAGAAAGAGAGGGTTGATGGAAGGACTGCCCTTGATATCAGCGGAGACCACCTTCCAGCGGACCATATCACCGGGGCCGTATGCAAAGAAAGGAATGATGCCCGTGTAAATGCCATCGTCCGCCACGGTATCGCCGACCGTTCCATTGTCCACCATGGGCACCGCGAGGTCCTGGCCAAAATTGACACGATAAAACAGCATTACTACAGCGACTGGATCAAACGTTTCGGTCACCTTAGCCGTGACAATCAGATCGTCGTCCTCCGTCGGTTGCGGCGGATTCTCGGTGACGTTGCGGATAGCCGGTCCGAGGTCCGTGACGATTCCACCGTTGATACCGCCGGGCGTCGGGTTGAAAAAGTACCCTTCTAGCACGGACGACAAATCAACCGTGTGGGTCCTGTTCACAGTGAGCTTTGGCAGTATCAGAAAATCAGAACTATTCGCACCTTTGTTTAGGCCGTGGATTGCCAGCACGTTCGTACCAATCTGAAGATAATCT
>JALHUM010000216.1 GCA_022865905.1 Anaerolineales bacterium | reverse complement strand
TCCGGAAGTGATTTCGTTAGCCAGGTCAGTGTGGGCATGGTCAGTAGATGCGGACCGTCGTCCCAAATCCAATCGTGGTTTCCATATCCAGTTGGGCAGGGGGACGCGTCCAGCGGAAGAGCCATTTGGCGTCGGCCATGCGCATGTTGATGCAGCCGTGGCTCATTGGCACGCCGAAGTTGTCGTGCCAGTAGGTGCCGTGAAAGGCGTGACCCTTTTCGGTGAAGAAGCAGTTCCACGGGACGCCCACCAGTTCGTAGGCTTCGATATCGGAGGCCAGGCTGCCATCCCCCATGTGCTTGGATGGCATTTTACCTTCGATGTTGAACCAGCCTTCCGGCGTGACGGTGGGGATGTCGTTGCTGGAAGGCAGGCCGGCCAGGCCGGTGGAGACCTTGGTCTGGAGGACGGTTTGATCGTTCTCGTAAGCGGTCAGCATCTGCGTGCCGAGCGAGACTTCGATGCGCTTTTTCTCGAACGGCACGTCCGGTGAGAGGGGGGCAAGTTCATCGTCTGTAAGCGGGCGCATGTGGATGGCCGGGACGTTGTAGTTGATCTCCAGCAATTCATCCAAAAGGCGGTACCAGGGCTGGCCGTCGGGGCCTTCGTCAATCCCTACGAGCCAGTGGACGGTTTCGTAATACAGGCGGTAGAGCGGCTGCCATCCATCGTACGGGCTGTAGCGGTGGGATTGCGTGTACGGCACGCTGACTTCGGCGAGCTGGCCCTTTTCTGGGATGCTCGTCAGCGGCTTGTTATAGAGCACTTTGACCTGCTGCAGGCGCGCCCGGTGCATGTACCCGCCCCAGACGCGGTACCAAACCGGATTGTACTTCGGCTCATCGGCGGTGATCTCTGCGTACACGTTGACCAGCTCGTCCCGGTTCCAGGTGCCGACGATCAGGCTTTGGTCGGTGGGACCTCGATAGACGCTGACCGACTTGGTAGCCACGCGCACCAGGTTGACATCCTCGAATTCGGTGATCTCCGGTAAAAAGGGGGTGAACGCCAGGCCTCCGAGCGCCAGGGCGCTGAGTTTCAAAAAGTCGCGGCGTGATATGGGTTCCATAAGGCTATGATTTTACCTGAAAAAAAGACTTCCGAAGCCACCAAGGTTTCGGAAGTTTTATTCGTGCTACATATTCAGTTTTAGGCTTCCACGGGAATTGGCAGCATATCCTTGAGCACTTCTTCGAGGGCCATCGTGTGGGTGCAAACGCCGCGCGTGTGGAAGAAATCGCAGTCACAGGACCATTGATTGTTCGCGAAGGTGACGCGGTGGGCGTTGTTTTCCCCATCTATGCTGACTGTAAACGCTTCGAAGTGGAAGCGGTTTCGTTCCCTGGCATAACGCTTCGCTTTTTCGATTTTTCCGATCATTCCATAGTCCATATTTTTTCTCCTTTACAGGATTTCATCCTTTGCAGGATTTCATAACAAAAGGCACGCATCGAGACGCGTGCCTTTCACGAAACCAATTTGGAAAGTGTAGGAAAAACTCGCATAGGCCGAATTCCTGATATGAGTATATAGCGAATCGGCCGCGAAGTCAACCGGAGAAGAGCCGCTTTGCAAAATCGTATAGGAGTCGTTGGGAATTGGTAGAGGGATAGTTTGCCAATAATGGTAGCTGGTAAGCTACCATTATTTCTGTTGGATGCTGTCCATGTACTCTTTGATGGTGGGGATGGCTGTGAGCCTTTCATAGAAGAAGTTATTGACCGCATTGATCACTTCTGCTCGCGCCGCCTCAGCCGGCGCATTCAGTCCCTCGCCGCCCTCCTGTTGGCCTAACATATCGCGCAGTCGCAGGAGCAGGCGCACGATCTCGGCTTCCTGATCGCCCTCCAGGGCCTTGATTACGGCCAGGATTAGGTTGTCTACCTGAGCGAGCATTTGCACTTTGGTGATCGCGCCTCCGGCCTGGCAGCAGTCGTCAATCGTGCGGATCAAGGCCCAGACCTGGTAGAGCATGGTGGCCGGCTCGTCGAAAAGCTCGCGCAGGAAAGCCGCCTCTTCGTAGCGGCCGGTCAGGCGGAAGATGTTGTACAGCCGTTTGGCAACCTTCCCATAGTTTACGTCTTTGGTCAGGTACTTGTTGACCTCGTGTTCCAATTGCTCGACGTAATGGTCGAGCGCGTCGGCGGAGACGTGTTTGGCGAGTTTCGAAAAGATGGGAACGGAGCTGGAATCGAGATAGACTTCCTGGAAATAGGGATCTAGGTAGCCGTCGAGGGGCGTGATCGTCCCATCGGGAGCCTCCCAGGTCACGTCGAGCATGTTGCTGGCGTTGGCTAGCTGACCTCGCACCGGGTCGGCGACCACCCAGTCCAGTTTGCACCAGCCGGGATCCTCGGCCAGGTCTTCCCAGCGAAGAACCGCTGGCGCGCCGTCGGATCGTGCCGCCTCGATCTGGCCGCGCTCGATCTCCTCCGGCCTCCAGGATACCGGCGAACCGGCTTTGATCGGACGTTCGCCTCGCAGGACATCGTATGGGTAATTGCCATACTTGACCTCGATCAACTGATAGGTCGGGCCTCTCATGGTGCTCAAGGCTTTCTCGCGCATGATCCTGGTCAGGATCTGGCAAGCCTCTTGACGCGTCTCGGCGATGATGTTGACCCTTTCGAAGTAGTCGCAGTCGCCGGGATAGGTTTGGATCTTGGATTGGGCCGAGGAGCCGGAAAGCGCCAGGGCCGTCTCGACCACGCCGGGCTGATCCTGGAATTCCACCAGACGCCCAATTTCGCGGAAATGGGTCAGGTCTTGCGGGCTGAAGTCGAGCAATACGAACTTTGCACCATAGACGCCGCTCTTGATGTCCACGGAAATATCCTGGTCGGTTTGCGAGGCGGCCATGGCGGTCATCCATTGCAGCGCGTCGGCTTCCTTTAGCTCGACCCCCAGCCGGCGCGCTGATTCGATGATGCGCTGCAAGGCGGCGTCAGGGGAAAAGTCAGATTTTGTGCTCAACACACATCTCCTCTCTAATTCTCGTTCTTTTTCCGGAATCATCAATAATTCGGGGGAAGGTGGGGGTTCGCAGACGGGTTTCGCCTGTCTCCGAACCCCCACACCCCACTTATTTTGAAAATTTATTTTTTCCGGGCCTCGGTCAGCATTTTATAGAAGATGTCAGCCTGGTCGAGGGCGTCGCGCAGAGCCTGGTGGGTAAGGTGCTGATGGGTCGAATAGCGTGGGCTGACGTATCGCATGGTCGTCTCAGCCCAGACCACGCCGGCCGACCCCATGTAGAAGGATTTGATATCCAGCGCAGCGTGTCCAAAAGGATTATATCCCAGGAAACGGTGGAAGTAGTCATTGACGAACATCCAGTCGAAGGCCGCGTTGAAGCCGACGAAAATTGGCCGCTGGCCGGCTGGCGTCTGTGAGGTCAACCATTCCTCGAAACGGTTCATGGCCTCGGCTGGCTCCAGCCCGCGTTCCGCCAGCTCGGCCAGCGAGAGCTTGTGGATGGCCATTGCTTCTTCGGTCTCATGATCGTTGACCGGTTTCAGCTCGACGTAAAATGTCTTGTCTGGATCCTCAACCACGCACGCGCCTATGGCCAGCATGGAATATTCCCCTGGGTACGGGCCGCTGGTTTCGACATCTACAGAGATGTAAGTTTCCTTAAAGGTTTTATTTATCATCGAATTGATTCAATGTTTTCCATCTGGAATGTCACCCTGAGCCGAAGCACTGAGCGCAGCGAAGGGGCAAGCGAAGGGTCTCCCGCCCGCAGGGCGGGGATTCTTCATCCCTTCGGGGCTCAGAATGACAACCATAATGAGAAAATTCAAAAAGTCAAATCACTTCATCTCAATCTGCGGTTGCTCCGGCTAAAATGGGTTCATCGCCGTTGTAGGCGCTTAACTGCGGCCACTTGCGGGCGATCAGCAGCACGGCGAGGATGCAGCCGATCCCGCCGCTGATGATGGCAACCGGCGCGCCGAAAAGCTGTGCCACGGCTCCGGCTTCGATCTCGCCCAACTGCGGCCCGCCCTGGAAGAAGATCTGGTTGACGCTGGTCATGCGCCCGCGCATCTGGTCGGGCGTCTGCAATTGGCGGATGGTATTGCGAATGATCGTGCTGACCGAATCAGCCGCGCCGGTCAGGGCCAGCGCGATCCAGGCCACGGCGAAGATGGTCGAAAGGCCGAACGCGACCGTCGCCAGGCCAAAGAACAAGACAGCTCCCAAGAACAACCGTCCCTGGCGGCGCAGGTCTTTTAGCTGCGAAATCACCAGCGCGGCGAGCATCGCCCCGACTGACTGCGCCGCGGAGAGCCATCCGTAGGCTGTCACGCCAACGTGCAGCACGTCACGGGCGACGAATGGCATCAGCGTGTTGGCCGAGGCAAAGAAGGTGGCTACGAAGTCCAGGATCATGGAAGAGAGGATGATCGGACGGTTGACGATAAAGTGGACCCCCTCCCTGATCGCCTCCAGGCTGACGCCGTTCGTGCGGGAACGATCCACCTTTTGCGGAACATCGCCTAACAGGATCAGGGCGAAGATAGGGGCCAGGAACGAGGCAGCGTTGATCAGGTATACCGACGCCTGGCCGGTATAGGCGATCACCAGCCCGCTCAAGGCCGGGCCGAGGACGGCGCCGGTCTGGAAGGCGATGGAGGTCAGGCTGAAGGCATTGGGCAGGTCGCGCGCTGGCACCAGGTTCGGTACGAGCGCCTGGCGGGCTGGCAGGTCGAAGGACAGGGCCACGGCCTGGATGGCCGTCAGCAGGTAGATGAGCCAGAGGTTGATGTGCTCGAAGCGGGTCAGCAGACCAAGTGTCAGGGCGACCAGCGCAGCCGCGGATTGCGTCAGGAACAGGATGCGGCGGCGGTTGAACACGTCCGCCACTGCGCCGCCAATCAACGAGAAGACGATGACGGGCGCGATGCGCGCCAGGCCGATGCCGCCCAGGGCAATGGGTTGGTCAGTCAGCGTGCGGATGTGCCAGAACAGCGCCCACACCTGCATCTGCGACCCGGCGATGGAGATCATCAGCCCGAGCCAGAGGTAAAAGAAGCGCCTGTGACGGAGTGCGGGAGGAATGTGCATGAGGTGTCGGTGTGCTGTATTCAGTATTCATCATGCTGAATTGATTACTGTCAACTGCACACTGATTACTGGTTTTAGGTTCCCCAATCTCTCAAGTACAGGAAATCGTACCCGACCGTGCGGCTGCTGATCTTGGCGACTGGCGGCATGATGCGCTTGTACTGGTTGCGGCGGACGCGCACCACCACGTTGCGGACGAACTTTTCGCCAAAGCCCACCTCGACGCATTCCTGCGGGCTGTAGCGTTGATCCACGAGTAGGTAGAGGAGCTTGTCCACTTCTTCGTAGGTGAAGCCCAGCTCGCCCTCGTCGGTCTGGCCCTGCCACAGGTCAGCGGTGGGAACCTTTTCGATGATGACCGCTGGGATGTCGAGCGCCCGTGCCAGTTGCCGGACCTGAGTCTTGTACAGGTCGCCAATGGGGTTGATCGCGCAGGCTGAATCGCCGAACAGCGTGGTGTAGCCGAGTAGGATCTCGGTCTTGTTGCTTGTGCCGACCACCAGTCCCTTGAAGGCCTCGGACTGGTCGTAGGCCACGATCATGCGCGCCCGCGCCATGATGTTCCCCTTGCGGATTTGCGTCATCTCCGGCTCGTGGGCAATAAGCGGGTCCACCATCTCGGTGATGGGGATGGTGACAGAGGGGTTGCCCAATTGGTCAATCAGCATTTGGGCGTGTTCGAGCGAATCGGGGCCGGAGGTCTTGTAGGGCAGGCGCACCGCCAGCACGTTCTGAGGGCCGAGGGCTTCGGCAGCCAGGACGAAGGAGACAGCCGAGTCGAGTCCGCCGGAGAGGTTGACCACGGCGCGCGAAAATCCGGCGCGGGTGATCTCGGTCTTGACGAAGCGCACCAGGATGTTGCGGACGAGGTCGGTGTTGATAGAGAGGTCAATCATAATTCACTCGTTTACGTGCGCGCAGTTCTCGTTGAGCAGTCGCATAGACCCCCTCGGCTTTTGCAATCCATTCAGCGAGCAGCTCGTTCATAAACCACCTTACCCTTCCGCACAATTTCTCTCAAAAAAACATCTCGAGGTCAATGCGCCGTTTGAGATCATTTGGTGTTTTAACGACAAAGTCTATGCCAAAGTGATTTTCGATGCTTTTTCGTAACTGGAATGAGATTTCACTTTCTTTCAATGGAGAATCCATAATAACTAGACCGTCTACATCGCTTTCTGGCCTGGGGTTGCCATAAGCATAGGAATCATAAAGGATGATCTTCGATGGCTGGAATTTTTCCGCAATCTGCCAAACCACGTAATCAATCGCTTCTTGCGGGATGCGCTTGCGCCGGGTGATGGGTGGAACTTCTGCGGGCCTGGCTGAAAGGGTAATCATCTGCCTCTCCAATAGAGAATTATACCTGTCGAATCTCAGCGGGGACAGTGGTATAGCTGTGTTTATCCATCTTGTAGGAAATCATTTTTTCCCTCCCTGTATAATCCTTTCCAGTTCTTTCTGCACCAGGCTGGCGCGTTCATCACGCAGCAGCGGTAAGCGCGCCCGCGTGCGGCGGATCTGCGCCAGGTCTAGTTCGGCGTAAGTCAACGCCTCTTCATCATAGGGCCCTTTGGTAATCAATCTACCATCCGGGTTGTAGGCTGTCGCGCCGCCCCAGAAGTTCAGTCCATCCTCGAAACCGACGCGGTTGGCGTGGGCGACGAAGACGGTGAACAGGCCAGCGTAGGCTTTAGCGATGGTTTCTACCCACTCGGATGAACCGATATGCTCGTCGGTGACGCCGCGTCCGGGTATAGCGGAAGTCAGTAAAAGAATATCTGCGCCATCCAGCCAGAGCAGGTAGGGTGAGGAGGCGTGCCAGAAATCTTCGCAGATCAGGATGCCGGCGCGGCCAAAACGCGTATCGAAGGCGCGGAAGGAATCGCCTTCGGCCAGGAAGCGTTTCTCGTCGAAAATGGTGTATGTGGGCAGGTGAACCTTGCGGTGGACGTGGACGATCTCGCCTCGCGAGAGGTACCCGGCAGCAATGTAGAAGCGGTGGCGGGTGTCCTCGTCCACGAAGCCGACCACCAGGTCCAGGTCGCGGCTGGCGTCGAGCAGGCGATGAAAGACCGGGTCATCCGGCGAAGGACGATGTGCGACGGCCGGCACCAGGTCCTGGAGTACGTATCCGGTCAGGGAAAGCTCGGGGAAAACGATCAGATCGGCTTTCTGCGACCTGGCTTCCTGGATGAACTCCAGGTGTTTTTCGAGGTTGGCTTCCACGTCCCCCAGCACGGTATTGATTTGAGCGAGAGCAAGGTTGATTTGCATGGCTTCGACTATCCTGTCAGACGACCTCAATTCCTTCACCTTCTACCGTCTTGCCAACCACCCAGACCGGTTGCTGGATCGCTGCGGCGCGTTCCACGAAGGCTGCCAGTTTTTCAGGCGGGACGCCTAGCAACAATCCCCCGCTGGTCTGCGGGTCGAAGAGCAGCATCTGCGTTTCTTCGCTGATCCCCTCGACGAACTTGACGCGCGGCCCGAAGTACCGGCGGTTATCCGACGCGCCGCCGGGGAAGGTCCACATCCCGGCGTATTTTCGAGCGCAGGAAACGAGAGGTACATCCTCAGCAAACAAACGCAGCCCCACATGAGAAGCGTCTGCCATCTCCATGCCGTGACCGAGCAGGCTGAAGCCGGTCACGTCCGTTCCGCCGCGCAAGCCAAATTCCACGGCCAGCTCCGCAGCCGACCGGTTCAACTTTACCATCCAACTGACGACTTCAGCCACGTCTTCTGGGGAAGCCTTTTCCTGTTTGAGAGCCGTGGTCGTCACGCCGAAGCCGAGCGGCTTGGTCAACACCAGCGCGTCGCCGGGACGCAAGCCGGCTTTGGTCAGCATCTTCTGCGGATGGACAAAGCCCAGCGCGACCAGCCCATACTTCGGCTCTTTATCCTGGATCGTGTGCCCGCCTACGACCACTACCCCAGCCTCTAGGGATTTTTCCGCGCCGCCGCGCAGGATCTCGCTGCTGAGTTCAGGCGGCAGGTCAGGTGGGAGGGCGGCGATGTTCAAGGCCAGGAATGGCCGCCCTCCCATAGCATACACATCCGAAAGGCTGTTGGCGGCTGCGATGGCGCCATACTCGTAGGGGGTATCTACCACGGGGGTAAAGAAATCCGTGGTCACCACCAGGGCGCGTTCGTCGTCTAAGCGCCAGATCGCCGCGTCGTCCGGGTCGCCGAGGCCGACCAGGAGGTCCGGATAGTTGCGGGCGTCGAATACATTTTGGATCGGGCGCAGCACCTGCGCCAGCGTTTCCGCATTCAGTTTCGACGCTCAACCCGCGCAGCTAGAGAGGCTGGTAAGGCGTATCTGGCGGCCGGATGGTTTGGCTGGTTGCATATTTGTTCCCTTATGACTGATCACTGATAACTGGTCACTGAGGGATCGTCGTCTCTGGTAACGGGAAGATGAACGGCGCATTGCTGGGTAGGAACATCACCTGGACGTTCGGCGCCAGCTTGGTGATGTACTGGTAGGTGAGCAAATCGGGATGGCCCTCCAGAGCCGCATTGATCAGCTCTAATGCTTTGGCTTCAGCTCCGGCCTGGATAGTGCGCGCTTCCGCCGCGCCCTTGGCCTGGATGACGACCGCATCAGCCTGGCCTTGAGCGGTTTGGCGGGCCTGTTCGGCTTCCTGTTTCTTCTGCTCGACGACGAACTGGGCCTGCAAAGCCTGCTGCTCGGCGATCTGCTTTGCTTCGACCGCTGCAGCGTATTGTTCTGTGAAGTGGATATCGCGCAGGATGAAGTCAATCAGTATCAGATTGTTCTCACCAAGTTTCGTGCTCATTTCATCAGTAATTTTTTGTACCATCTCGGCGCGCTTGGAACTGACGATTTCCTCGATGGCATACTGGGAAGCCAAGTCGCGTATGACACCACGCGCCAACGGACGGACGACAGCATCCTGATAGCGGTCTTGCCACTCGATGTGCATCTGGATAATCTTGTTGGGGTCAATGGAATATATGACAGAGGCATCTACATTGACCTCCTGTCCATCCTTGGTGCGGGCGCGAATCGAATCATCTCCTTGAATCTGTCCCTCCGCTGGCGCAACGGACATCGTATACGTCTGGCGTGAAATGCTGTAGAGGCGCACGTTTTCGGCAAATGGGATTACCCAACGCAGACCCGGCTGAAGCGTTTGGTCACGATATCCCTTCGGGGAGACAGCGGAGACAACAACACCGCGCTCATCCGGTTGGATGAAGACCAAGCCCGCGCTGACCGTCGTCAGCACCAGCGAGAAAACGATCATCCCAATGGTGATCGAGACCGCCCCCTTCATTGGCTTCGCGCGCGTCGCGCGCACGACTGCCAGGGCAATTACACCGACAACCAACAGCCACGAAAATGTGGCCAATCCCTGAAGTACACTGGCGATATTCATGCATTCTCCTTCTCCAGTAAAAGATTATGAACAATTATAACTGTTCCACCCGAATAAAGCGACAAAATAGCTAACGCCCGATGCGGAAAGAGGTCAGCGTACTATCCTTCAATTCCCCCAAGCGCATTTCCACGTACAGCTCGACCAGGCTGCCGGGAGGCTGGTTCGAAAAGGTCACATTGCGGACGTTTTTGGATAAGCGCGGTGCAAATTCTACCTGTAAGCCAGCAGCGCCCGAACGATACGCACTGCGGCGTGACCATCGCCGAATGGATTGGAGGCGCGCGCCATGGACGCGTACGCCGCTGGATCGTCGAGCAGGCGGTTCGCTTCCTGGATGATGAGCCTGTCCGCCGTTCCGACCAGCTTCAACACCCCTGCTTCGACTCCCTCCGGCCGCTCGGTGACTTCGCGCAGCACCAGCACGGGTACACCGAAAGCGGGCGCCTCCTCCTGGATTCCGCCCGAATCGGTCAGCACGATGGTCGAGCGTTTCATCAGATGCACCAGCGGCAGGTAATCCAGCGGCGGCAGGAGCGTGACGTGCGGCACGTTACCCAGCAGGCGATAGACCGGTTCCTGCACGTTCGGGTTGAGATGGACGGGATAGACGATTTCCACATCCCCGCGCGCCGCCAGTTCTTTCAGCGCCGCGCAGATATTTTCCAACGGCGCGCCGAAATTTTCACGGCGATGCGCAGTCACCAAGATCAATTTCTTCCTTGTGTCATTACGAGCGACCGGAGGGAACGACGAAGCAATCCCCTCGCGCGCGGAGACAGCGTCCCCTTTGGGGATAGCATCCTCTTTGGGGATTGCTTCGTCGCCGCTCCGCGGCTCCTTACAATGACATGTTATGCTGAGTTTTTGAAGTAACCGAGTTACCTCTTTCGGTTCCGCCTGCCTCGCCACCATTTGCAGCGCATCAATGACCGGGTTTCCCGTCACGACAATCGCGGAATCCGGCACGCCCTCACGCAGCAGATTCTGCCGTGACCATTCGGTCGGGGCAAAGTGCAGGTCGGCGGTCACGCCTGCCACGCGGCGGTTGATCTCTTCGGGGAAGGGCTGCCACTTGTCGTGCGTGCGCAGTCCGGCCTCCACGTGCCCGACGCGGATGCGGCGGTAATAGGACATCAGCGCGGTGATGGCGACCGTGGTCGTATCGCCCTGCACCAGCACCCAATCGGGTTTGTATTTCTCCAGCACCGGGTCGAGATGGGTGAAGATGGCCGCGCTGAGTTCGGCAAGCGGCTGGTTCTCGCGCATCAGATCGAGGTCAATATCCGGCTTGATATCGAACAGGTCAAGCACCTGGTCGAGCATCTGGCGGTGTTGGGCCGTGACGCAGACGAGCGCCTCCACGCCCGGCGTCTGCGCCAGGGCATGGACAACGGGGGCCATCTTGACGGCCTCAGGACGGGTGCCAAAGACCGAAAGAACACGGACGATAGACAACGGACGACGAACCTCCGACTGGTCACTGGTCACTGATAACTGATCACTTTCTGACACCAAGACGGCGAATTACGAAACCAGCCCCTTCCCAATTCTTGCCCGCCCAGCCATTGACCGTGTCTATCAAGATACGGGCGGAAGTGAGGGAGGCTAGTTTTTCAGGGGTCAAGGCGCGCAGCGTGGTGTGGTTGACCAGCAGGAGTACCACCTCGGCCTCTTTCAACGCCGCCTCGAGGGTCGGGACGGCGGTGATGCCGGGCAAATCTGCATCCGGCTTGAACGGCTCGAAGGCTTTGACGGCCGCGCCTTCTTTCTGGAGCAGGTGAATGACCTCCGTCGCCGGGCTTGCGCGCAAGTCGTCCACGTCGGGTTTGAAGGCCAGGCCGAGGGCGGCGATCTTTTTGCCGTTTAGAGAGCCGAGCGCGCGCCTGGTCAATTCCACCACGTAATGCGGCTGGGCATCATTGACCTTGCGCGAGTTGTAGATGAGCGGCGTGATATCCGGCGCGGCCTCGACCAGGAACCACGGGTCCACGCTGATGCAGTGACCACCCACGCCCGGCCCGGGGCTGAGTATTTTCACGCGCGGGTGCAGGCTGGCGATCTTGATCGCCTCCCAAACGTCCACGCCGAAGCGCTCGGCCAGGCGGGAAAACTCGTTGGCGATGGCGATGTTGACGTCGCGGTAGGTGTTCTCCATCAGCTTGACCATCTCGGCCGTGGTCGCGTCGGTTTGGACGATCTCGCCCTTGACAAAGATGGCATACCGATCGCGGCCCGCCTGCGCCGACGCGGGCGTGACCCCGCCGATGACGCGCGCGTTCTCGATCAGCTCGCGCAGGATCTGTCCGGGCAGGACGCGCTCCGGTGAGTAGGCCAGGTAGAAATCCACGCCCGCCTTCAGGCCGGATTTCTCCAGGATGGGCGCGACCAGGTCAACGGTGGTGCGCGGCGGCGAGGTGGATTCCAGCACCACCAGGTTGCCCTTGCGCAGCACCGGCAGGATGGCCTCAGTGGCGGATGCCACGGCGCGCATGTCGGCCAGTTTGTATTTCTGGCCGTTATATTCGCCGATTTTATCGCCATAGAACGGCGTCGGGACGGCGATGATGAAGGCATCCGCTTCTTCTGGCTTTTCGCTGACGGTCAGCTTGCCGGATTTGAGCGCTGCTTCGACCACCGTGCGCAGCCCCGGCTCGTGGATGTGGATGCCGCCGTTGCGCAGGGTTTCGAGCACGTGCGGGTTCACGTCCACGCCGACGACCTGCAGGCCGTTGGTGGCAAAGGTACTTGCGGTGGGCAGGCCTATGTAGCCGAGGCCGAGAACGCAGATTTTGGTGAAGGTCATAGCAGTATTCTACCCCAAACCCCACGGTCCGTAAAACCGGCTTTTTCCGCCACCTTGTCGGGATTGAATCCCGACCTACGGGAAAAATAAAAC
>JALHUM010000215.1 GCA_022865905.1 Anaerolineales bacterium | reverse complement strand
CCTCGGTGGGCTATTATCTGCGCTTCTGGTACCGATATGAGACCGAGACACAGGGCCAGGGTTGGGACCAACGCTGGGTGCAAATCTCGGTTGACGGTGGAGCGTTCAACGACGTCCTGCAACTCTCGGATGATCCGATGCTCGTGTGGCTCCAGAGTCCGGCGATTACTCTATCAGGCTATGTTGGCCATACCATCCAGGTTCGCTTCCACTTCGATACGCTGGATGATGTCTACAACGACTACCGCGGCTGGTACATTGATGACTTTGGCATCTCCACCACGCCGCCGCCCAGTTGCGCCGATACCCACGAACCTAACAACAACGCCTCTCAAACCACAGTCATCGCCTACGGCCAGACCTTCAGCGCCGACATCTGCCCCGGCGGCGACTTTGACTTCTACTCGTTCATAGGCGCAGCAGGCGATAAAATCGTGGTGGATATTGACGCCGAAGTCAACGGATCGCTGCTGGACTCTTACATCTTTTTGCTGGACAGTGACGGGACGAGTGTCCTGGCTGAACATGACGATGAGATCACCTACGAGGTAAAGGATTCAAAACTAGGCTATAACCTGCCCCATGATGGTACGTACTATGTA
The DNA here is from genome assembly GCA_022865905.1 of Anaerolineales bacterium. GTDB lineage: Bacteria > Chloroflexota > Anaerolineae > Anaerolineales > Villigracilaceae > CG2-30-58-95. The sequence continues at coordinate 4,103 of JALHUM010000215.1, read as the reverse complement.
AAGGTGAGAGCCTGGAATCACCCGTCGGTTGGTGGCACCGATTACTTCTACACCATCCATCTGCTGACTGACGATGTCAACCCGTCGTCCGCCGCGATTACATCACCTGCAAATGATGCCTGGCTTAACCCCAACATGGAAACCGTCACTGTAACCGCCAGCGACAATGAAAGCGGAATTAACCGCGTCGAGTTCCTTTGGCATTCGGCCGACTGGGAGAATTCGGACTGGGTCTGGCTCGGCGCGGACCAGGACGGCAGAGACGGCTGGAGTTGGACCTTTGACACCAGCGGTCTGGCAGAACAGCGAGGTGCCGCCTTCTACATCTGGGCCTTCGACTGGGTTGGTAACTGGACAGGCGCAGGAGTGTGGAATCTGGGCATTGACCGTACCCCCACACCTCCCGCGCCGACTGGCGTTTTAGCCAGCGACGGGACATACACGGACAAGGTGCTGGTGAGCTGGAATGCATCCAGCGGGGCGACATCCTACGAGGTATACCGTGCGACCAGCGCAACAGGGACGAAGAGTCTCTTGGGCAGCCCGACGGGAACCAGCTTCGATGACACCACTGCGACACCCGCTGTCACCTATTACTACTGGGTGAAAGCCTGCAGCGGCGCAAACTGCAGCGACTTCAGCGCCTACGACACAGGCCGGCGGAAGAAGCTCTCCGCGCCGACCAACGTGCAGGCGAGCGATGGGACGTACACGGACAAGGTGCTGGTGACCTGGAACGCATCCAGCGGGGCGCCATACTACAAGGTATACCGCGCGACCAGCGCAACAGGGACGAAGAACCTCTTGGGCAGCCCGACAGGTACACCTTTCGATGACGCCACTGCAACACCCGCTGTCACCTATACCTACTGGGTGAAAGCCTGCAGCGGCACAAAATGCAGCGGCTTCAGTGCCTACAACACAGGCTGGCGGAAGCTCTCCGCGCCAATCAATGTGCAGGCCAGTGACGGGACCTACGCGAACAAGGTACAGGTGACCTGGGATGCATCCAGTGGGGCAACATCCTACAAGGTATACCGTGCGGCCAGCGAAACAGGGACGAAGAGCCTCTTGGGCAGCCCGACGGGAACCAGCTTCAATGACACCACTGCGAAACCCGGGGTCACCTATCATTACTGGGTGAAAGCCTACAGGGGCTCACGTGACAGCGACTTCAGCGCCTTCGACACAGGCTGGAGAAAGCCGTGATAACAACCCTCGGATAACCGCCTCGCCGCATAAAAAGTTTACATAACTAAGAGGAATAGGACCACTCCATAGATAAGGTTGGCCCTCCCGTTTTTCCGGGAAAAGTTATATAAGCTACCACCGCCAAAGGCGGTGGTAGCTTACTGAACAAGCTGCTTGGCATTGAATAACTCCGTGTTACGCATTCAGAGTTTGTTAGCACAGAACAAATCAATTGTGTGTGGAGTCAACACTTAGCGAACTCGGCGAGAAGCGGTTAGCCAGGTTGCGCAAGACGAAGGTTTGAGTGAAGAAGCGGTGCGGGCGATATTTGAGCATTGGGCAAAAACGATTGCGGCGCGGGGGTGCCCGCATGTCAAGGTGATCTGTTTTGATGAAATTACGCTGCACAAAGGAAATGGCAAGTATATTTTGGTGATTTCTGTGCCCGAATTGGGGCTCGCTCAAACCTCTGCTCCCTGTCCTGGCGCACCACCTGTGCCTCCTGGCACTTGCACTGGCGTGCAGCGCCAGGACAAGTGTGTGCCAGGTGCACAGCGCGGAAAAATAAGTTTGAATCACTTCAGATCCAAAAGGTCGTAGATCGCCACTGGCTGGCTACGCCCCTTGACCTGCACCGGTTCGAGCGGGTGAGCCATCACCTTATCTGCAACGATCTCGTAGGTGGCCTGGTCAATCAGGATCTGGCCGGGCTGGGCCGTGACCTCCAGCCGTTGGACCAGGTTGACCGTATCCCCGATGGCCGTGTAATGGTAGCCGGTAGGCTACCATAATTGAACAACTCGCTCGTGCCGACGTTTCCCACCCTGGCCTCGCCAGTCGTCACGCCGATGCAGAATTGCAGACGCTGGAGCGGTTTTCAATATGAGAAAACGCCTGCTGTGTGCGCTCCAGTTTGGAGAGCGCAGCCCGGACAGCGCGCAAGGTGGAATCAGGCTGCGGGTCGGGTGTGTTACACAAGGCCAGCACAGCCGCCTCGTCCAGGCTGACCTGACGGTCAACGGCACCAACTTCGTCAACGGCTCGACCTGAAAGTGGATGCCTACTGGACATGGGCGGGGGGAAGGACTTATCCCGGAGAAGAAAGGGAGGGGAATTTAGGTCACTTTTTTTGATAAGAATGAGGAACAAATGCCCCCCTGTGGTGCCCCCATTTCAAAACCAGAAATGGGGGGACGATGTGACATGGCGGGGGAGGAGAGGCCATTGGTGAATGAGGATTGTTGATTGAGGATTGGCACCGCAAGACATAAATATAATAATGCAAGGAGATGGCCTTCCCGTGGCGTGTAACTCTATTATAGCACAAATGTTCCAACTATAATCTTAAAAACTTGCTCTGTTGCGAACATGATGGATGTATCGTTGCGAGCCTTCGGGAAGCAATCTCCCTGCCCGCGAGGGGATTGCTCACCTGCACCGCAGGTGTCGCCGCCTCCGGCGGCTCGCAAAGACACAGAAAAGTTGTTTTATTATCCTTGCAACAGAGCATTAAAAACTCAAAAATTTCCTGTGTTGTCCGGATTTAAAGAACGCCGTGAATTGCATCCTCAAGGCTCAAAACTATGCAAACACCCCCCTGACGCGTATAATCAGCCTGCATGAATAGAAATCCTCCCTTCGACACAGCTGGCCGTGCTGCAACGCTCGCAAGGCGTGGCCAGACTCTTTTCCAATGACAACCACCTTACTTCCTGCTACTGACTCGCCGTCCCCCACACCCTGGCAAAATGCGAGAAATAAAATTCTCGAAAAATGGGGAGATGGGGACGAACTCCCACCTTCCCCCGAATGATTGAGTTAAACCCGAGAAATCTGCATAACGATACCAAATGAATATCAGGAGAATCTAATGACCAAGTTGGTGCACTATCTGCTGCTCTGCGTAATACTGGCTGGCTGTACCTTTGCCAACCCATTTGCCAAGCAGGTCTACACAGGATCAACAGAGAATCTCATCTGCCGGGAAGAAGACCTGCCGGGGAGCTATGTTCCTATTGAGGAGCTATCCGGAGCGCGATCCAACCAGGGATTGATCACCGATAGCACCGACCCGGATGGGACCACCCAGTACATCCAAACCACCGGCCGGCTCGACGGCTGGGAAAGCCGGTTCATGATGGCGGAACCCTCTACGGAGTTGCCCGGCTTCATCCTGTGCCAGGTGGTTACGTTCGAATCCAATACAGGCGCAAAGCAGGCGCTGCACTGGCCGTATGCGCAAGAGCGGCAAGTCTATGAAACCGATCGTCAAATCGGAGATGATCAGACGGTCACATGGGTCGAGTTCACTAGCCCAAGTAACGACTTGTGGCATGACTACCGGGTTGAATTTATCTATCACAACCTGCTCGGCGTCGTGAACACCTACGCACCCGCGAATATCGCCACGGCAGATTACGCTTTGGAAATTGCGGAAAAGATGTTGAGCCACTTCGAGAATCCCCCGCAGGCACCTATGGGCGCTACGCCAACCTCTCCCTGACACAAAACGAAGATAGTAAAAGAGAAATCCCCCGCACCTCTCGATGGGGGGATTTCTCTTTACTGAATGTGGCGAGGAGATTGCTTCCCGAAGGCTCGCAACGCCACAGAACAGGAAGCCGAGACTTTAAGAAAGCCTTGGCGCAGCAGCATTTGCTGCTTGATTTTTACTCCTATTATATATATACTGGAAAAGTAACTACTCAGGCATATCACCCTGAGGGAGCGGTCTTCCCTGCCCTTGCGGGCTGGGCAAGGGTGCGACCGAAGGGCCTCCCAGCCTGTATGAGGAGATTCTTCGCCGCCGGAAGAGCATCGGCGGCTCACACGTGCCTGCGCACGGTGCACTTGCAACCTGCGCAAGTACAGGCAGGCAGAATGACACCCTGGCTGAGTAGTTCCTGAAACAT
>JALHUM010000214.1 GCA_022865905.1 Anaerolineales bacterium | reverse complement strand
CGGACTGGTCGCCAGGGCGATGAAAGCTGAAATCGTGCTGGTCGAAGTCGGTGGGACGGTCGGCGACATCGAGTCGCAGCCTTTCCTCGAAGCCCTGCGCCAGTTGCGCAACGAGGTTGGGCGGGAGAATGTTTTTTTCATCCACGTCACGTGGATCCCCTACATCGGCGCGACTGGCGAACTCAAGACCAAGCCGACCCAGCACTCGGTGGCCGCCCTACGCTCCATTGGCATTTCGCCAAACATGATCATCGCTCGCTCCGACTACCCCATGGACGAAAGCCTGACCGATAAGATCGCCCTTTTCTGCGACGTGGAGAAACGAGCCGTCGTCCCCATGGTCACAACGCCGGTATTGTACGAAGTGCCGCTGTTGCTGGAAAAGGCAGGCGTCGGCGATTATCTCATCGAACGGCTGGGGCTGAAATCGGCGCGCAAACCGGAATGGAAAGCCTGGGAAAAACTGGTGGCAGAAGTCCGCCGCGAGAAGCCGAAACTCAAGATCGCGCTGGTGGGCAAGTACGTGGAATTGCAAGATGCCTACATGTCGGTGCGCGAAGCGCTCAAACACGCTGCGCTGTCCCTGGGCGTCGAAACAGACCTCCAATGGGTGCACTCGGTGGACCTGGAAAAAGGCAAGGGATGGGAGGTCGTCAAGGAGGCGGCCGGTCTCATCGTTCCGGGCGGATTCGGTTCACGTGGCATCGAGGGCAAGATCCAAGCGGCAAAATATGCCCGCGAGAACAAGGTCCCTTATCTCGGCCTGTGTCTGGGTATGCAGTTGATGGTGGTTGAATTTGCTCGTGATGTTATGGGTTGGGAGAACGCCAACTCGACTGAGTTCGACCGCGCCACCCCGTATCCGGTCATTGACCTGATGCTTGAGCAGCGCGGCATTACCGACATGGGCGGGACGATGCGCCTGGGACTTTATCCCTGTGTGCTGCAACCCGGGACGAAAACCGCCGAAGCCTACGCTGAACCCCAGGTCGAGGAGCGCCACCGCCATCGCTTCGAGTTGAACAATGCCTACAGGGAACAATTACAAAAGGCTGGCATGGTCTTCTCCGGCATCTCGCCCGACGGCAAATTGGTGGAAATCGCCGAGATCGAAGATCATCCCTACATGCTCGGCAGCCAGTTCCATCCGGAGTTTCTCTCTCGCCCGATGCGGCCGCATCCGCTGTTCGTGGGGTTGGTGAAGGCGGCGAAAGAGAGGATAATGCCATGACCCAGTTCTTTGCCAAAGACTGGAGCGGCGCGCCGTTCATCTTTTTCGGCGCGGCCCACATTGTGGCCTTGCTGGTCGTTGTACTGTTGAACGTTTTCCTCATCTGGCGCTACAAGAACGCGCCAGAGAAGGCCAGGCGTAACGTCGCTTACGTGATGGCGGGCGTGTTATGGGCGAATGAACTGAGCTGGCACTTGTGGAACGCCTTCACCGGCCAGTGGACGATCCAGACCATGCTGCCGCTGCACCTGTGCTCGATGCTGGTGTAGACCGGCGCGCTGATGCTGGTTACAAAGAATTATTCCATTTATGAGTTCTGCTACTTCCTGGGCATCGGCGGCGCGCTGCAAGCCTTGCTGACGCCCGACCTGGGCCTCTACAGCTTCCCCCATTTCCGCTTCTTCCAGACCTACATCTCGCACGGCCTGATCATCAGCGCAGCCATCTACATGACGGTCGTCGAAGGCTTCCGCCCAACGTGGAAGTCCCTGCTGAGGGTGGCTTTATGGATCAACGTTTACATGGCGGTCGTCTTCGGCATCAACTTACTCATCGGCAGCAATTACCTGTTCGTGGCCCACAAGCCGCCGACCGCCTCCCTGCTCGACCTGCTGCCCGCCTGGCCGTGGTATATCCTGTGGATGGAGGCCATCGGTCTGGTCATGTGCCTGATCCTGTACCTGCCGTTTGCGATCAAGGATTGGCGCGCCAAAGCCAGGGCAAGGTAGTAGGAAGGCTCCAGCGTACGCCATATCCCATTCCCCGCGCATCTGCGGGGAGGTTTTGTTTCCCGAAAAATGCCACTTGATTTTTGTCTCAAAGTTCCTATAATGGACTCATAGCCAAAGGAACGGACCATGTCTAATTCTTTAAAACTGGTTGCCATCTTGTTCGTCGTTTCCCTGCTGACGGCCTGCGCGCTTCCAGGCGTGATGGAGACCGCCGCGCTTAAAGAAGAGAGCGCGCCGCCCGCTGGGCCTGCTCTTACGACACTGCCGCCTGCATTCAATGATAAGTGGTCGTTGTGGACGAGCGGCACGCAGCTGCGCGGCGCGAACATCTACCAGCGGCGCGTCTTCCCCGAATTCGACGGGACTGAGTTTATCGGTCCGGGACCGTTTGGGCCGCCTTACACGCAGGCGGATTTCAACAACCTCGCTGACCTTGGCGCGAATTACGTCAACATCTCCGGGCCGGGACTGTTCACCGTCAGGCCGCCCTACGTGGTGGACGAGGAGGCTGTCGCTAACCTCGACCGCCTGTTGGAAATGGCCACACAGGCGGACATGTTTGCGGTCATCACCTTCCGCACCGGGCCAGGGCGCAGCGAGTTCGCCATCATCGGAGGGGGCGACTGGCTGCCGTACGGGTACATTATCGAGACCGTCTGGCAGGACGTTGAAGCCCGCGCGGCTTGGGCGGAGATGTGGCACTACGCCGTTGAACGTTACCGCGACAATCCCATCGTCATCGGCTATGACCTGATGTGCGAACCGAATTCCAACGCCAGCCTCGACATCTGGGACCCGGAGACGTTCTACGCCCATTATGCCGGGACCGGCTACGACTGGAACGCCTGGTACCCGGACCTCGTGTCTGCCATCCGCGAGGTGGACGCCGACACGCCCATCCTGGTCAGCGGGAACAGTTACAGCGGCGTGGAGTGGTTGCCGTATCTTCAGCCATTGGACGACCCACACGTGGTCTACACCGTCCACCAGTATTCGCCGCACGAGTACACCCACCAGGAGCCGCCGGAGTTGACGCGCACCTATCCCGGCTATTTCGATACCGATTACGACGACAGCCCGGAAACCTTCGACCGCGCCTGGCTGGAGAACCTAATGTCCATTGCCGCCGGTTTCCAATCCACCCACCACGCCGTCCTGGCCGCGAACGAGTACGGGCTGGAACGCTGGGAGCCGGGCGGCGCGGACTACATCCGCGATGAGATGACGCTTTTCGAGCAATACGGCTGGAACTACGCCGTCTGGCAGTGGCACGCCTCCTGGCCGCCGCTGGGCGAAGGCGATAATTCCTTCAACATCCTCTTCGGTCCGGACCCAGCGAACCTGACCGAGGTGTCGAACGCCCTGCTGGACGCATATGTCGCCGCCTGGGTGCGCAACACCGTACGCCCGTCGAATTTCAATCCGTAGAAAGATGCAGGAATGAAAAAGCGATTCCAATCCCTCTTCTCGTTTTTGGCATTGCTGGCGCTCTTTGCTTGTTCCCCCGCCCCGGCCACTGAGCCGGAGACTGCCCCGCCTGAACCCGGACTCGTCCTGACCGTCCTCCCGCCCGCTCTGTCCGCCCCGCTCTGCACGGATCCTCAGCCTGAGTTCGTGACCGACTTCGAGGTCTGGCAAGCGCCGCAGATGGACGAGCCACCCGCCCGCATCCCGTTCCGCGATCCCGTTTACGGGGCTTGTATGGTGCGCGTCACCGACCGTCACGCCGACCTTTCGCTGGATGACACATCCGCTGGGCTGAAGAACGAGTACTCGCGTGTCCAATCTTTCAACGCGGATGGTAGCCTGATCCTGGTGCGGGGCATCGAAGCCACCTGGTACGTCTACTCCGCCGGCAGCCTTCAGCCGCTCGGCCAACTGCCAATTGACATTGACCCGCGTTGGAGCGCCACCGATCCGAACATCATCTATTTTTCTTCTGAAACGCGGCTGATGTCATATAACATGCAGACCGGCGAGATGACCACCGTTCACGAGTTCGCCAACGATCTGCCAGGGAAAAACGTGATGGTTTGGACGCGCTACGAGGGCAGCCCCTCCTTCGATGGACGCTATTGGGGGCTGATGGCCCAGGATGAAAACTGGCTGGTCAGCGCCTACCTCGTCTACGATCTGCAGACCGACACAGTGCTGGCGACCCGTGACCTGCGGACGTGGCCCGACGACGAACGTTCAACCGACAGCGTAACCATCTCCCCGCTCGGCAATTACTTCATGGCTTACATGGACAAGTACTGCGAACCCGGCACATTGGGCACGGACGCCAATCCCTGTGGCCTGATGGTCTACGACCGCAATCTGCAAAAAGGGCGCGGTTTGCTGCGCCTCATCGGTCATTCAGATACTGCCCTCGACGCGCAAGGCCGCGAAGTGTTGGTTTACCAGGATATTGACACCGACCACATTGCCATTCTCGATCTAGAATCCGGCATGGGCACACCGCTCTGGCCGATAGATTTCAGCCACACCGCCATCGGGCTGCACATATCGGGACGCGCGTTCAACCATCCCGGCTGGGTGCTCATCTCCACCCACGACGGCGACTCCGCCTCCCACACCTGGATGGATGATTCTGTCTTCGCCATCGAACTGAAGCCAGGCGGACGCGTCGTCCGCCTGGCACACACCCACTCGCTGGTGGACGAGTCCATGGAACACGATTACTGGGCCGAGCCGCAGGCCTCGGTCAACGCGGATTTCACTCGTATACTCTTCACCAGCAACTGGAGTCGCTCCGGCACCGGCGAAGTGGAGATGTACTTGATAGAATTGCCGCAAGGCTGGATTAGTCAAATCCCATAATCAGGAGAAAGCATATGATATCCAAAGCAGTGGTTGAAGACTTCATTTCCCAAAAGGCGCTTGCCATCGTCGGCGTCTCGCGCGGCGGGCAGAAGTTCGGCAACATGGCCTACCGCGAACTCAAGGCCAAGGGTTACCAACTCTATCCTATCCACCCCTCCGCTGAAACCCTGGAAGGTGACCGCGCCTACGCGGACTTCAAGTCGCTGCCCGAAAAAGTGGGCGGCGTGCTGGTCATCGTTCCGCCCGCGCAGACCGAGAAGGTGGTGCGCGAGGCGGCTGCGGCTGGGGTCACGCGCATCTGGATGCAGCGGGGCGCGGAGTCCGAGGCGGCCATCCGCTTCTGCCAGGAGAGCGGCATCGCCGAAGTGCATGGCGAGTGCATCATGATGTTTGCCGGCAAGTATTTCTTCCACAAACCCCACCGCTGGGTGTGGGGATTGCTGGGAAAGTTGCCTATGTGAATATGCCTGCGTATCCCATCCACCCTCCGCGCGGCTTGAACCGCATCCTATGGCGTTTGCCCATCGGCCTCTACCGCGTCCGTCTCGGCTGGCTGCTGGGCAGTCATTTCTTGCTGCTGACGCACACCGGGCGCAAGAGCGGCCAGCCGCGCTACGTGACGCTGGAAGCCATGCGTCACGACAAGGCCACCGACACTTACTTTGCTGCCGCAGGCTTTGGCAAGAAATCTGGCTGGTATCTCAACCTACAAAAGACGCCGCAGGCTGAAATCCAAATCGGTTTCAGGAGCCTGAAAGTCGAAGCGCACCAATTGCCTCTTGAAAAGGCTGAGCGCGAGGTGTTAGAATATGGCCGCCGCCACCCCATCATCCTGCATATGCTGACCCGCATAATAGGCGTTCCCTTTGATGGAACAGAAGAGGACTTACGTATTTTGACTCGATCTGTGCCCATCGTGGCATTTTCGCCGAGGGACAAATAACAATCTCGAATACTGATAGAAAAGGAGACTCCCATGAAAAACAACCACAGAATATTCTGGGGTATGCTGATCCTGTTCCTGACGGCTACCCTTTTGTTGACCGCGGCTGCGCCGCGCCAGGCGGATGACCCCAACCCGCCCGACCAAGTGGTCAAACTCATCTTCATCCACCATTCCACCGGGGAGAACTGGCTGCGCGACGACTACGGCGGGCTGGGCCAGGCGCTGGCCGACAACAACTATTTCGTCAGCGACACGAACTACTCCTGGGGACCGGATTCCATCGGCGACCGCACCGATATCCCGAACTGGACCGAATGGTTCACCAGCGCCAACACGCCCACCTACATGGATGCGCTTTTTAACGAGAGCGGGCAGAACTCCGAATACACGCGCCTGCCTAATGACCCCGGAGGCGAGAACCAGATCGTCGTGTTCAAGTCGTGCTTCCCGAACTCGGACCTGGGCGGGAATCCGGACGATCCCCCCGGCACGTACGAAGATATGACCGTCAGTGGCGCGAAGTATGTCTACAACCAGATCCTGCAATACTTCGCCAGCCGCCAGGATAAGCTCTTTGTCGTCATCACCGCCCCGCCGTTGCGAAAGGCAGATACTTCTACCGAGAACGCAACCAATGCGCGCGCCTTCAACGATTGGCTGGTCAATGACTGGTTGCGGGAGAACGACTATCCTTACAACAACGTGGCCGTCTTCGATTTTTACAACGTGCTGACCGGCCCTGATAACCATCATCGTTTCGTCAACGGGCAGATCGAACACATCTATAAACCAGGAACGAACACCTCCCATTACCCTACCGAAGACAGCCATCCATCGGCCAAAGGCAGCCAAAAGGCCACAGAAGAATTCATCCCGTTGCTGAACATTTTCTACAACCGCTGGGTCTCCTCCGGGACGCTTCAACCAGGCTCAGCGCAAGCCTCGAACCTGCCTGCCGCGACCCTGTCCGCGCCCCCGACCAGCGCTCCTTCCGCGCCGGAGCCTGGCGGGGCCGGGGTCCCGCTGCCGCCGGAGACCGTGCTAACGATTGACGATTTCGAGGCAGGCGCCTCTGATTGGCAGGTAAACTGGGACGCGTCCACCAGCACGAGCATCACCTGCGCGGCCGAGCAAGGGACAGGCAGCCAGGGATCCGTCTCGCTGCGGATGGATTTCTCCATCGCTCCCGGCAGTTGGGGGACCTGCGCCCTATCGTTCGACACCCCCCAGGACTGGAGCGCCGGTGAATGGCTGGCTTTCGATGTGCACTCTGAACAATCGGGCCTGCCTTACAATGTGATCGTATACGGCGGAACGCCAGACGCCGAGGAGACTTACATCCAGTACAGGAAAACGCCCGTGGAATACCCCGGAGGGTATATCCCGTTCACATCCTCGTGGGACGAACTCCTGCGGGCAGACTGGGAAGCGAATGGCGGTTCGCCTTTTGAACATCCCGAACAGGTCGTCGGTATGGCCTTCGGGTTTGACGGGGGCCAGGATAACCCATACGCCGGCACGATCTGGATAGACAATATTACGCTTCAAAAAAGTCCCACCTATGAGGGAAGCGGAAATCCACCTAAAAGCAACCTGCCCTGCCTGGGCGGAGCCATCCTGCCGCTGGCGATGGTCGGGATGGCCTGGATCATCCGTAAAAAGTAAGAGAATGGGAGTGGATATGAAACGTGCCTTTCCATCATCATGCCGTGGCGACGATCACCCTGGCAGCCTGCAACCTGTCCGGCAGAGCGACTGCAAGCCCCGCGCCTGTGGAAGAATCGGCTCAATCAAGCGCCATTGTTCGTCGGTGAGGTTCATAGGATTTTTGAGTAAAATATTATCGAGGAACAAAGGAGGAACAAATAGCCATGGAGGCGGGATGAACGGGAGGGGTGAGCGATTGGTTATATAAGAGAGTCATGCCCATACCCGGTTGGGCTGCCTGGCAGACTTCATTTGGCTTCTTTACCATTGTATCTCTACTCACACCCTACGCGAATTTCGCGAGGTTTGGTAAGATAGGGTCAAGATGACCCGAAATGATCTGGCTCAACTGAGCCGCGTTTCCATTTATAGCACAAATGTTCTATTCTTGCAAGGGTGAAATGCCTGGTGATTACCTACATCTTTTTTACCCATGCGTATAGGCAAGGTAAACTCTTGACAAGGGTATATATGGGGGCAAGAAAAAGATCAAAGCTGTAAAATGTCTGGCACATTGCGCAATATTACAACTTGTGAGTAATCGCCAAGGGAAAGAAAGATTTACCACGACCCTCAAAATACGGGGGTGGGCGTCACGAAGAACAGGAGTTTACTTCGGCGCCTCGCGGCGCCGAAGCAGCCGATAGCGGCTTGTGGCCGCCTCGGCTAGAAAATGCTCCGTACCACCAGCAACCCCCCTGTGGGGGCAGGCCGGCAGTGGGCAACCGCCGGAACCGTGTTCAGTGAAAAGAAGCATCGGCGACTCATCCCACGGGGATGCTTCGCGATGTCGCCGATGTGGCGCACAGCGGCTGGCCCCACCCCCATAGAACGGGGGCAGGCAGGGGTGCTACGCGAAGGCCGCAGTGCGCGCAGGAGCAGAGGGATTATGGCAGGAAAGGAGAGGGAGAGCGTTTACCACGAAGTACACAAAGGTGCACGAAGAGTGATTCTAGATTGAGGATCCCCAAAGGGAACGCTGTTGTAGATTGAGGTTTTTAGGGAGGTGGGAGTGTACTATAATTGGGTGTGAGATCCAAAGTAGATTATGAGGGCGAATGAGTGCACCTGGCAATATCCGCCAACTTGTAGAAAGATTTGAAGAACACCGGGATTCTTATCGCGTGGGGAAGTGACCTCGCTTGGCGGCGGTCTCCCAACCCCGCCTAAAAACACGACCGCAGGTCTCCCGATGGATTGAGTCCGCCGGCCAGTTTTTCATAAGCGCGGCGCCCTTTCGGGAAGCGTGGCGCGTTTTTGTCTATCTATCCACTCAGGGGAGGTAGGTCATCAAACCGCGATTGTTCCGTAAATCACAAAATTGCATTATGCTCAAAACGTGCTACAATAAAATCGTGAAAACCGATTGCGGTAAATCGTTATCACCCATTGCCATTAAATACCCCCAGCGTAATCTGGGGGTGTCTTGTTTCTAAAATTCATCAAAATTACCTGAATCTCAGAAAGGAGCTCCTATGTTCGAAGATCGTTCCATTTCCCCCGATTCCATCGAAATGCTCGGCGTCGCACAGAAACTTGGCGCTGAACTTGTATGGGATCGGTATGAGGCGCAGTTGCCGCAGTGCGGCTTCGGCGAGACCGGCCTGTGCTGCCGCCACTGTCTGCAAGGACCCTGTCGCATCGATCCCTTTGGCAACGGGCCGAAGGTCGGCGTGTGCGGCGCGAGCGCGGATACGTTCGTAGCGCGCGGCCTCGACCGGGCAATCGCTGGCGGCACCGCGGCCCATTCCGGCCATGCCAAACACCTCGCCCACACCCTAAAAAAGGTCGCTGAAGGCAAAGCGCCGGACTATGGAGTCAAGGATTCAAACAAACTACGTGCCGTCGCCCAACGGCAAGGCATCCAACTGGATGGCAAGTCCGACACCCAGATCGCCTCTGAACTGGCCGATCTGGCCTTCGATGAATTTGCTGAACGAAACGCGCCGGTCGAGTGGGCCATGAAAACGCTCACTGCCGGACGCCTGAAGAAATTCGGTGAGATGGGCCTCCTGCCCTACGGCATCGACTCGGCCATTTCGGAGATCATGCACCGCACGACGAATGGCGTGGACGCCGACCCGGTCAACCTGCTGCTCGGCGGTATCAAGTGCGCCATTGCCGACTACGACGGCATGGCGCTCGCCACCGACCTCTCGGACATCCTCTTCGGCGTGCCGCAACCGACCGTCGCAACGGCCAATCTGGGTACGTTGAAGAAGAACGCGGTCAACATCGCCGTGCATGGACACAACCCGGTGCTCTCGGATATGGTTGTGGCTTTCGCGCCGCAGATGGAAGCCGAGGCCAAAAAGGCCGGCGCGAAAGAAGGGATCAACATTGTTGGCATCTGCTGCACAGGCAATGAAGTGATGATGCGGCATGGGATCCCGATGGCGACCTCCTCCGTCTCGCAGGAACTCGCCATTTTAACGGGCGCCCTGGATGCCATGGTCGTGGACTACCAATGCGTGATGCCAAGCCTGACCAAAGTAGCCGAGAGTTTCCACACCAAAGTCATCACCACGATGGGCATCGCCAAGATGCCCGGCGCGACGCACATTAACTTCGAGGAGGAGCACGCCGCCGAGGGGGCGCGCGAGATCATCCACCTGGCGAT
>JALHUM010000213.1 GCA_022865905.1 Anaerolineales bacterium | reverse complement strand
GGCAATTTTGTTAGTTGTTCCTGTTCCGCAAGGGCCAGCAGCACCTCGCGGGTGACAACTTCCACAATTCTTTCTACATCTTTCGGGTCGATTGGCATATTCTTATCCAGATCGTAAATATTTCTTCTCGATAGCCATGATCTTGTCGACGCGCCGGGCGTGACGCCCACCGCCGAATTCGGTCAAAAGCCATGTGTCCACGATTTGACGGGCCAAATTTTCGCCGATCAAGCCGGCGCCGAGGGTGAGCACGTTGGCATCATTGTGTTCGCGGCTGTTGACTGCGACTGCATGGTCGTAGCACATGGCTGCCCGCACGCCAGGTATTTTGTTGGCGGTGATGCAACTTCCGATCCCCGCGCCATCGATGATGATGCCTCGCCAGGCGTAACCCAGGCTCACTTTCTCTGCAACAGCAAAAGCGAAATCAGGATAGTCAACCGATTCGGTGCTGTTCGTGCCGCAGTCAATGACCTGATATCCAGCCTCGGCCAGATGCGAGGCAAGCTTTCCTTTCAGGTCATAGCCGCCGTGATCCGCACCTAGCGCAACGATCCTTGGCTTACCAGCCTGCGACAGTTCCTGCGTGACCACTTGCGGTGGATTTTCAGGACCTGCTTCCCGGCCATGCAAGGTACGCTGCACGACTTTCTCGACCATGGCCTTCAGCTCAGCGTCGGATACCGTGCTCATCTGAATTTATCTCTGCAAAAGATCCACCGGCAATCGGCGAAAGGTGAAGTCCTCCGGCGCGGATTGCAGCCGCAGGTTGGTATAGAAGCGGAAGCGGTCAGCGCGCAGTTCGGATTCCACGTATTCGATCACCTCGTCACTTTCCAGGCGCGTCTCCCGATGGAAGACCAGGACAACGGCCGGCTGCGTCAGGCACAACAGGCGGGCAACCTCCGGCGTGGCGAGACTGGCATCAATCTCCTGCTCGGCGCGGTAAGGCCGCCTGTCATAAACCGTGGAAAGAGTCTCGTAGAGCGACTGCTTCGAGAAATCGAATTTCAATATACCGGGGCAAAGCGCGTGAGGGAGGTAAGCACGCTCGATTGCCACCGGATCGCCGTCCATTTCGCGCACACGGTAGAGGAAGACAACTTCCGTGCCAAGTTGGACGTGCAACTGGCGGGTCAGAAAAGGGTTCGCACTGATCAGTTTAGCTTCCAGCACCCGACTGGTGACCTCCTTTTCGTGCAGACGCATTTCCTGTGTCAACCCGATCAGGTATTCGGCGGTCTTGGTCAGTCGACTGTCTTCCACGAACGTCCCCAACCCTGGGATGGTTTTCAGGCAGCCCTCATCAACCAGCTTGTTGAGCGCCCGGCGGACTGTGTTCCGCCCCGCTGAATGGATCTCACACAGGTCACTCTCGGAGGGCAGGCGGTCGTTTGGCTTCAATTCGCCAGATTTGATCTGGCGTAAAATCGACTCCGAAACGACCTGATAAAGCGGTTTGGCGTGTTGTTCCATAAGTTATTGCATCAGGATTGTGACCAGGGGTACATATACCAACCTGTACCAACAGGTTCATACATATTCTACACCTTTCCCCCACACAAGTCAAGCGCGATTGAATGGACCGCGCGAAGGGCGAGGGTCACGAGTTTCCGCTAGAGGCCGTGAGGGTGTAAAATACCTGGGTGTCAACCGGCAAGTGATCATTTCCGCCATTTACCGAAACCCATACATTTACGAGGAGAAAAATGATGAACGGATTGCTCCCCCGCGATTTTTCATCCGTGGATCGCAAAGCACGCATGAAAATTGAGTCGCGCGGCTTGCCGCTGCGCCCGGCCGACGAACGGATCAGGGACTTCGACGAAGCCATCATCCGCCTGGACGATGAATGGGCGATGTACGAAGCCACGCGATGCATCCACTGCCCGGATCCGGCTCCCTGTCAAAAAGCCTGCCCGGCCGGGAATGACATTTCCTACGCCGTGTGGTTGATCGAAAACGGCCAATTCCTGGAAGCGGCCAGCGTCTACCGCCAAACCAGCTCCTTGCCGGAGGTGTGCGGCCGCATCTGTCCGCAAGAGAGATTATGTGAAGGGGCTTGTGTACGCGGCACGAAGGGCAGCCTGCCGGTCCCAACCGGCGCATTGGAGGCCTTCACCACCCACTATGAACGCCGTAAACAGGGCGTGAACATCCCGGTGGGCAAGTTCACAGGCAAGAAGGTGGCCATCATAGGCGCAGGGCCGGCCGGCTTGGCTTGCGCCAAACAGTTGGTGCGTTGCGGCCACTGGGTGACACTCTTCGACGCATGGCCGGCCCCCGGCGGGTTGTTGATCTACGGCATCCCGAACTTCAAACTGCCCAAGAAAGTCGTCTTCGACATTTGGGACGATCTGCTACGGGCTGGCGTGACTTTCGTGGGCAATACCTACATTGGCCCCAAGATCACAGTGGATAAGCTCTTCGCGGGCGGCTACAATGCCATCTTCCTCGGTGTGGGCACAACTGTAGATACAAAATTGAACGCGCCGGGCGAGAATTTGCCCGGCATCTATAAAGCGACCGATTTCCTGGTGCGCACCAACGTGGACATGGACCTGCTGCCCCACGAGATGTGCACCCGCCCGGAAGTCGGGGAAAAGGTGGTGGTGATCGGCGGCGGGGACACCTCCTCCGATTGCCTGCGCACGGCGCTGCGTTCCGGGGCAAAGGAAGTGACCTGTCTATACCGGCGCAGCGAGGCCGAAATGCCCGGGGGCTACAAAGACCGTAAAATGGCCGTGGAAGAAGGCGCCCAATACCACTTCCTGACCCAGCCGGTGCGCTTCATTGCCGGCGCGGATGGGAAACTGGCGCAGATCGAGTGCGTCCGCACCGAGCTGGGTGAACCGGACGAGAGCGGCCGGCGCAAGTTCAAGGTTGTGGAAGGCTCGGACTTCATCCTCGAAGCGGATACAGCCATCCTCGCCATCGGCTATAAACCTGACCCGATCATCAGAGCCACCACTCCCGGCATGGAGACCCACTCCGATGGCCTGTTCAAGGCCGACCAGCATACCGGCGCGACCAATCGTAAAGGGCTTTTCACCGGCGGCGACATTGTTACCGGCCCTCACCTGGTCGTGACGGCGATGGTGGCCGGGCGTAAAGCCGCGGCCGCAATTGACCGGTATTTGGGCTGGTGAGGCTGCCAAAGGTAGCGGCGAGATATTATCTCGCCGCTACCTTTTCTTCTGTCTTTTCCCGCTTGAGAAAAGGTACCAGCAGCAAGAATCCCACTACGATGATCGCCTGGCCTATCTCGACGCCGATGGCCTGCAAAGGGCCAAAGTACGGCACATAATCGGGCGGCGGACGCGTGCCCAGACCGAACACGTCTGCCATGCCGGAGAAGACCGCAATGACGTAACCCGTAGCGACCAGACGCTGGCCGATGTCAGCCGCAATCGTGCGCTGGCCGTTCTGCCAAAAGACCATCAGGCTGATGTACCCACCCACGCAGATCAACGCCAAACCGACCAGGAAGACGGCGATCTGGACGAAACCGACCACAGGGCTGCGATCCAGAAAGAAAAGCCCCGGCCGCGCCCCAACCAGAAAAACGATAAAACCGAGCAGGGTCACGCTCAACCCCAAGCGCACCCGAAAACGGGAAGGTACCGCCGCTTCAGGCGTGGTATCGGGGGAAAGCAATTTTTCCTTTTTAGAATTTTTCATGATGGCAAAGTCTCTCTGAGATGGCGCAGCCAGTTCCCCCCCAGGATGGCAGCGATGTCAGGATCACTGTAACCTCTGGAGGCCAGGATTGGGTCGAGTTTTTGCAGGTCGGCAATCGTGTCCACTTCTGCCGGGGCGGCTTCCAGCCCAAAGCCGCCGTCGAAATCGCTGCCCAGGCCAACGTGACTGGCGTCACCCGCCATCTGGCAGATGTGGTCAATGTGCGCCACGAGCGTCTCCAGGGTCAGGCCGTCGCGGGCATCGCCTTTTTTCCAGCCATAGTTCAGGAACTTGCAGAAAGGCACCACACCGATCACGCCGTCCCGTTCGAGGATGCCTTTGATGATCGCATCGGGAAGGTGGCGGTTGCCTTCGTACTCCGGGATGATGACAGCCGCGTTGGCGTGACTGGCAATGATCGCGCCGGGATAGCTATCGAGGGACTGCCGCGCCGCCAGTTCATCCATGTGACTGAGATCCAGCGTGAAGCCGATCTCGGCCATCCCGCTCAAGAGGGCGCGGCCGGCTTCGGTCAACGGGCCCGGTTCCCGGGTCCCGCCACAGTAGCGAGTGCCAGCCCAGGCCGGGCCGAGGATGCGCACGCCGAGTCCCCACCACTCCTCTAGTTCGGCCGGAGTCCGTACCCCGTCCGCCCCTTCCATCAGCACGACCAGGCCGACTTGGTGAGTCTCCGTCTCGTCAGCCCAGGGAGCCACGACTTCGTCAAGGTCAGCGACCGTCTGGATCAGCTGGAATTTATCGGCATGGCGGTCGGCCAGCGAGAGATAGGCGTCGAGCTGAGCGCGGTAGAGACGATGAGCCTGCTCGAAATCGGCATATACCAGTATATCCCACTCACCCAACCGGCGGCGGAGCGGGACGGCAGCGAGCGTGCCAAAGACAACTGCGGTGCGGGCGCGCTGGTAATCGGGCCAGCCGAGCATGGTGTTGTCGTTGTGCTCGACGTTCGGGGTACCCTTCTCGTGCTGGCGCGTTTCTGCCGCCGAACGGGTGTAATCCCGTCCGAGGGCAAGGATGTTCCATGCCAGGTCTTCGTGAGCGTCAACAAGCAGGTGCATGGCAGCAATGATCTCATTATGAAAGAGCGCACCTGATCAGGTGCGCTCTCGTGAGATCAGGCTTCTTCTCCGGAATCTTCTTCAGAAGCTTTTTTCTCAGAGGCTTTCTTCTTAGGGGTTCTTTTTCTCTTGGGAGGCTCTTCCACCGGGATTGCGTCCAGGGGCAAACCTTCATCCGTTCCTAGGTCGAAACCCGCCAGGTCAAGCTCTTTGTAAGCGCCAGAATCAACTTTCCGCAGGCTCAAGCCGATGCGGCGCTGTTCGGGGTCAATGCGGATGATGCGCAGGGTGACCACTTCACCTTCGTGGAGGCGTTCTTTGGGATGCTCGATGCGCGTCTCGCCGATCTCGGAGATGTGGATCAGGCCTTCCACGTCGCCTTCCAGGCGGGCGAAAGCGCCGAACTTGGTCAGGCGCGTGATGACGCCTTCGACCAATTGGCCTACCTGGAACTTCTCGACCTTCTTCGTCCAGGGATCTTCAGCCAGGGCGCGCAGGGAAAGGCCAATGCGCTTCTTCTCGCGGTCAACGTTGATGATCTTGACGGTCACTTCCTGGCCTACTTCGAGTACCTCGCTGGGATGCTGGACGCGCTCCCAGGAAATCTCGGAGAGGTGCACCAGGCCGTCTGCGCCGTTGATGTTGACGAAGGCGCCAAAATCGGCCAGGCTGGTCACGCGTCCGGTGCGGATCTCGCCCTCTTTCAGCTCTTCGATGACGCGTTCTTTGAGCGACTGGCGCGTCTCGCTGCTGGCGGCCCGCTCTGAAAGGATCAGGCGGCGGCGGTTGCGATCCACTTCGATCACGCGGATGTTGATCGGGTCGCCGATCATCTTTCCCCAGCGTTGCTCGGGGGTCTCGCCGGTGACGGCCATGCGGCGCAGCATCCCGATCTGGGAGGCCGGCACGAAACCGCGCAAGCCGTGTACGGGGACGATCAAGCCGCCCTTGTTATATCCTTCTATCTTGCTGGCGTAGATTTCGTCCGATTCGAGGATTCTTTCGACCTCTTCCCAACCCTTCTGTTCCAGGGCGCGGGTATAGGAGAGGACGATGTTGCCGTTTGCATCTTCAGAAGCCAGCACATAGACCGGGATTTCCGTGCCGACTTGCATCGCTTCGCGCTCCGCGGCCGGGATCTGGTCCAATTCCCGCCCGGCAATCACGCCTTCGGACTTCGCCCCGACGCTGACCAGGAGCTGGGTCGGGTTGATGCTGGCGATCACGCCGCTGCGGATCTCGCCCGGCTGCGGAAAATCCAGGGTCAAGCCTTCCTCCTTGAGCAAGGTTTCCATGTTCGTATGGGTATTGGTAGTATCTTCTGCTGGTGTGTTGCTCTCGGGCATGGCCCCCTGCCCGACGAGGGCGTCGTTTTGTTCCATAATCTAGGTGACTCCAGGTTTTATTAAAGATAGCCAGGATTATAAAGGCGAATTGATAAGTTGGCAACCCTGACTTCCAGAAAATCACCTCCAGCGTTTACCAGTCTGGCAAGAAGCAGTATAATCTTGCCTGGAGTCACCTATGCCCTCGATCTATCCCTTTACTGCTATCGTCGGACAAGAGCGCATGAGACGCGCCCTGGTGCTCAACGCGGTTGACCCGCGCATCGGTGGCGTGCTGATCCGCGGCGAGCGCGGCACGGCCAAGTCCACAGCCGCGCGCGCTCTGGCGGCGCTCCTGCCCAAGGTCCGCGCCGTGCGTGGCTGCCGTTTCGGCTGCGACCCCGACCAGCCCACCTCGTGGTGCACCGAGTGCCGCGAGCGAGCCGCATCGGGGGATCCGCTGCCCATCGAAGAGAAGCGCATCCCCTTCGTCAACCTGCCCGTCTCGGCGACCGAAGACCGCGTGGTCGGCACGCTGGACATCGAACAGGCCATCCAAAAGGGCGAGCGTCACTTTGAAGCCGGCGTGCTGGCGGCTGCCAACCGCGGCCTGCTATACATTGACGAGGTCAACCTGCTCGACGACCACGTGGTGGACGTGCTGCTCGACTCGGCCGCCATGGGTATGAACATCGTCGAGCGTGAGGGCATATCCTTTTCTCACCCCGCCCGTTTCATCCTGGTCGGTACGATGAACCCCGAAGAAGGCGACCTGCGCCCGCAATTGCTGGATCGCTTTGCCCTTTCGGTGGATATCACCGGCATCCGCGACGCGCGCGACCGGGTGACCATCATCGAAAACAACCTGGCCTTCGAATCAGACCCGGAAGCCTTCCGCAAGCAATGGCTCCCGCACGAGGAGAAAATCTCGCGCCAGATCGCCTCCGCCCGCACGATGGTGGACAAGGTCAATTATGCACGCCGCGATCTGCTCTCCATCGCCGCGCTGACCGCCTCGCTCAACGTGGACGGCCACCGCGCCGACCTGGTGATCTTGAAAGCGGCGCGCGCCCATGCCGCTTTCGAGGGACGCACCGCCATCACCAACCGCGATATCGCCCTGGCCGCCGAGCTGGCCCTGCCGCACCGCATCAAGCGCGGCCCCTTCCACCAGACAGAGATCTCGCCTGAGCAGTTGCAGGAACGCATCGAACAATTACAAGGCTCGTCTTCAGAGGGCGAACCCTCCGAGCCGGAGCCGAAAGAAGCCGAGGCCGAGGCGCAAAAAAAAAAGTCATAACTGAAAGCGCCGAGCAGGAAACCCCTGACCAGCTGCCCAGCGAGCCTGGGTCGCAAAAGACCGTCTTCGATGCGCACAACGCCCACTGGTGGGATGGCGGCCAAAAGGTCAAGATCGGGGAAACGTTCGAGCCGCGCAAGTTAGATACCCCCCTGGATAAACTCACCCGCCGCCACGCTGGACGGCGTTCACGCACGCACACCGAGCGCAAGCGCGGCCGGTACATCCAGGCGCGCCCGGCCAACGGTAAGACCGACGATGTGGCCTTCGACGCCACCATCCGCGCCGCCGCGCCTTACCAGAAACGTCGCACCGAGCAGCGCAAACGGGTGGCATTCGCCATCCAGAAAAGCGACTTGCAGCGCTAGGTGCGGGTCAAGAAGGCCGCCAACCTGGTGCTCTTCCTGGTGGATGCTTCATGGTCCATGGCTGTGGCTGAGCGCATGGCCGCGACCAAGGGCGCGATCCTGTCCCTGCTGACCGACGCCTACCAGCGTCGCGACCGGGTGGGACTGGTCGTCTTCCAGAAAGACCGCGCCACGCTCATCTTGCCCCCCACGACCTCCGTCACACTCGCCCAACGCGCCCTGGCTGATATCACCGTCGGCGGCAAGACCCCGCTCGCAGCCGGTCTGCTCATGGCCTACGACGTGCTCACGCAGGAACAGATCATTCACCCGGATGTGGAGCCGCTGCTGCTCGTCATGACGGACGGCGCAGGGAACGTCTCCATCGGCGTGCTGCCGCCACAGGAGGAGGCTTATCAGTTCGCCGAGCAGATCGCGGCGCGCAATTTCCGAAGCGTGGTGATCAACATGGAGCACGCCTCCTTCGATCAAGGTCTGGCGCAGGCGTTGGCCGATCATCTCGAAGCCCCATGCTACACGCTGAACGAACTCAAGGCTGAAAATCTATACCAGACCGTCCGGCAGGAGATGAGCGAGCCGCGTAAATCAACAAGCTCAACATGATCTTCTTTATGAACCGCGAAGCCGCGCCCCCCAACCCGCAGGGTGCTTCGCGAAGAACGGGGGCGAGAGGGCGCGAAGATTTATATGCAACTAAAACACAAAAAGGCATCCGGCAAGTATGCCGGATGCTGGGATTGGAGATCGAGTCTGGCTACAATGGTAGCCCGAAATCAGGCTACCACAAGGAGTTCCCGCAATATGGGCAGTTCTTCCATCTAAGCTGAACCGCTTTGCCGCACTGTGCGCACGCCCGGCCAGGAGCTGGAGCCTGCGTCCCTTTCAGCGCCTTGACTGCCCACAGGATGCCGAGAACCAGCATGACCAGGAATGCCAGTGGGATGAGCCACATGAAGATCATGCCGAATGGCATGAAGCCAAATGAACTGATTCCATAGCCCATCATGGGCATCCGGCCGGTATGCCAGCCGTAAGCCGCGTACTGCGGGCCAATGAAGCGGGACAAAATCCCCAGGCCGAAGAAAACGACCAGCACGAGCACGATCCCAAGAATCCACTTCCAAATGTTTTTCATCTTTTATCTCTCCTTTCGACCAAGCTCATCATAGCAGCGCTAAGTTAAGATTGCATGAAAATAGTGAAAAGATTTGGTAAAGATTCGGATTCGGCGAAACGCGATATACTTCGGACATGCCTAACCTGCTCGGCATCTTCGGCGGGACGTTCGACCCGCCCCATCTCGGACACCTGATCCTGGCCGCCGAGGCCTGTCAACAACTCGGCCTGAGGCGTCTGCTCTGGGTGCTCACGCCCATCCCGCCTCACAAACTCGACCAAACCATCACCCCCATCGAACACCGCCTGACCATGCTCCAGCTTGCCATTGCCAGGAATCCTGCCTTCGAGCTTTCGCGCGTGGAGATGGATCGTCGCGGCCCGCACTACGCGCTGGACACGGTCAAACTGCTGGCCGAACAGAATCCCGGCGCGGAGATGGTCTACCTGATGGGCGGCGATTCGTTGCGCGACTTGCCTGCCTGGCACCGCCCGGCGGAGTTGTTATCTGCCTGCCGCTATCTCGGCGTGATGCGTCGCCCCGGCGATGCCATCCATTTCCCCGCCCTGGAGGCCATTTTGCCGGGCATCACGCGCAAAGTCCGTTTCGTGGATGCGCCCCTGGTGGATATTTCCTCGCACGAGATCCGGCAGCGCGTCGCAGATGGCCGCCCCTTCCGCTATCTCCTCCCACCCGCTGTGTACGATTACATCCTGGAACACGACCTCTACCACTGACGATAGACCACAGACAACCGACGACAGACCATATTCCATTACTCGCCGTCCTGTTGTCCCTCATCCAACCGTAAGTGGTTGCGCAGTCGGCAACCACAATCCAAAATCGTCAACCGCCAATCGTAAATCCTATGTCCCTCCTCCTCGATGCTCTCTTCAACTCCGTCGCCTACGGGCATTTAATCGTGGATGTACTCAACGGTCAGCGCTCGGTACTGCTCACCTATTGGAGCAGCGAACTCGGCCTGAGCAACACCGCGCTGGCACTCATCTCTACGATCTACGTCTGGGTCGCATCTCTCTCCCAGCCGGTCTTCGGCTGGATCACCGACCGCTTCGGCAAATCCCGCCTGATGGCGGCTGGCGGCATCTTGTGGATGTGCAGCCTGTTCTCGCTGGCGCTCTTCATGCCTGTCCATTTCGCCATCCCTTGCCTGATCCTGGCCAGCCTTGGCTCGGCCGCCTTTCACCCGGCCGGGGTCATGCAAGCCACGTTACGCGGGCGGACTCACCTGGAGAGGCGCGAGACAACAGCTGCCTCCTGGTTATTTCTCTTCGGACAGTTAGGCTACTTCTTCGGGCCGATCATCGGCGGCCCGCTCCTGACCCTCTTCGGGCCGACAGGATTGCTTATTCTGGCCGCGCTCGGCTTGCCCATCGGCCTGAACACGGCCTGGCAGTTGCGAAAAACCACAGGGACGGCAATCCTAGCCCCGAAAAGCGAGGCGGTGAAGGCATCCCGGCCTGTCGTCGCCCGGAGCTTCCTCGTCGCGCTGGCGCTTATCGCCGCCCTTCAGGCCTGGGCGCAGCAGAACATGATCACTTTCGTGCCAAAATATCTCAGCGACATGGGCAAGACAGCCGCCGTCTACGGCCTGATCGCCGGTCTGTTCATGGGCGGCTCGGCGATCGGGAACGTGATCGGCGGCAGCCTGGCCGACCGTTTCAGCAAGCAGCGCGTTGCCATGAGTATGTTGGCGCTGGCCAGCATTCCGCTGTTCCTGGTTTCGATCCTTGGATGGTCTCCCTGGCTGTACCTGCTCGTGCCCCTTTCGGGCATGTTCACCGGCGCGGTGCACAGCATCATCGTTGTGTTGGCCCAGCGGACGATCCGGGGTGGGATGGCCCTGGCTTCTGGCCTGACGCTGGGCTTCATGTTCTCGGCGGGAGCCTTGGGCACGCTGCTCAGCGGGCCGCTGGCCGATGGCTGGGGTTTTCCCCCCGTCTTTCAGATGACCGCCGGCTTGGTCATCTTGGCCTCCCTGCTGACTTTGTTCTTACGGGAGCCTGTTCGAGGTAGTATTCCCACCGAGTATGATTGAATGATCCTGGATACTAACCGCTTTTCGAGAGAGTGTAAAATAAGCCATTCCATATTTCGGAGGAGTCCACCATGAATCCCTTCATCGCTCTTGTTCTCACCTTTGTCATCGCCCTCGCCTGGCTGCGGCTGATGGACTTTGCCGCCCATCGCGGCTGGATCGAGAGTCGCCTGAGCCGCAAGATCATCCACATTGGCACCGGGCCGATCTTCGTGCTGTGCTGGCTGATGTTCCCGGATGTATGGTATGCGCGATGGCTGGCCGCGCTGGTGCCGCTGCTCATCACCGCCCAGTTTGCGCTGGTCGGCCTGGGCGTGATGAAAGACGAGGCCTCGGTCAAGGCCATGTCCCGCACCGGCGACCGGCGCGAGATCCTGCGCGGGCCGCTCTTCTACGGCATCGTCTTCGTCGTCATGACCCTGGTCTATTGGAAGGATTCCCCCATCGGCATGGTCGCCCTGATGCTGATGTGCGGCGGC
This sequence comes from Anaerolineales bacterium, assembly GCA_022865905.1. Taxonomy (GTDB): domain Bacteria; phylum Chloroflexota; class Anaerolineae; order Anaerolineales; family Villigracilaceae; genus CG2-30-58-95. The sequence continues at coordinate 2,700 of JALHUM010000213.1, read as the reverse complement.
GACGGCTTGGCCGAGATCCTGGGGCGCGGACTTAAATCTCCGAAACTGCCCTGGAACAATGATAAATCCTGGGCCGGCTCGCTGGGGATGTTCATCGGCGGATGGGCGCTGGCGGCCTTCATTCTAGGCATGTTCGTGCTGGCCGGCATCTTAGTTGGCCCCTTTACCGGCTACCTCATCCCCATCACCCTGATCGCCCTGGCCGGGACAGCCGTCGAATCCCTCCCCTTGCGCGATGTGGACAATATCACCGTCACATTGGCAGCCGTGGCACTGGGGCATTTGTTATTCTAGATGGCGAATTGGGGCGCACTCTCCCGAGTGCACCCCAATTTTTTGGCAAACAAAACCTCCTGTGGGGAAACCCGCAGGAGGTTGGTGTTTTGGCTAACGTTGGGCTTAGCTGCGGCGGCGTTTTGGCAAGTCACCAAAATCATTATCGCGCCATCTCTGGAAAATCACGCCCAGCGCGCGAGCGGCGTAGCCGCTGTCAGCTAGAGCTGGTGTTAGGCTTCCTTATGTTGTTTCAGGAATCAATGGTTCCAGACAAATAGTGCATCGTGTCAATTACAATTTTATCGGAGTTATATTTTCCTTTCAGGTATTGAAGGACGCCTTCTTCATCAGCACGGTCTACATCACTATATACAAGAAACGCCCGCCCTTCCTTTTCGAGGTTAATCGGGTCTACTATAGAAGCCTCCCTAAAATGTTTTAGCAAAGAACTATTCTTCATTTGCGAGTAACGAGGAGACAATGAATTTATTAATAACTTTCCTTCCGATTGAGTTGAGACAATTGCTGCATCCAACACTTCACGATATCTGAAGAAATCACTATCGTAGAAGAAATAGCAGCCACCATAACGTTCAGCTGATTGGAGATAGGCTAACCCATATAATGTCGTTTCAAATTGATATAGCCGTGGTTCTGCTAGGTGACCTGTAGATAATAGCCAGACTAGCCTGAGTATTTTATCTCCCCCTTTTTTATACTTTCCGAGTTGATTCTTGGCTTTCCTGATTATCTTAGAAAGTCCATTCTTTCTAGTTATCAACTCGTCGATGTTATGTATTTCGCCAAAAGATAATAGTTTCTTCCTCTCACCAATCTCTTCATCCGAAGGAAATTTTGTCTTGAGTTCCAATAAATACGTTGAAGTATCGTCAACAATCAAAAAATCTGGCGATTCTTCATTGGTTTCGGGTATTTTAGTGATTTGATACCCGAGACCCAAAAACCAGCGTTTTACTATCGGTTCGTAATCCAACATATGTTATGAGGCCTAACTCTGTGATAGTTGCACCGCACCAACTAACGCCTATATAGAATTGGTGTAGGAAGAATGTTGGGAAGTGTTAATTGCCCTTATATCAGTATAGGAAATATTTCTCTAAAATCAAGCGAAAATACTGCAGAAACATATGACATCTGACTGACTTTGCGACGTTGGGATTAGCATCATCATGTATAACCTAAACTGTCTGCTGACTTTTGTAATTGGTATTAATTGTCACCAATATAAGATTTCTGAGTTCTTTCACCGTCACCTAAATCTATTCATTCACCAAAAGTTTCGACGCGGGAGTCGAATTCATCACAATCACCTAACCCATCACCTAAACCATCTTCAATTATCTGATTAGAGTTCTCCATTCGCTGACATTCAGCTAAAGAAACTCTAACCCATTCCAAATCCTTATCTATTTCTAATGCTTTTCTAAAATCATTTATCGCTTCTTCGTACCAACCCATACGTTTATGAACTATACCGCATTGTGCAATAGCCCATGCATTATTAGGCTCTATCTCAAGACTTTGATTTAGATCAACTAAAGCAAGCTCATATTTGCCTTGATTCATAAAATCTAGCCCTCGGGAATTTAAAGCGTAAGCGTTTTCAGGATCATTTTTGATAGCAATAGTGAAATCTTCAATCGCTTTATCATAATCCTTTTTACAATCATAGCTATCGGCGCGAACAATCCTGGCATATTCATAATAAGGATCAAGTTCAATAGCAATAGAAAGATCTTCAATCGCTTTGTCATAATCCTTTTTGCGAAAATAGGTTTCACCACGAACTGTCCAAATAAAGGAATTGTTGGGGTTTATTCTGATTGCTCTATCAGCATCATTAATTGCATTCTCTAATTCATTTCTATTTAGATAGCAACCAGCCCTAAGTCGAAGAGCCCAACCTAAATCGTCCCGAACAACCTCACCTTGTTCTTCGGCAATAATCTTTAATGCAACGTTCGAAAGCTCGAAGGCTTTCGTATAGTTTTCATTTTCATAACAGTATTGAGCTCGCTTTAAGTTAAATTGGATTTCGTTGTGAGACATTGGGAATTCGTATGGATCCATATTGGCCACTTGTTTTTCTTATGACGCGCCTAACAAGGAATATACGGACAGTATAACCCCTTATAGACGTGCCGTCTAACATCCTAAATCATTTCGGACCTTATACGGCATTGGAAAAGAAAATTGTAGCATGAAATCTCCTACGGCGCAGTATTCGGTGCAGGTGCGATCTGCCAGGCAGGAGAGCGCCAGGAGTAGAGGCCGTATGTGGGGAGTTGCAGGGAGGCAGGATAACGACCGAGAGAATGACGAGCCGGTTTTTGTTGTTTTCATCCCAGCACCTTTATGGCAGCTCGCATAGGGAGCTACCATTAGACGAACCCATTCCAGGCG
>JALHUM010000212.1 GCA_022865905.1 Anaerolineales bacterium | reverse complement strand
CTCGAAGAAGTGGGGACAGCTTATCTGGAGCAGGCGGAAGCACTGACCGGGGCGGGCGCGGACCTGCTGGTGATCGAAACGCAATTCTCGCTCGAGGAGGCCAAGGCTGCCCTCGAAGGTGCACACCAGGCTGGCGATTTGCCAGTGGTGGTAAGCTTCAGCTATGACCGGGGGACGCGTACGATGATGGGCGTCAAACCCTCGCAGGTGGTGCAGACCTTCCAGCCATTGGGTGTGACCGCCATCGGCGCCCACTGCGGCACCACGCTCGAAAACATGGAAGCCATCGTCAAGGAGTATTCCGAGACGGCTACGGGTCTGGTTATCTGGGCCAAACCCAATGCCGGGCTGCCGGCGCTGGGCGACGACGGCGCGGCGACTTATAACGTTACACCGGAACAGATGGGAGAATTTGCCAATCGCTACATACAAGCCGGGGCGCGGATCGTCGGCGGCTGCTGCGGCTCCACGCCTGCGCACGTGGCTGCGATTGCTGGCGCGGTTAAGAAAGCAAAGCAAAGTAAGTAGAAGCGGAAACGCAAGTTGGGCGAAACGGCGCGCGCCTTGTGGGCCATGCTGGTCGGCGCCATGCCCATCCTGGGCGCGATAGCCTATTGGATCGTGCGCCCTGACAAAGGCGAGTCGGTCGAGTAAGAACAGACCTCCCGGCGTCTCCAAGACACCGGGAGGTTGCTTCTGAAACGTTATTTTTTGGCTGCGCTGTACAATACCATAATCAATTCGATAAACTGCCCGAAAACGATTATCTGGCCGAACGGTTTGGCTTAACGGCAGCAGCGGTGCGAGAAATCCCGCTTTCATCTTTATCGCGAAAGCAAGCATTGTGTGCCACATTTAACCGGCTGATTTACGGCGCGCTGGCTGTCCATTGAAACGGGCCATAGGTACAGGGTTCAAGTGGCTTGCTGTCGTCTAGGTACTTGAAGGTCCCGCTTGCGCTGGTGGCTGAGTCGAACTGCCCGATCAGCTCCATTCCATAGCCAGGTCTAAACATGTTGTCACTTCCGTATTTGAACATCAGGTTCTCTATGGGAAGATTATCGGGGAGGGTGATTTTCATACTAAGTACACTAAAATCGCCCCCGCCCTCGGCGCAGCCAACGTCCTTTAGCGACAATGTCAAACCCGGCTCGACCACCGCACCATCGGCAGAGACCTTAAGGGCGATTGTGCCTCTGTCGAGCGGACCCGTGAAGGTCTTCCCAGCATAACTGACTATAGTGGGAGTGGGCGGCTCGGAAGTTTGGGTAGGCGGTAAGGGTGTATCCGTGGGTGGGACAGATGTGCCGGTTGGTGGGGGAGTTGCTTGTGGACTGCATCCAAATAGAAATAACAGAGTCAACCCAATCCCCCAACATTCTTTAGTAGATCTTTGCGTTTCATCAGAACCTCCTCCGTTTTATATAATGTCGGCTGATGGCAAGCGGGCTAACGTTTTGTTAAGTGGCCTGGCGTTTTGGCTCCTGAGGCTACTTTTATTGTAATCTGATCTGGCAAATCGCGCCGCTTACCACCCTGGCGTAGCATAAAGCACCGAAAGGGCGCACAGAAGTATGGCCATCTGAATGAAGGATTATGGTTGGCGGCTATCCAGTAGAGTGATGTAAAAGAAATCAGCCGGAGACGAACCCAAATAGCGATCAATGTGATCGATCATATCATTTGGTAACAGCGGTTCCGCGACCAACTTGCCCTCTTCCGAGTGAATGGCTGTAAAAAGAACCCAAAAATGATTGATATCCAGAAGCATCCCGTCCTGCACGCCCGCGGCCAGCATGGCATTTGCCAGGACGGACATGCTCAGGCTCGGACCGGCGAAATAGTACAGGGTCTTGGCTTCGCGATCGAGGCCCAGGCTGGAACGCCGGGTGACGATCTGGTTACTGATTGATGCGCCCCAATCTGTGATCGAATTGTTGTACACTCTAGGCGATATCTCCCCATCCTGAATGATTAGCCGGCAGTTCTGGCGCCAGGCTTGTAGATCCGGGGTATCGTTAATCTCCTCTCCCCAAATTCCGATCCGGACCTCTCCGCTGCGGTAGATCCCAACGGTTGCCATTTCGCTCTTCGGCGGCAGGGCTACGATCCCATCCGCCATGGCACCAAACTGGCCGTTCGCCGCTCTGAATCCACCGTTGAAAGCGGCCAGAAGGACGCCCGCCTCTCGGTCCTCTTCAGGGATCAAGCCGTCACCCTTAGGCCCGTCAGGCAGCGAAGGCTCGTTAAATCCTAAAACGAAGTGCAGTTGAGTGCGGGTCAAATCAAACGCCACAACTGCCACGATTGCATAGGGACGCTCTGGATCCGGCTGCAGAAATGTGCGCACAGCCACCACATGACCTTCCCGGTCATTCAGGTAGGGCAGCCAGACCCCTTCGCCCTCCATTGAGCCAAACGGGATCAGTGTGGAAAGTTGCCATACATATGGAGTAGGCGTCGGTGTAGGGCTACCTGCCTTTACAGGGAGCTGATCCTGAGGCTCCTTTGATTGCTCAATGTAGGCAGGTGTTTCGATAGCAGCAGGGGGCGTTGGTGTAAGTCTCGCGGATTCTGGGGTAAGAGATGACTTCTCGATAGAGACTTGAGAAAAAGGCGTCAGTTCCAATGGAATTTCACTGCTTCCCCAAGGAGCTTCAGCTTGTTCGACGCCATATTGGTACTGCCAATGTTTCACTGTGTCCTGCACCTGGAATACGATGGCTTCGATTTGGGCCACCGCCTGGGGTCCTATAAGATTCCGCATATGGTTGGCGACTTGGGCTCCGAAATAAGGCCAGATTTCCGGAACAACCATGGTGCCCATGCAACTAAACAGGATGGCGAGTAGAACCAGGGCCAAAATTCGTTTGAAAAAACGGCGGCGTTTTACCCCATTCTTAGGGAAAATTATCTCATCGGCTTTCAGGGAGCTTTTCAACGGTCTACTCATGGGAAAATATCTCGTTTTGCGAAGAATGTCACAGATGAAGACACGGTATTTGATCCAATTGGCAACACGTTGGGGGAAGGGATAAGCTGTGTCTTTCATTGGATCCCTTCGTGACTGCGCGCAAGCCGCTGGAATTATGGGCTCAGCGGCAGCGGTGGGACTGGCTAGACTCCTTCTCGATTATCGCTCATCTCTGTAAAAACGCTGCGCGCGAGCGGCGTCGCGTAGCATCCCTGTAGCTTAGTGTAGGGAGCGGTCTCATGCCTCGAAATCCATCGTCTATATGCTAACTACCTCATGAATGCCTGAAGATGCCCGGTCTTAGGCAGAATCCCATGCACCTTGGCCTTCTCCTTCGCCACTGTCCAACTTTCGAGTGCGGTATCCCTCATAATCGGGTACCAGACGATCATACTCTCCATCCATTAGCGGAGATGAGATCATGAAATCAGCGGAAGCCCGATTACAGGCAATGGGGATATTCCATACCACTGCCATTCGCAAGAGCGCCTTGACATCGGGGTCATGCGGCATTGGTTCGAGGGGATCCCAGAAGAAGATAAGAAAATCTATCTCGTTATTGACAATCTTGGCACCGATTTGCTGATCACCGCCCAAGGGCCCACTTTGGAGTTTAGTAATTCGAAAGCCAAGTTCGCGTTCCAGGATCTCGCCGGTGGTGCCTGTCGCATACACTTCATGGTGCGCCAAGAGATCGCGGTTATATTTAGCCCATTCCAACAAGTCCCGTTTCTTATTATCATGCGCGACAAGAGCAATCTTCTTATCGTGTTCCATGGCAATCCTTCTATCAGTCATATACTTTCCTTGGCCCTTTCTGCACTGTGGCGAAAAGAACACTAAGCAGCTTGGTAGATCGAGTCAACAGCCATGCTTCACTTCGCGTCAAGGAGCAGGCCGCCCAACGGTTTGGCTCACCCCTCTGCCCCCTTCGTACCCCTTCGGGGTACTGCGGGGACCTTCGGCGGGGGGCAGGACGGCAGCGGCGGGACCGGCGAGACTCTTTCTCTATTGTCGCGCCATTTCTGGCAAAACGCGCTGGTTTCCGAGCGGCGTCGCGAAGCACCCCCGGAGGGTAGCGAAGGGGAGGGCGGCCACGGTCGGATGGAGAGGGCGGGGGAAGGATTGGCTCAATCAAGCGCCATTGTTCGTCGGTGAGG
>JALHUM010000026.1 GCA_022865905.1 Anaerolineales bacterium | reverse complement strand
TTGGTGTGATCATGTATGTCACGCAAGACCCGGCCTGGGTCGCGCTAATGGTTTTGTCCTTGAGGGCCTGCTCAAGGTCGAAGCCGCCGCGAGTGCTGAGGTCGGAAAACAGGGCGGCGTAGATTTTTTGCATCACTCCGTCGCGGGCCCATTTGCGGTGACAGCGGTAGCAGGTCTGGTAGGAGGGGTAATCGGGGGGCATGTCGTACCAGGGGTTGCCGGTGCGGAACTTCCAGAGGATGCCATCGAGGACGGCACGGCGATCAAGGGGAGGGCGGCCGCGGTCGGATGGAGAGGGCGGGGGAAGGAGCGGCTCAATCAAGCGCCATTGTTCGTCGGTGAGGTTCATGATTTTTGAGTAAAAAATAATCGAGGAACAAAGGAGGAACAAATAGCCTTGGAGGTGGGATGAACGGGAGGGGTAAGCGATCGGTTATAAAAGAGAGTCATACTAATACCCGGTTGGGCTTCCTGGCAGACACCTTTTGACTTATTTTACAATTATAGCACAAATGTTCTGATTTTGCAAGGGTGAGAGTGTGTGCAGCCGAACGGCCTTAAGCTAAGCTGCCCGGCGGAAGCGGGCAACGCCACTAGGACTCTAGGTCAAGTCGGCGGGCAAGACAAGCAGCCACGAAGGCCCAGCCCGCCGGGTCAGCTTCACCGAGTTGTTGGGCGGCGCCAACTCTCCTTCAGGTACAGAAGAAGATCCCCATATTCTGAGAAGGCAAAATCGGGATCAGCCCCCAAACCATCAGACTGGAACAAGCACGTCCAGAGCCCGGCCGCCTTCCCCGCCAGAATGTCAACGTCGCGGTCGCCAACGGCAACTGTCTCCCGTGGATCGAGGGCGCATTTGCTGATAATGGCCAGGAATGCCGCCGGACTGGGTTTCTTAGGATACCCTTCGTCCCCGGCCACGATCTCGGTGAACAAGTCACGCATGGCGTGCGTTGTGAGCAACTCCTCTGTGGAGGCATGTGCCCGGTGGGTTGCGATGGTATTGATTCCGACGCCAGTCAAGATGGCCTGGCAGACGGACTTCACGCCTTCAAAGGGGATCTGGCACGACTTAGGAACAGCAGTGTAGAGCTCCCTGAATCGCTGGGCGAGCATGTCCTCGGCGAGACCGTGCTGAGCGGCTAGGACATGTGCGCAGTGCGACAGGCCCACCCTGGCCAACGAAACCACCTGCACCGCAGGAACCGACCGGCCGAAGGGTTCAAGCGCTTGGAGGAACGACTGAACAATCGCCGGATACGTATCGAAGAGCGTGCCATCCACATCCCAGATGAGATTCCGGATCACGTTTGACCTGTGAGCGATGAGTGCGGAGTTGGTGGGTGCCCACCTCGCCTCCATTACTCGTATTATTCAGGTTTGATGTTCGCTTCCACCGCCTTGGTCATTTGTGCCAATTCATCCTTGTTCATGGCCTTCAGCATATCTGCATGCACCACACCCGCATGAGCAAACGCCTTCTCCTTTACTTCTTCGGCAGTTGCACCGGTTGCGACAAAGTCGCATTCCACACCAACATCCTTGCAGGCAAACTTCAACATGATCATACTCCTTTTGAATCGTGAAATAAAGCAAGTTCGGGAAAGTTGCCTCCATCGCGCCGCAACATGTGGCCTTGTATCATAGAGGATACGCCGTCAAAGACCGTGATGTAGGCTACCTGACTTGGCATGCCATTGCCGACATTGCCCTGCAACGGGGTGACGGTGATAGCTGTGCAGAAGCCATTGTTTTAACGATGCCTCCCATGCTCTGACAAGTGGGCTGACGCTGACCATTAGTCCGCGCCCCTTGCCTTGAGTGTAACCCCGCACCTTAGTTCTCAATAGGAACTCCG
>JALHUM010000211.1 GCA_022865905.1 Anaerolineales bacterium | reverse complement strand
TGGAGCAGCAAGCCGCGGCCCGAGGCGGGCAACCCTGGTACTATTACGGCTTGTTACAGATACCTATGTATGAGTTCTTGCCTGCCTTGGGGATACTCGCGGCGGTCATCATTGCCGGGTACAAACGGCTGTGGCAGGCGCAGCCGGAGCAACCTTTTATATCTGCTCAGGCGGGCGATCCGGCTGACCAACCGGTGCCGACCATCCTGCTTGTGGCCTACTGGTCGTTCGGCAATCTGGTTGCCTTTAGCCTGGCGGGTGAGAAAATGCCTTGGTTGACCATCCACATCACCCTGCCGCTGATCCTGGGAACGGCCTGGGCGGTTGGTTGGCTGGTCGAGACGATCCCCTGGGGCGACGTGGCAAGATGGACTTGGAAACACGATCTAAAGGTGCTCATCCTTGCGTGCTTGGGTTTCCTGGCCGTCTTGACTTTCCGGGCTTCCTACCGCGTAGCGTATATCAATTACGATTACCCCTTCGAGTACCTGGTCTACGCCCACTCCGCACCCGACCCGAAGATGGTGTTGGGTGAGATTGAAGAAATCTCTCAGCGCACGACCGGCAGCTTGGATATCGTCGTTGCGTATGACAATTACGCCCGCTACCCTTACTGGTGGTACATGCGCCGCTATCCTAACCGGATTGATTACGATGTCAACCCGACCAACGACCTGCGCCGCGCCGCCATCATTGTGACCACTCCTTCCTATTATGACAAAGTCGCCGCGGTGTCGCGCGATAACTATGTGTCGTTAGACTACAACCGTCTGTGGTGGCCGAACATGGATTACTGGAGCTTGAAATGGACCTCGATTGATAATGAGCGGCGCCTGGAGCTGGGGGCGGACGCGCCGCCGATGAGCCTGGGCGAGTACCTGGTGCGCGCCTGGGACCACATCCGTCCATTCTTCACCGACCCGGCTGTGCGCAGCGCCATCTGGCAGATCTGGTTCAACCGCGATTACACCCAATACGCCGCCTTGAAGCAGAGCAATGCGTTTACGCTGACCAACTGGAACACCATCGAGCGGATGCGGGTTTACATCCGCAAGGATATCGCTGCGCAAATCTGGACGCATGGCCTGGCAGCGCAAGAGGCTGTGGTCACAGACCCCTACGCCAGCGCGACCGTCCAGCTTGCGCCGGATCAGGACATCGGCGCGGCCGGCTTTGGCGCGGGCCAGTTCCAGTCGCCGCGCGCGGTGGCCGTCGCGCCGGATGGCAGCCTGTACGTGGCCGATTCGGGTAACAATCGCATCCAGCACCTCAATCCAAGTGGGGAGGTGCTGCAAGTCTGGGGTCAATACGGTGATGCCACCCAAGGAGACGCCCCCGGCGGCACGTTCAACGAGCCGTGGGGTGTGGCCGTCGCGCCGGATGGGACGGTCTACGTGGCGGACACCTGGAATTATCGCATCCAGAAGTTTACTGCGGATGGACAGTTCCTGTCCATGTGGCAGACTTTCGGCCCGGATAAGACGGATGGGTTCTACGGTCCGCGTGGCATTGCCGTGGACGCGCACGGGCGGGTATTAGTCGTGGATACGGGGGACAAGCGCGTTGTCGTGTTCGACGCGGACGGCAGCTACCTGACCCAGTTCGGCGGCGCGGGGCTGGAGCCGGGTCAGTTCGATGAGCCGGTCGGCATCGCGCTGGATGGAGATGGCAATGTGTATGTCACCGATACCTGGAATCAGCGCGTGCAGGTTTTCGCCCCGGATGAGACCGGTTTGATCTACACGCCGATTTCCGAGTGGGCGGTCAGTGGCTGGTACGGCGGTTCGGTGCAAAACAAACCTTTCATCGCGGTGGATGCACAGCAGCACATCTACGTCACCGACCCGGAAGCCTGCCGCGTGCTGGAGTTCACAGAGAGCGGGCAAATCGTCCGCGCCTGGGGGATATGTAGCTCTGACATCAACGGCTTTGGCCTGCCGGTTGGCGTGGCCGTGGATGACGCCGGTGGCGTGTGGGTCAGCGATGCGGGCAATAACCAGTTGTTGCATTTTCCATGATAGTTGACTTTTACATCACCCTCGTCTAAACTTATAACATGCTTGCACGCGTTTTCTCCTGCGCAGTGGTCGGTCTCGATGGCGTGGTGGTCGAGGTCGAGGTGGATACTGGTCATGGCCTGCCCGGTATGACCATCGTCGGCCTGCCGGACGCGGCCGTGCAGGAGAGCCGTGAACGGGTGCAGGCGGCGGTCAAGAACGCCGGCATCCCCTACCCGCGCAAGCGCATCGTGGTGAACCTGGCGCCGGCTGCCGTCCGAAAAGAGGGGCCAGCCTACGATCTGCCCATCGCGCTGGGCGTGCTCATCTACAGTGGATTCCTGCCTCCTGAAGCGGCGGACGGCATGATGGTGGTCGGCGAACTCTCGCTGGATGGGGCTGTGCGCCACGCGCGCGGTGTGTTGTCGATGGCCGCCACCGCCCGCCAGGCCGGGTTCAAGTGCATCGTCGTCCCCGAAGTGGACGCAGCCGAGGCAGCCCTCATTCCCGATCTGAAAGTCATACCCGTAACCTCGCTCGCCGCCCTCTATCATCACCTGAACGGTCGCAAGCCCATCGCGCCGCAGCCGCCGGTCGAAGCGGAAGATGCGCCGATCATGGTGCCCACCGATTTCTGTGATGTGAAAGGCCAGGAGCACGTCAAGCGCGCCTTCGAGGTCGCCGCGGCCGGTGGGCACAACATCTTGCTTATCGGTCCTCCCGGAGCCGGTAAGACCCTGCTGGCGCGTGCGCTGCCGGGCATTCTGCCAAAGATGAGTATTGACGAGGCGCTGGACGTGACACGCATCTACTCGGTGGCCGACCAGTTGCCGCCCGAGATCCCGCTCATTCGACATCGGCCATTCCGCGCCCCGCATCACACCATCAGCCACGCCGGGCTGGTCGGCGGGGGGAACTGGCCGCATCCGGGGGAAATCTCGTTGGCCCATCGTGGTGTGCTATTCCTGGATGAGTTTCCCGAATTCGGGATGCGCGTGCTGGAAGTGCTGCGCCAGCCAATCGAAGACAAGGTTGTGACCATCAGCCGCGCCCAGGGATCGCTGACCTTCCCGGCTAATTTTCAACTGGTGGCGGCGATGAACCCCTGCCCGTGCGGTTATTTCGGCGATCCGGTCAAACCCTGCACCTGTTCTTCGATGGTGGTGACGAAATACCAGAAGCGCATCTCCGGGCCATTGCTGGATCGGATTGACATCCACGTCGAGGTGCCGCGCGTCGAGTACGAGAAGCTGAGCAGCGAGCGGCTGGGTGAACCGTCCGCTGCGGTGCGCGAAAGGGTCGAGGCAGCGCGTGACCGGCAACGGGTCCGGTTTGAAGCGTTGCGACGACAGGAGTCGTCGCACTCCGACATAACCTGCAACGCGGATATGCGTCCGGCAGAAGTGCGCAAGTATTGTGGCCTTGATGAAACCGGTCAGGCCCTGATGAAATCAGCGATGAGCCAGTTGCAGCTCTCGGCGCGAGCCTATCACCGCGTGCTCAAGCTGGCGCGCACGATTGCAGATTTGGCGGGGAGTGAGGTAATCCACCCTGCGCATCTGGCCGAGGCATTGCAGTACCGGCCAAGGTTGAATCTCATTTGAGCTTTTCCCCCCAGGTGGGAAGGCTGCAAATGGCCCTTTTTACCCCCCCCAGATTACTTGACATGACGCGCATCTCGGACAAGGCCGAATTCAACCCACAAGATGTCCAATCCAACGAACAACGCCAGACGACCGTTTATGAAGTGCAATTGACCATAGATAATATGGGTGGAAAACTCAAACCCGGAATGCCGATGAATGTCACGTTTGCCAGCCAGGCATCCGGCCGATAGCCAGGTAGAGCCCCAGCGAGCATACTTCCAGCCGTGATACATCTGGCGCTGAATCAGTTATAATTGTCAGTGTGGGCTGATTCCCGCGTCCTGAGGCGGACGCGTGCGACTGCGGATTTGAGGGGTGAGTGAGGCGATCCAGCCTGCATACCTGGCCGAAGCGTTTCTACCCGGCCGGGGTTTGAAGTGATGTAGAAGGTAACATGATCGGAGGGTAGAGAATATGAAATACATTTTCTATCAATTCCTGACCGGCGCGCTCGATCTCTTTTTGTGGAGCGGCGAACTCATCGGCGAGGAGAATCTACCGAAGGAAGGCCCGGCGGTGTTCATCGCCAATCACCTCGGACCTACCGGCCCGATCGCAGTCGTATGTTCGATCCCGCTCCAATTGCATCCTTGGGCTGCAGGGGATATGATGGATAAAGAGTTGGCCCCAGAGTACGTGAGGATTGACTTCGTCGAGCCGCGCTTGAAGTTCAAACTCCCATTCAGCCGGGTCTTTTCGAAAGCCCTCTCGAAGATCACGGTGCCCATGCTGAAATCCTTGGGGTGCATTCCCGCCTATCTGGGCGGTCAGGAACGGCTATATGATACGTTGAAGGCGAGCCTATCCCTGCTCCTGGAGGGGAAATGCCTGCTTGTGTTTCCTGAATACTCACTCGTGGGGTTGGACACGTTCGTCAAGATGTATCCTTTCCAGAAGACCGTGTTCAGGCTGGGAGAGATGTATCACGAGTCCATAGGACAGCGTTTATTGTTCTATCCGGTGGCCGTGCACGAATCCAATAAGGTCATGGTGGGGAAGCCCATCGCTTACAATCCCTTGAACGCTCACGGTGTGGAACGGCAGCGCCTGAAGAATCTGCTGGAGGAGACAATCAAAGGAATGTACGCGCAGATGGGCGGTGAGGAGTACGTCGGGGAGCTGACGCCACAGCGTAAGTGATCTCTGAAGAACTATGGAGAAAGTCGCACAGAAGGCCTCTACCTGTCATATCGTTCTTGTCATAGTTGGATTACTAAGTATCCTCGGTGGTGCGGCGGCTGTCTATAGTACAGCGAAAGGGCCATGGGGGTATAGCGACTCGGTAGCTTATATAGTTTCGGTGCGAAATCTGTTGAAGGGGATCGGGCTGGGATATTACTATCCTTTACGGAGTCTGAAGTCTCTGACTTAGGAAATCCGACAACGGAGTCGCCGGACTCCAACATTCTCAGGAGAAAACCATGCCTACTGCAAAACGATTCATTAGCGCTGAAGACCTGTACCGGATCGAACTGCCTTCCGATGTGCGTCTCTCCCCGGATGGCAGGCACGTCATCTATAAGGTTCAACGCGTGGAAAAGAAAACCGAGAAGAAATACAGCAATCTTTGGATGGTATCCACGCAGGCTGCCGCGCCGCGCCGGTTCACCCACGGCGACCAGGCCGACAGCAGCCCGCGCTGGTCGCCGGATGGCAGCCAGATCGCCTTCCTCTCCAACCGCGCCGACAAAGAGAAACCGGCGCAGGTTTACCTCATCCCGTTCGGCGGAGGCGAAGCTCGCAAACTGACCGACATCCAGGGAGAGATCGGCGAGCTTTCCTGGTCGCCGGATGGCAAGAATCTGCTCTGCACTGTCCGCAAAACCGATAAGGAAGAGCTGGAGCGCGAGAAGGACGAGCAAAAGAAAAAGCTCGGCGTGGTCGCACGCCATTACGACCGCGTCTTCTACAAGCTGGACGGCTACGGCTACCTGCCGCACGAGCGCACCCATCTCTGGCTGGTGGATGTCCGCACCGGCAAAGGTAAACAATTGACTGACCACCCCGTCTGGGACGAGCAGAACCCCACCTTTTCGCCCGATGGGAAGCGGATCGCCTTCCTCTCCAACCACGCTCCCGATCCGGACCTCGACCCGGATGCGGTGGACTTGTTCGTGATGCCCGTGCCGGACGGAGGCGGGAAGGGCGGCAACCCCAAGAAGATCAAGACGCCTGAAGGCAGCAAAATCCAACCTTCCTTCTCACCGGAAGGTAAGTGGATTGCATATTTCGGCCAGGAAGGCAAGGGCTTGGGGTATAAGAATTTCGGGCTGTGGATCGTCCTGGCGGATGGCTCGAAGCCGGCCAAGAATCTGACCGAGAAATACGATCTTCACACCCTGGCTGGGGTCATCAACGACTGCGGCTCGCCCGAACAGATGCCACCAACCTGGTCGAACGATGGCAAGAGGTTGTATTTCCAGGTTGCCATTCTTGGCTCGTCGGTCTTGAAATCCATTTCGGTGAGTGGCGAGGATCTCAAGGATATGATCGGCGAGGGGGGCGTGGTCGGCAGCTTCAGCCTGGACCGCGCCCAGTCCAGGGTGGCTTACTTCTACGGCCAGATGGATGACCCCGGACAGGTCTACGTTCATGAGATCGGTAACAGGAGCACCCGTCGCCTGACGCGCCTCAACCGGGGATTGCTCGACGGGGTTGACCTGGGCAAGGTGGAGGAGGCCTGGTTCAAGGGTCCGGATGGCAACGAGCTACAAGGCTGGATCGTTTTTCCGCCGAAGTTCGATCCGAAGAAGAAGTATCCGTCCATTATGGAGATTCACGGCGGCCCGCTGACGCAGTATGGCAAGTTCTTCATGCACGAGTTCTACTACCTGGCCTCGAAGGGCTTTGTGGTATATTTCTCCAATCCACGCGGCGGGCGCGGCTATGGCGAGGAACATGCCAAAGCGATTTGGGGTGCGTGGGGGCAGGCTGACTACGTTGACATAATGGCCTGGGCGGATTTCATAGCGAAGAAGCCGTACATACACAGCCGGCGCATGGGTGTGACCGGCGGCTCCTATGGCGGTTACATGACGGTCTGGTTGATCGGCCACACTGAGCGCTTCAAGGCCGCGGTGACGCAGCGCTGCGTGAGCAATTTCGTTAGCGAGTGGGGCTCCAGCGATTTCAACTGGACCTTCGAGTACGAAGTGGATGCTGAGCCGCCCTTCAAGGACTTCAAGAAGTGGTGGGAATTATCCCCCATCGCCTACATTGGCAGCGCCAAGACGCCGACGCTGGTGATCCACAACGAGGGCGACTTGCGCTGTCCAATCGAACAGAGCGAGCAGGTCTTCGTGGCGCTCAAGCGTTTGGGCGTGGACACGGAATTCGTGAGATTTCCCGATGAGTTCCACGGGCTTTCGCGCACAGGGAGAACGGATCGCCGCATCGCGCGGCTGAATCACATTTCGCGCTGGTTTGAGAAGTACTTGGTTTGACAATGTCACAATGTTACGTTAAGCTTCTCGGCGCATCTACCCCCTCTGTCCCCCCATTTGCGCCGCCGAAAGTTAGGTTTGACAGATAGTGGTAGCCTACGGCTACCATAGCTGAAGGCGCAAATGGGGGGATGAACGGGGGGTGAAATTCGAATGTGACATTGTCGAGTTAGGAGCTTCGTAGCAGGTTTTATATTGAAACAGTCGCTTGACACGCCCTTGCAACCGTGATAATCTTGTGCCCGTTATGCCAGGCTTTCGCCAGGCGTCAAATCTTGTGTAGGAGAAAGAAAGATGGAAGATCGTTTTGTTGGGACCGTCAAGTGGTTCAACACCACCAAAGGTTATGGCTTCATCGGCCGTGAAGATGGCGAGGATGTATTCGTCCACTTCTCAGTTATCCAGATGGAGGGCTACAAGCGCCTCGAAGAGAACCAGAAGGTGGAGTTCTCCATTGAGCAGGGGCCGAAAGGACTGCAGGCTGCCAACGTGGTACCTCTGTAATAGTCCGTTGCGCTTGACCGGAGCCGAGATCCGATGGAAACCGGTTATTATGAAGAGATAACTCTAATAATGAGCCGCCTGGAGATGGGCGGCTCATTTGCTTTTTCAGGTAAGCAGATTCGTTCTGTAAGTCATACGTCAGCTATTTCGGCAGCAGGCTGGCGGTACTGCTCGATATTCATGATGGCCGGGATGAACAGCGCCGCGACCGTCATCAGGATGCAGACCGCCCCGCCGAACACGTACCAGACGCGCACCCCCAGCCAGTCGGATACCGGGCCGGCGATCGGCAAGCTGAGAAGCATCATCGCCTCGCACAGCAAAGCTGCCCGGATCTGTGAAGCGGCGTTGGAAGATGTGCTTTCAACGTTGTCAGCGGGCGAAGCAAAAGAACGCCAGATCTGCAACCGGCTCGCCAGCGCCGTCCTGAACCTCGGCGGCGAGGTTACATCTATCGAGCCGCTGGTGTTGAGCGGACCCAATTCCGCTTCGCCCCACGGCCGGGCCGGCGAACGGCAAGTAAGGACTGGGGATATCCTGCTTTTTGATTTCGTCACAACTGTGAACGGCTATTATGCCGACTTCTCACGTACCTTTGTGTTTTCCAAGAAGCCAGACAAGAGGCTGCATGCAGTGTACTCAGTAGTAAAAGCCGCCAACGAGGCTGGACGCGCGGCAGTCCGGCCTGGCGTAACTTGCCAAGATGTCGATCGTGCCGCACGCCAAGTCTTGGTAGATGCTGGCTTAGGCCCTAATTTTATTCACCGCACAGGGCATGGGTTAGGCCTGGATGTACATGAAGAGCCGTGGATCGTGGAGGGGAACGAAATGCGCTTGGAAGAGGGTATGGTGTTTACCATCGAACCTGGAGCATACTTGGACGGGTGGGGCGGTGTGCGTATCGAGGACGATATAGTGGTGACCAAGGATGACTGTGAGAGCCTTACTACCTTCAGTCGAGAATTACGGGTAATTGGAGAAGCATAAATTTAAACCCAGATATTAGGTCACAATAAAGACAGCCGCCCGTCAAGGACGGCTGTCGCTTATTTAACGACAGTGTATGACCTGCGCACCCGGCGCATCCCAAACTGGGTCACCCTTTCTGTGCTCGCGGCCGGGTTCACCGCCCATTTACCCGGCAATCTGGATCTGTGGCTGGCCTGCATGGCGCTGGCCGCGGCCTGGGCCAGTCTCGTGCCGCGTCATTCCATCACCGATGGCCGTAGTGAACAAACCCATGCCTGCAACAACGGTGTTCTTAAGATTGTCTGATAGCCGCGCTCCAAAGAAAATACCGAGCAGACCGCCGACAATGATGGCGGTGACATTGATGAAGGTTCCAGTCATTTTTTATTTTTTCACCAGTTGAGTGATCGTTACTCTCCCTGCGGTAAAGGTGGAAGGGATTGCATGCCAAATGTCTGTGCTGCATGTAATGTGATCGCTCGAAGTTCCTGATGCAGTTCCTCTGTGATCTTAGTCGGTTGGTAAGTCGTGATTAGCTTTTCCACCCGGTCTCGCGCTCGCTCAAAAGTCGATTTCTCTCCTCGGCTTTTCCAACCTTCAAATGAAGCCCGGTCAATTACTTCAGAAGGCAGGTACTGTTCCTCCCGGTACCACTTGCGAGTATGCGGTAAAGTCAAGAAATCTCCTTTATGCCCGCTCTTCTGCATCAAGGAGAGTGCAATTGGATCGTCACGTACCTCGATCCCCTTCACAAAGCGTTTAACCATGCCAATCATTTCAGCATCGATGACCAGCTTTTCAAAGCTCAGACACGATTCAAGATCCAGCATACCACAGCCCGAAATGACATTTGCTCCAGAAAGGGCTGCGACAAAATTACTACCCATCGACTCTATCCCACATTGTGCATCGATAATCTTCGCATCGCTCATGCCCATATAAGCATGTGTTGGCAGCCCCAATGCTTTCCCGACTTGTACACATGCTGAACTGATCATCCAGGTTTCGACCGCCCCCATGGGTGTTGATCCTTCCCGCATGTCAAATATCGCCGGTGAGCCTCCCCAGACAATTGGTGCGCCCTCTTTTGCCAATTGATGGATTACCACCCCACTCAAACTTTCGGCAGTATGCTGAACGATCGCTCCAGTAAGCGTAATCGGCGCAGTTGCCCCGGCAAGCGGCATGGAAATAAGTTGCGCAGGGATGGAGAAACGAGCGCAATCGATTAAATTTTGGCAGGTTGTATCACTCCAAAGCAAGGGAGGCGATGGGCAGACATCGAAGACGGCAGTTGGTTTTAACGCAAAAGCCTGGTCACCGCCAGCAACTGCTGATAGCATTTCTTTCATCGTCCACCAGGTATCTTTACGAAATGCTCCGGTGATGATCGGTTTATTCATGTAATTCAGAGCCAGATATAGACGATAGAGATCACCAATTTCTGGGACGACATCCGAGCATACAAAAGCCGTGCTTTGAGCGTCAACCTGGGGAAGGGTCTCTACGAGCTTGATGAATTTTATTAAGTCGTTTGTTAAAGGTAAACGAGGCCGTTCGGTCTGGCTGTCGATGATGGTCAGCCCTCCCGACCCTGGATCGAAATGGATTTTATCTCCAAAATAGTGAACCGCGGGATTACCATTCAGGTCGAACAGAGTAAACTCGTGTGGGGCGGTTTTCAAAGCTTGGCGGATAATGTTTTCAGGAATGCAGGCGATCTGAGCCTGAAAATCTACTTTTGCGCTAGCATTCGCTAATATCTCCAATGCCTCTTGATTATGAACCCGAATCCCGGGATTTTCCAAAAGCGCGATCCCCTCAGAAATGATTTGATTGACCAAATCGATGTCAAGTATTTCCAGCTTCGGATGCAACATATCAGGCTCCTTTGAGAATTAATTTCTGTGGATGAGGTATCTGAGATTCTAGGGTATGATCACCCATTCACAAACCTAGAACGTGCCTGGCGACCTCGACCGCGCCGATGGCATCCTCGCTGTAAACATCTGCGCCGATCTTTTGCACCCAGTCATGAGTCACCGGCGCACCGCCGACCATGACTTTTACCGACTCGCGGATACCAGCTTTTTCCAGGGCTTCAATTACCGGTAGTGGTTAAATCGCAAGTGATAATTTGAGGTTGTAACGGACGATATACAGTCGTGTAACCAGTTCGTGGTAGAAATCGGACTTTGAAAACGATAAGGTCTTACGAACGTAGCGTGCGTTCGATTGGCGGCAGGTATTGTTCCACCGTTCCACATGGTTGGTTTCACCACTCTCCTTGCCGGCACTGCGATGAGTCTCTTTGGGAAACACCTTCTCGTAGGCCTCCCAAAAGTCGCTGAAGGTACAGCACTGTTTGTACTCTTCGGGGATGCGATCCCACAGTTTGCGGCAATCCTTTTCGCTACGGTCCCCGATCACAAACGCCACAACCTGGCGTGTACGACGACAAATGGCGATCCAAAGCCAACGTTTGTTCACCTTTTTCAGGACAAATGACCATATTTCGTCCAGTTCCAGCCTATCGTCTGGCTGTACAGGCAGTAACGTATCCTTTACTGATGGGCTGGTGTCGCCTTTTTTTTGAGCCAAGCAGCCAAGGTGAAGCGGATCACGCCAAAAACACGCTCGACCCCGCGCATACTGGGGCGCTCATAGTAATCTGCAATAATCTGTTCCTTCTTTTCTTCGGTATAGCGCGGCATCAGTTCCAGAACAGCCCGTTTACCACAATCCTTGCACCAATATTGTTGCTGACCTTGAGCATTATGCCCATTTTTGACGATGTTGGTGCTGCGACAATGGCGGCATTCGTAGGTGATTGTTTTCTGTATCATGCCGCTAAATCTATCATATCACTTGCGATTTAACCACTACTTCTTTTATTGATGGCTTTGGCATAAGATAGGGCAAGTGGTTGCATAAGGGGGGCAAGACTGTCGGTGATGAGGTGGGCAAGCAGGTGATAATGATTGGGCATCAGGCAGTAAGCAACGATTTCCACCTTATCCGGAGCGAAATAATTTCGTAACTGTCGCAGGAAGTAACAATAGTTTTCGCGTTCATAGAAAATCGGCTGGCGATTGTTGCCGCGACTGAAAATATGATAATAGCCACCGGCAAAGAAGGGAGTGATGCGGTGAGGCATTGCTAATAGTGAGAATAAGATACCAGGTTTCTTTAAGAAACCTGGTATCTTAATATTACTTTCCCAATTTCTTCTTGAACGCCGCGGTCAGCGCGGGCAGGATTTGGAACAAATCGCCAACCACGCCGTAGCGCGCCAGTTTGAAGATCGGCGCTTCGGCATCCTTGTTGATGGCGACTATCACCTTGCTGGTGCGCATCCCGGCCAGGTGCTGGATGGCACCCGAAATACCGCATGCGATGTACACGTCCGGCGAGACGACCTTGCCGGTCTGCCCGACCTGGTTGGGGTAAGGGACGTAGCCTGCATCTACTGCCGCGCGGCTTGCGCCGACGGCTGCGCCCAACACCGAGGCCAGTTCCTTGACCAACGCGAAGCCCTGCTGCGCCTTCCAGATCTCGGCTTGCTTTTCGTCGAGACCGGACGGTGGCGTCAGGGCAGGGTTGTTGCTCACGCCGCGCCCGCCGGAGACGATCACACCTGCATCCGTCAGGCTGACGCCGCCTTCGCTGGTGGTGTAGCCCTCGACTTTGGTCGGGAAGTCGCCGGTTGCGGCAGCCACTTTTGTCAGCGTGCCAGATTTGCCAGCCTGCTGCGCCGGTTTCGGGAAGGCGCGCCCGCGCAGGGTATTGATCTGCGGCTTGGACGAGCAAGTCTCCTTGGTCAGCAGTTTCCCGGCGTAGATCGGCCTCGTGACGGTGATCTTCCCGTCCGCGGCTTCTAAAGCAGTTACGTCCACCATCACGCCGGTCTTCAGGTCAATGGCGGCCATGGCGGCCAACTCACGGCCGCGTGTCGTGGTCGGGAACAGGAGCAGGTCTGGAGCCCCGTCCGCTGCGAGTTTGCCCAGGGTGGCGGCAAAGGCCTCAGCGCGGTAATCAGCCAGGGCGGGATCATCCGCCAGCAGTACTTCGTCCGCACCGTACTCGAATGCTGTTTTCGCCAGCGCTTCCACGCCTTGTCCGAATACCAGCGCTTTGACCGTTCCGAGCGTCTTGCCGACGCCGATGGCCTCCCACGAAGCGGGGAGAGCCGTGCCTTTGAAGTGGTCAACGTAAACCCAGGTGTTCATAGGACTTTCTCCGCCAAAATTTTATTGGCCAGTGCTTCGGCGATTTCCGCCGGGCTGCCGCCGGTGATGACCTCGCAGGTGACTTCCCGGCTGGGCGGGTTCATGATCTCCGGCCAGGCAATGACGGAGGCCGGCGCGGGGATGCCCAGCTCGGCCAGCGACCAGGCCGGGATCTCGGCGCGGCTGGCCTTGCGGATGCCCATGAACGAGGGGTAGCGCGGCTCGCCGAAATCTTTGACCAGGCTGAAGACCGCCGGCAGCTTGGCCGTGACGATCTGCCGACCTTCCTCGACGCCGCGCGCGACGCGTACGCTGCTGCCGTCCACTTTGATGACTGCGGAGAGGGTCAGCGCGGGCCACTTCAGCAGGCGGGCGGTCTGCGCCGGGACGAGACCGGAGTCGGAGTCAATGGCCTGGCGGCCGAAGAAGGCCGCATCCACGCCGCCGATCTTTTTGACGGCGGTGGCCAGCACCTGCGCGGTGGCCTGGGTATCCATGTTGACCAGGGCTGGGTCGGAGATCAGGATGGCGTTATCCGCGCCCATGGCCAGGGCATGCTTGAGGGCGTCCTTGCTGCCCTCCCCGCCGATGGTGATGGCGGTCACGGTGCCGCTCAGCGCTTCCTTTTGCTGTATAGCGGCTTCCACCGCGTACTCGTCCCACGGGTTGATGACCAGGGGTGCATCGCCCCACGAGATCTTGCCGTTCTCGACGACTACTTTGGCCGCCGAGTCGGGCACTTGTTTGACACACACTACGATTTTCAAGGTTGCCTCCTTTTTTATTTACCAGTTTTGGATTTACGAATGAGTCTAAACTACGCCTGCGCCGTGTAGATCGGCAATTTCTCCGGCGGTCATTCCGAGCATGGAACTCAATACTTCCTCGGTGTGCTGTCCGAGCAGGGGCGGAGCAGTGCGGACGCTGGCGGGTGTCTCGCTGAATTTATATGGAACGCCGAGCAACTTGACCTTCCCGGCTTTTGGATGCGCCACCTCGACCACCATCTGGCGGTGCAGCACCTGCGGGTCGGTCAGGACCTGATCAATGCCCTTGATGCGACCGGCCGGGATGCCGGCCTGCGTCAGTTCGTTCAGCCAATGGGATGCTTCCCGTTTTTCGAACTCGGCTTGTAGCAGCGGGACCAACTCGCCCCGGTTCTGGACACGCGCCGGATTCGTAGCGAAGCGCGGCTCATCAGCGAGGGGTGGACGTTCGATGATCTGGCAAAGTTTGCGGAATTGTGTATCGTTACCGACGCCCAGGGCGAAATAGTAGTCGCGGGCGTGGAAAACCTCGTATGGCACAATGACGGCATGGGCATTGCCATAACGTTTCGGAGGCTGGTCTGACACCAAATATCCCTGCCCGACGTTCGCCAGCCAGGCTACCTGCGCCTCCAGCAGCGACACGTCCACGCGCTGGCCCGCGCCCGTCCGCTGGCGGGCGTGCAACGCGGCCAGGATGCCGCTGGCGGCGAACATCCCAGCGGTGATGTCCGAAATCGCCACCCCGACCTTCATTGGCGGCCCGTCTACAGGCCCAGTGATGCTCATCAACCCGGCCTCGGCCTGGGTGATGAAGTCGTAGCCAGGCTTGCCAGCCTCAGGACCATCCGTGCCGTAACCGGAGATGTTGCAGTAGATCAGGCGCGGGTTGAGGGTCCGGATGGTTTCGTAACCCAGCCCCCAGGATTCCATTGTGCCAAGTTTGAAGTTCTCGACCAGGATGTCCGCCTGTTCGAGCAGTTCCCGAAGCAACTCGCGCCCGCGTTCGCTTTTCAGGTTGAGCGTGATGCCCAGTTTGTTGCGGTTGACCGAGAGGTAATAGGCGCTCTCGCCTTCGAGGAACGGCGGCCCCCAGGCGCGCGTATCGTCGCCGCTGCCCGGCAGCTCGACCTTGATGACGCGCGCGCCCAGGTCAGCCAACATCATGGTGCAATACGGGCCGGCCAGCACGCGGGAGAGGTCTATCACAAGGAGGTCGTCGAGAGGAAGCATGGTGGATTTACGATTTTAAGAGTGTTCCCGTTAGGGGATTGAGGATTGACGATTGGCGGGATTCGAGATTAGAGAATAGTGAATGGTGTCTGGAACTTCGCACATGGTACTACCCCTATTAGAATATTCTGCAACGAGGATCAAGCATACTCATACACAGGAACTTGAAGCATGCGTTTTGGTTTCCTATGTTCCCAGAATATTTTATGCAGGCGTTCCACAGTATCAGGAGAAAAAAGCTGTTCGCCCGTTTCCAGATTAACCCGCGCAGGAACGTTTTCGATGACAACCAGTTTATCTTCCACTTCAAGAGTGTAAGTGACATTTCGCTTCACAAATTTCTCGTTCCACAGGCTATTGGCCATGTTGTATTCTCCTTCCTTTGAACTCAATCCACTCATTGGGGGTTGGTTCGTAAAGGGTCACTATTTTGACTAAAGGACGGGTAGGGTAACTGCATTGGAAATGTAAAGGTCTGCCTTTTATAGTAAAGCCCAAGATCAAGCAGCTTGGCCCGTATTTGTCTTCCGGATAATCTTCGATGATCTCAGCATTTACAATCGCCTCCTGCAATTCCTGCACACTAATGCGACGAAGGATGCTTTGGTCAACAGCGTGCCGTGTAAACTCGAACTGACCCGATTGTATCTTTTTTCGTATTTGCTCGATCATTCTACTGCTTTTCTTCGCGTGTGGAGCGCTAACTTTGCCAGATTTCGGGGTCATACCGCGGAAGTTCACAGCGCAATGGTCTGTCAGTTCGTTCACCGAGAGCGTACCCGGCCTGGATAAGCGTCTGGATTTCCGAACTTCCTTCGTAGATGACTGCCCCGCGCGCGTTGCGCAGGTAGCGCTCCACGTCGTACTCGTCGCTGAAACCGTACGCGCCGTGGATTTGAATGGCGTCATTGGCAGCGTTGAACGAGACCTCGGTGGCGAATTTCTTGCACATCGAGATCTCACGCGTGCAGCGTTCGCCCTGGTTTTGCAGCCAGCCAGCCCGCAGGTACAGCAGACGGGCGATTTCGTAATCCTGCGACATACGGGCGATCTTTTCCTGGATGAGTTGGTACTCGGCAATCGGCTTGCCGAAGGTAGTCCGTTCTTTGGCGTATTTTACGCTGGCTTCCAGCGCGGCGCGGACGAGGCCGGTCGCGCCCGAGCCGACGGTGTAGCGTCCGTGGTCGAAAGCGGACATGGTAACCTTGAAGCCCTCGCCTTCCTCGCCGATGCGATTGGCGACCGGCACGCGCACATCCTGGAAGTTGATCCAACCGGTCGAACCGGCGCGCACGCCCAGCTTGCCGTGGATGTCGCCGGTCTTGACGCCGGGTGAGTGCAGGTCAACGATGAAGGTTGAGAGCCCTGCCGAAGGTTTGGTCGCTTTCGATCCCGTGAGCAGCGTGACCAAAGCATAGTCGGCCAGGCTGGCAAGCGAGATCCACATCTTCTCGCCGTTCAGGATGTAGTGATCGCCGTCCCGCTCCGCATGGGTGCGCATGGCGGCCACGTCGGACCCCATGCCGGGTTCCGTAAACGCTCCGCAGCCTACCTTTTCACCTTGTGCCAGTGGGACGAGGAATTTCTGTTTCTGTTCTTCCGTGCCCCACTGGAACAGCGTCCCAGCGCACAGCCCAACGTGTACCGACATGACCACGCGCAGGGTGGTATCCACCGCTTCCAGCTCCTCGCAAGCCAGCCCAAGCGAGATGTAGTCCATGCCCTGCCCGCCGTAACGGACGGGGAAGCAAATACCTAGGATGCCCAATTCGCCCATGCGTTCGAGCAACCAGGGGATCGGTTCCTGCTTGCGGTCGTATTCCTTAATAACAGGCGCGACTTCTTTCTGGGCGAAGTCGCGTACCATCTTTTGCGTCATCGAGTGTTCGTCGCTGAGGGTGAAGTCCATGGCGTCTCCAGGGGAGGGGGTTTGGTTTAATTATATCTCAAAATTTCCAATCTACCGACCGGTCGGTAGGGAATGAGTGGCTTTCTTAATCGCGAATCCAGGTGACTGTCACCTACAAAGTGGCGGTTTAGGCGGTGCAGGCGAGCAAACGCGCGCCCCCATGAGTGATATGGCATCTACAAGATGATAGTCACCTGAAGTAGGGAGTATGCCCGCACGGATGTCAGCAGTTGCACTGCTGACGCACCCATGCCCGTCGGGTTTCATCATCCGACAAACCAATTGACTTCAACGCCAGAAAGATACTGTTTTCTTTCCAGATGCGCCCAGGGCCTACGATGTAATTCCAATATGGATGCCCACTGATGCTCAAGCCCTGAGTGACCGGAATCAAGTAGCTGCCGTCCTGCACAAACTCGAAATCAAATTTGGGCAGATGCAAACGCCCGGAATCCGCACTGTAGTTGAGAGCATCTCTGATCGTCTCAAAGCCACCATTGTCCGCCTCTCCAACCAGTTCCAGGCGGCCTTTAAAAACGACAGCCGGCATGGCGGCCGCTTCTGGTAGGGCGAAGGCACCGTCGTCCAGCGGGGCAGTGCTGGCGCCGGTCATCAGGTCGTCGTAGGTCAGCAGGCTGCGGTCCACGGCGCCCGAGCCGGTCAGGACGGCGCCCAGGCGGGCGCTGGGCGGCAGTTCGGTGGGGGGGAGTTGGGGGGTGTTGGTCGGCATGGGGGTCGCAGTCGGGAGGGTCTCGGTTTCAGAGCTGGCGGCGGGCGGTTGGGGGGGGTGGGGCCGCAGGCGCTCGCGAGCAGCAGCGCGGTGACAACAACCAATAGGATGGGTCTCCGAATCATATTTTAACCTTCAGAAGAGCAGGACAGCAGACCGGTCTGAACTGCCGGACGGAACGCACCCGGTGTTCGCCGGGCCCGTCGTGATCGGGATCATAGGCCACCCCATTCAACTCAGCCTTCCCCGGCTCGATCCGGAAACCCATGCGGGTATGGAAGGCGATCGAGCCCGTGTTGATCGGCGCGGTGACACAGCGCACCAGCCTGCGCTGACCCTGGCGCATGGCGGCGAAGAAGCGCTCGTACAGCTCACGGCCGAAGCCGCGTTTGCGGTACTGCAGGTGCACGCCGACGAAGTGAATGTAAGCTTCCTCGGGCCGGCTCTGCGAAAAAAAGCCGATCAGGAAAGCCGCGAATCGGCCGTCTTCTTCGATGATGAAGCTGGTTTCGCAGAAATGCTCGAAGAACAAGCGCGGCAGCATGTCGCTCATCTTCCGTCCGCCCCACCACTCGTCGAGCACCGAAATGATGGCTGGGTAATCCGAAGGCTGCACGTTTCGAACGTTCATGGCTTTCCTGGCCTTCCCGCCTGGTAAGCGCTTCCGGTCTTAAACCCGGGAGTCCGGTTTGCTAAGGGATCTTCAGGGAGTGATGGTACTTTATAGCGCCCAGTTGGTCGAAGCTGCCCTTTGCCAATCGACCATCCTCGTAAATCGGGAATTTGTGCTCGGAGTCGCGCAACTGCTTGAGCGTTTGCGCCAGCCCAAGAGTGCCGTATTCACGCGTTCGGGTGACGTGGTCGAGGTCAATGATCTCGGTCAGGATCGTCTGGTTGGCGCCGGCTTCCTGCAATACGCGCCCATCCGGGTCAATGAACGTCGAGCGCCCGCCGCCCCATGTCCCAATTCCATTGACGCTGATGAAGTAGCACTGGTTGAACAGGGCATTGGCCCGGCACATAATTAATTCCAGTTCGCGGTCAGAAGTGGTCGTCAGCGTAGGTTGGAGGATAACTTCCACACCCATCCACGCCAGCGTGCGCGCAACTTCGGGGAACCACATATCGTAGCAAATACACAACCCGAAGCGCCCTATATTGGGGATATCGAAAACGCAAAACTGGTCGCCGGGGGTCGTGCCGCTCTCGTAGGGCAGCCAGGGAAACATTTTGCGGTATTTCGCCACAATCTCGCCCATAGGGGAGATGACAACCGCCGTGTTATAAAGTTTGTCGCCCTCCTGTTCATACATCGAACCCGGGACGAGCCACTTCCCCGTCTTACGCGCCAGGGCGCACAACCGCTCGGTCAGTGGGCCTGGAATCGGCTCGGCGTTTTTCTTCCAGGTATCATTATTTTCTGTTGTAACAAACTGCTCAAGACCCGGAACGACCAATTCATGGAACATCATCAATTGGACCCATGGAAAAATTTTATTAATGTTCTCGACAATATCCGCCATCTTATCTACGGTGGCGTTGGCATCCCACGGGACGACGGTCATTTGTATTCCAGCGATACCTAACAAGCGAGTCATAGTGTCTCTCCTAATTCTTAGTTTGATTCAACGAAATGACAGGTAACAAATCGCTCAAGCCGTACCTGCCGTAATTCGGGCTGACTTTGCTTACAGATTTCCTGCACCAAAGGACAACGGGTATGGAAGCGGCATCCTGAGGGCGGGTTGACCGGGCTAGGCACATTGCCCTCCAGGATGGTCAACTCACGTCCGCTATCCACCACTGGCAGCGGGATTGCACCAAAAAGAGCCTTTGTGTATGGATGAAGCGGCTCACCAAAGATTGCCCCGCTTGGGCCGAGTTCAACCAACATACCGAGATACATTACACCGATACGGTCGCTGATGTGTTGGACGACATTCAAATCGTGCGAAATGAAGAGATACGTCAATCTATGCATCTTCTTCAGGTCTTCGAGCAGGTTGATAATTTGCGCCTGCACGGACACATCCAGAGCGGAGGTCGGCTCATCCAATACGATCAATTTTGGGTTGACGGCTAATGCACGTGCAACGGCCACGCGCTGGCACTGCCCGCCAGATAATTCGTGCGGAAAGCGGTCGAGATGCTGTTTTCCCAGTCCAACCTGTTCGAGCAGTTCAATCACCCTGCCTCGGATTTCGTTCTTGGGCAGAACATGGTGTGTGGCCAGCGGTTCGGCAACGATCTGTTCGACCTTGAACCGCGGGCTAAGGGAGGACAGTGGGTTTTGAAAAACTACCTGCATCTGCTGGCGCATGGCACGCATTTTGTTACCCTTCAGAGTGGTCAAGTCGCATCCAGCGAAGAGTACCTGGCCAGCAGTCGGCTCAATTAGACGCAGGATGATGCGCCCCAGGGTGGTCTTGCCGCAGCCCGATTCGCCCACCAGCCCGAAAACCTCGCCAGCCGCAATATCCAAATCCACGCCGTCCACGGCGTAGACGTAACGCGCGCCGCCGGAAAGCCATCCGCCTGGCAGACGGAAATGCTTGGTAAGAGAACGGACTTGAACCAGTGGGGCTGTCATCATGGCTTGTGCTCAGCGAGAAAACAGGCGCTCAAATGGTTTTTACCCACTTGGACCAATGGGGGGCTTTCAGTACGACAGCGCTCAAGGGCGAATTCACAGCGCGGGGCAAAAGCACAGCCAACTATCGCACCTGGATTTGTTGGGACTGCGCCAGGGATTGCGGCCATCCTTTTCCCACGGCTGCCGGGTCGGGGAATGGCATTCATCAGGCCGCGCGTGTAAGGGTGCTGGGGATTGACGAAGATTTCGCGCGTGGGCCCGCTTTCGGCCACGCGTCCGCCATATAAAACGGCCAACCGGTCACAGGTCTGCGCGATGACGCCGAGGTTGTGGGTTATTAAAATAACCGATACGTCAAATTTCTTCTGCAAACCTCGCAGTAACTTTAAGATTTGCGCCTGGATCGTGACGTCAAGAGAGGTCGTCGGCTCATCCGCAATCAGAAGCCGCGGGTTACAGGATAGCGCCATCGCAATCATCACGCGCTGCTGCATGCCTCCGGAGAGTTGGTGGGGGTATGACCTCAGGATGCGTTCCACGTCCGGCAAGCCGACCGCCGCCAGTACCTCAAGTGCCTTTACGGCGGCCTGCTGCTTTGTCACCTTCATGTGTTGGCGGATGACCCGCTCGATTTGCGAACCGTTGCTAAAGACCGGATTGAGCGACGTGCTTGGGTCCTGGAAGATCATGGCAATCTTTCTGCCGCGCACGGATTCGATTTCACTCTGACCCAGGGTGAGTAAATCCACACCCTCGAAGATAACCTGCCCCCCCGTTATGGACGCTGACCTGGGCAGCAGGCGTAAGACCGAGAGACCTGTTACCGTCTTGCCGCAGCCGGTTTCTCCAACCAGGCCAAAGACCTCGCCCGGCTGTACGTCAAACGTGATGCCGTTGAGTGCCTTCAAACGGCCGCGCGAGGATTTGAATTCCAGGAACAGGTCACGAACTTCGAGCAGGGCGGTCATCTATACTGCCTCGGGTCGAAGATATCGCGCAGGGTATCACCCAGCAGATTGAATGCCAGAACGACGATAAAGATTGCCAGGCCAGCGGAGGTGGAAACCCACCACTGATTGAGAATATATTCGCGCCCTTCGCTGACCATCAAGCCCCAATCGGGCGCGGGCGGCTGCGTGCCCAGACCAAGGAACGCCAGTCCGCCCATTGCCAGGATCACTGTGCCGAAGTCAACCGTCGCCTGGACGAGGATCGGGCTAATGGTATTCGGCAGGATGTGGCGCAGGATGATGACCGAATCGCGCACACCGATAGCCTGGGCCGCCTCGACGAAGTAGCGCTCCCGCAGACTGATGGTCACACCGCGCACCAAACGGGTGTACCAGGGCCACCAGGAGATAATCAAGGCAATCGCTGCATTCTGCAAACCGCGGCCAAGGGCGGAGGTGATCGCCAACGCCAGCAGGAGCGATGGAAACGCCAGGAACAGGTCGGTGATGCGCATGATGACATCGTCCACTCTCCCGCCCTTGTAGCCGGCGATTGCCCCGAGCGGTGCGCCAATCAGCACGGCAAAGACAACCACGCCAATCGGAACGATCAGCGCCGGTCGCGCCCCCATGATGACGCGACTAAGTATGTCACGCCCGAGGCGGTCAGCGCCCAGGATATGTCCCGCCGACGGTACAAGCATAGTATTTGGCGCATTTGTCCTCCCGATCCCTTCTTGGGGGTACGGGGCGACCTGATAAGCAAAGATGGCAATCAAGATGAACAGGACGATCATAATCGTGCTCGCCAACGCGAGCGGATCACGCACGATTACGCTCAACACGTGACGGAATGTGCGCGTGCTTTGTAGCTCGGATTCGACGGAGAGGGCGGGTATGGCAGGCATAATTATTTCAGACTGATGCGCGGATCAACCCACGCCTGGAGTACATCAACGATCAGGTTGATGATCACATAGGCGGTTGCCGCGAAGAGCGTCATGCCCATAATGGCAGGATAATCCACGTTGAGCAGGGAACGCACGGTGAATAACCCCAGCCCCGGCCAATTAAAGATGATCTCAACGAAAAACGTGCCGGTCAAGGCAAAGGCTACAGTCAAGCCGATGACGGTCAGCGTAGGACTGATGGCGTTCTTGAGGGCGTAAAGATAGGTGATAATGAAATCCTTGATACCATAGGCGCGCGCCGTGCGGATGTAATCCTGTTCCAGAACTTCAAGCATGGCGGCGCGCGTCATGCGGGCGATCAAGCCAATCGGATAAGCTGCCAGTGTAAGCGCAGGCAGCACGAGGTGCAGGGCGGTATCCTTAAGGGCGACCCAATTACGGGTCAGGAGCGCATCGAGAACGAGAAAATTGGTGATCGGTTCGATCGGATTGGTAAAACGCAAGGCGGTGCTCATCCGTCCCGCCAAGGGCAACCAGTGTAGGTTGCGGAAAAACAGAATCTGCAATAAGAGGCCAAGATAGAAAGCTGGCATGGAAACGCCGAAGATGGATATTGTGCGTGCAGCTACGTCAAGTGGTTTCCCTTGCCAGCGAGCGCTCAACACGCCCAGCGGTACGCCGATCAAAGCCGCCAGAAACATGCCCGTGAACAGCAGTTCAAGGGTGGCCGGGGCGCGATCAATGATCTCCGTCAAAACCGGGCGTTTAGTGCCAATGGAGGTGCCCAGGTCGCCGTGCAGCAGGTCGCGCATGTAGATGGCATACTGCACCGGCAAAGGCCGATCCAGCCCCAATTGTTTGCTAACGCGCTCGATATCCTCCGGGCGGGCCTTGGGGCCAATGTAAAGTGCCGCCGCGTTTGATGGTATGACCCGAGCCAAGAAAAAAATAATGATCGAGACGCCGATCAACACGAAGATGGAACTTAATAGACGGCGAAGGATGAATTCGAGTCTGCGCATGAGTGAGGCATCCCAGGGAAACAGGTGGTTCTCTTATTGAAGCCGGCCGGGAGCCAGCCCCACTCCCGGCCGGTAAATCTCGGTGCGTGCGGGATTACTTGGTGGAGCGCAGTTCGTAGTAGAAGTACGGGATGAACGGGTAGTTCAAATTGTACTTGAAACCCTCGATGTACTTCGGGATGATATACACTGCCTTGGTGTCGAAGAAGAACAGGCCGGGCGCTTCGTCCACCAGCAGATTCATCGCCTCCACGTACTTGGCCTGTGAGGTGGTCGGATCGGTCACGGTGTCGGCGATGGCCTCATCCAGGAGGGCATTGTAAGCCGGATTGTTCCAGTACGAAAGATTGAAGAACGGTTTCTCGGTGTAGTAGAACATGCTCCACAGGTTGTCCGAGCCGGCATCGCTGTAGGTTGGCCAGTAGAGCACCAGGAACATATCCTGCGCGTTGGCCGGATCGGCCTTTGCCAGCTCCCACTGCTGATTCCAGAGCATCGGCTCAATGGTCACATCCACGCCTAATTGGGCAAAGGAGTCCTTGATCAATGGAGCAAAGGATGCTTCAACACTGTTCTCGGAAGCGTAGGTCAGTTTGAGCGCGAAGCCGCCGTTCGGGAAACCGGCATCCGCCAGCAGTTGCCTGGCTTTCGTAAGGTCATAGGTGTATTGGTTCACGTCAGCGGACCAGGGCCATACACCGGCCGGGACGGGGCCGCGGCTCTGCGTACCCCTCTTGAATACAGCGATTGAAATGATATCGCTATAGGGGATGGCATACGAGAGTGCCTGGCGCACCTTGATATTGTCCAGCGGCGGGCGCAGCGTGTTGAAGAAGCCTACGTAATTGAAAAAGGACGGCTCTTCATCATACGTGTAGTTTGGATTGGTTTTGAAGGAATCCAGGTTCTCGCTCGGGATGCTTTGGACCAGGTCAACCTGACCGCCCTCCAGCATTTGCTGCTGAGTGATTGCCTCGCTTACAATTTCGACCAGCACCTTATCGAACTGGCCCGGCTGCCAGCCGCCCCAGTAATCGTCGAAGCGTGTAAAGACGATTTCCTGGTCAGCTTTGTATGACTCGAGCATGTATGGGCCGGTGCCGGCTTCCACGCCAGTCTCAAAGTAGTTCGGATCCGCGGCCGAGGCTGTGAGTGCCTTCGGGCTGACGATCCACGCGCCGTCGAACGACGAAGCGATCAGGTCAATTGGAGCAGAAACCGTCAGATTGAATTTGACGGTCAGAGTGTCCACCGCTTCGATGCTGTCCACCATCCACCAGATAAAGGATGCACCGGCATGATCCCTAGCCGCATCAATGGACATCTTCACCGCATCGGCGGTGAGCGGTTCGCCGTCGTGGAACTTCACGTTCGGGCGCAGGTGGAAGGTCCACGTGAGGCCGTCGGCGCTGGATTCCCAGCTTGTGGCCAGCAGGGGCGTGAACTTCTCAGCCGAGCCGGGCGGGTTGATGCGCAGCAACTGCTCGTACATATTTCCCATGTAGGCTACCTCGGTCGAGAACGACTTGACCGGGTCCCAGGTAGTAAAGGTTGCCGTGTAGGCGATCGTTAGCACTCTGGGAAGAACCGGGGCTTCTGTAGCGGTGGGTGGTTGGGTCGCCACAGGTGTTTGGGTGGCTGCCGGGCCGCAGGAGCTCAAGATGAGCGCTGCAACCATCAAAAAAATAAACAACAGGGATTTCTTATTCATTTTCTCTCCTCCGGGTAATAAGGATATGGATTTAGGTTAATCTTATCATGACGAGTTTTCAAATTGTTTGCAAAAATTGGCATTCAAGCGGCTATAATTTACGTGATGATGAAACCTTCCGCACTACTTCGTACGAAATTTCTCATCCCCCAGCCCGCGGCTGACCGTGTGCCGCGCCCCCATCTCATTGAATGGCTCGAAAATCAATTGGATAAACGATTGATCTTGCTTTCAGCCCCGCCGGGCTACGGAAAAACGACCCTGCTGGCGGATTTCCTTGCCGCTTCGCCGCTTCCGGCGGCCTGGGTACAACTCGACGCAGCCGACAGTGATCCGAGCGTCTTCCTTGCTTATTTCATTGAGGCTATTTATCGCATGCATGGGCCAAATGAAAAATCAATCGGACATATCACCCAGACCTTGCTCGAAAGTACCCATGCCAGCGTTTCACCCCAGCAGATACTCACTGTGTTGGT
Organism: Anaerolineales bacterium; assembly: GCA_022865905.1. GTDB lineage: Bacteria > Chloroflexota > Anaerolineae > Anaerolineales > Villigracilaceae > CG2-30-58-95. The sequence continues at coordinate 16,831 of JALHUM010000211.1, read as the reverse complement.
TAATGAATTAACCGACACATTACCCAACCCTTGGCTGCTGGTGCTGGAAGATTATCACTTCATTGCCAGCCCAATTGTCCATCAGTTGGTGGGTTTACTAATCGAAAATGGCCCGACTCCCCTGCACGTAATCATCTCTACGCGTACTGACCCGCCGCTTGCCTTGGCCCGCCTGCGTGCCCGCGGAATGCTCGCTGAATTGAGAGCACCCGAATTGCGCTTCGGCGAGTACGAAACCTCTGCCTTGATCAACTTTTGTGTTCCAGGCCTTTCAGAACAAAGCCTGAGTCTGCTCATTGAAAAGACGGAAGGATGGGCTGCCGCCCTCCAAATCGTCCGGTCATCCTTGCAGGGCCAGGATGCGCGCAGCGCCGACCGTTTTATCGCCGGTTTGAGTGGTTCTCACCGCTATATCTTCGAATATCTTACCGAAGAAGTCTTCCGCCGCCAAAGCGGTGACCGTCAGTCTTTTCTCATGAATACTGCCGTCCTTTCTCAAATGGATGCTGCTACTTGCAATGCCCTGCCTGGTATCACCAATGCCCAGACCATGCTCGACCAATTGGAACAAGAAAACCTGTTTCTTACCAGCCTTGACGCCCAGCGCCATTGGTACCGTTATCATTATCTCTTCCGTGAATTCTTGTTCAGCAAGTTGCAGCAGGAACGCCCCGAACAGGTGGTGGAATTGCATAGGACCGTCGGTAAGTATTACGAGCACCAGGGAGAGTTGGAAGCTGCGTTCGCACATTATGTTGAGGCGAAGGAGTGGGAGGCTGCCGCCCTTGTCATCCAGGCTTTCGCTCCAGATTACGTTGAGCGCGGCCGTGTCGAGGTCTTGCACCGTTACCTGACAATACTTCCGCCTGAAGTCATGCAAGGCCATCCAGAGCTTTTGCTTCAGCGCGGAAATGCGCTTCGTAGTTTGGGAGAAGCCGGACTGGCAATCAACGACTTCGAGGATGCCCGTATTTATTTCGCGGCTCGCGCTGACCGCAGCGGGGTCAGCCGTGCCCTGACACGTCTGGCAGAAATCAACCGGGCGCAGGGCAATTACCGCCAGTCTGAGGCATTGGCCTCCGAGGCGCTTTCCTGCGCTCCAGTTGATGACCATGCTGCTCGTGCGGATGCGCTTATGGCGCTTGCTAAAAGTGCTGGCTTTTTGACGGGTATGGATCATAGGCGCGCCCTTGCAGAACAGGCCGTAGAAGAAGCTCGCTTGACAGGCGACCGTCTTTCTCCACTGGCGCGCGCCAATTTCCTGCAAAGCCTTGGTCAAATGTGCTGGTGGCATGGCGATCCCCAGGCCACCATCCGTTACTGCCAAGAAGCCTTACAACTGGCCCCCGATGAGCTATCCCCAATTGCCGCTCAGGCCAATATCTCGCTTGTCAGTCCATATCTCTACTGGCAGGAACTTGATACGGCGCTTCATTATGCTGAACGCGGATTGGAGATAGCTCAAACACTACACCTGCGTGAACTCCTTCCTAGCGCTTACTCTGCTCTTGGCAATGTCCTTACCAGGCGCGGCGAAATAGCCCGCGCGGAAGGGTGTTTACATCAAGCTATGGATCTGGCGCAAACTCTAGGCCTGGCATCCTACGAGCGATTGATGGCAGCCGGCTACCTGGCGTATAACTTATATGGTCAAGGTTACGTGTACGAGGCCCGGCAACTGGCAGAGAATGCACTGTGGGCCTATACCGGCAATCCGGACACCTTCGAGGCATTCGTATGCCGTAGCGTACTCGCAGATGTGGCGTTGGAACAGCGCCAATTATCGCGTGCCGAAACGCTCTTCAATGAACTGCTTGAGATTGGTGAGCGCAGGCAGTTTCGCATCCCATTAGCTATGGTCTACTTTGGATTAGCATACATTCATCTTGTCACCAATCGGAGAGCAACCGGCCTTGATTTTGCCCGCCAGGCACTGGCGCTTATTGAACCCACGCAGGCTATCCAATTATTCCTCGATCAGGGTGAACGCAGCCGCGTGGTCTGTAAGGCCTTACAGGATGCCGGCGAGGAAAGTATTTTCCTCCAACGCGTCATGGAAAATCTATCAACTGCTTTGTATCCATTCCCGAAGGTGATAGATCATACGGCTGTCGCTGTTAAATGTCTTGGGCCATTTCACGTCATCGTCGGCGGTGAAGAAATTTCACAGGAGCGCTGGGTCTCTGCGAAAGCGCGAGACCTGTTGGCTTATTTCATCACATTTCGCGGAGAGCGCATCCCTGGCGAGCGAGCCTTCGATGCAATCTGGTCGGATAAGCCCGGGCGTGGCATTACTGCTTTCCATACCGCACTTTCACGCTTGCGCCATGCGTTGAGGACGGGCGATACCGCGCCGCGCTTCATTTTGGTCGAGACCGGCGATTACTGGTTAGATACTGCCGCGTTCAGCGTGGATGTAGACGAATTCGAAACCGCGCTTGCTAAGGCCCGCGCTGCCTCTAGCGAGGAGTTGGCAATTCCCTGGTATGAACGGGCAATTTCACTCTACCATGGGGAGTATCTGGATAACCTTTATTACGATTGGCTCCTCCCTGAACGCCGACGGTTGATTCAGACCTATATTTCTGCTCTGCGTACGCTGGCCGATTTTCACTTCACACATGAGCGTTACACCAATGCGCTTGAATTGCTTCAACGTGCACTGCGCGTGGATAATTTGAGTGAGGAATTGCATTGCCAGACCATGCGGGCTTACGCCGCGCTCGGAGACCAGGCTGGGCTGGCACACCAGTATCAGGATTTGAAGAAAGCGCTTTCTGCTGAATTAGGAATGGAGCCATTGGTTTCAACAACAAAATTGTACCAAAGACTGGTTGAAGGTATGAAAGCCTAGCGTCGGGATGGTGTGTGTTCTCTGTTGTGAAATTTTCTTGCACAAAAAACAAGAATTTTATTGATAAGGTACTATTTCACAGCGGAGTGGCGATGAATGTGGATTAAACCTGTAACCATCTGTCATTCTGCCTGCACCGTGCGCAGGCACGTGTGAGCCGTAAAGCGGCGAAGAATCTCGGATTTCCTGGCAAAATGAAGAGATTCTTTGCTCCCGGAGTTTACCCTGAGCTTGTCGAGGGGGTCGCTCACCTGTGCCTGCCTGTCCTGGTGGCCAGGCCAGGGCGGTACCCTAGACTGCCCAGGACAGGCTGGCGCAGGTAGAATGACAGACAAAAAGGTTAACCCATCTAATTCGCCACCCCCTCTACATCCACAGGTTGACAAACTGACGGATTCGGATAAAATACACCCCGCACGCCGAAGTGCTTGCACAGAGCTTGCCGAAGTGGCGGAACTGGCAGACGCGCTAGGTTCAGGGCTTAGTGGGCATTACGCCCGTGAGGGTTCAAGTCCCTCCTTCGGCACAACAAGGTGCCGCGAATTTTGCGGCAGACCCGCAGGAACGCGGGTTTTTGTTTTGAATATTTCACCACGGAGATCACAGAGCGCACAGAGTAAGTCTCTGTGCGTTCTGTGGTAAAACAAGAGCATGGACCGCCTCGAACTTTTCCCCGATACGACCACCATCGAGAACGACGCCTTGACCATCGCCGGCTGTGACCTATCCGCGCTGGCGGCTGAATACGGCACGCCGCTGTACCTCTACGACCGCGCCACGCTCGATGCGTCCGTAACCCTCTACCGGCGCGCGCTAAATGCGCAGTATGGTAGCCCGAAATATGGCTACCATTATCCGGCTGAAAGCGGACTCACCTATGCTGGCAAAGCCTTTCTTTGTCTTGCCATTGCCCAGTGGTGCCGGCAGCAGGATCTATGGCTGGACTGCTCCGGCCTGGGCGAGATCGTCATTGCCATCGCGGCGGGCGTGCCGCGTGAACATATCGTGGTGCATGGGGTGAATAAATCACCGGCCGATCTGGAGGCTGCCACTCGCCATGCCAGGATCATCGTGGTGGACAATCTGAATGAGCTGGAACGGCTGGTTTCCCTGGCGACCAGCCATTCTCTCCCCGACCTGTGGCTGCGCTTCCAGCCTGGGCTGGCGGTCGAGACCCATGCTTACACCCAGACCGGTCATGCAGATAGCAAGTTTGGCATGGGCAGGGATGAGATTCTCGAAGCGGCTCGGATATGCCGTGGAAATCAACTGCCCTTGAAAGGATTGCATTTTCATCAAGGCTCGCAATTCCGCGACCCCTCGCCGCTGGGAATTGCGATCGAAAAGACGCTCGATCTTGCCCGATCACTTGATCTCAACGAGGATTGGGTCCTCTCCCCCGGCGGCGGTTGGGGTGTGGCTTATCATGAAGATGAACTACCGCAGCCGGATGTGGCCGCCTATGTCCGCTTTGTAGCGGAAGCGGTGAAGACTGGCTGCCAAAAGTGCGGACTTCCTTTGCCGCGCCTGCAACTGGAACCTGGCCGCAGCCTGGTGGCGCGGGCGGGAGTGGCGCTCTATCGCCTCGGCGCAGTCAAGCGGACGGCGCACCGTACCTGGTTGCTGCTGGACGGCGGCCTGGCGGACAACCCCCGGCCAGCATTGTATGGGGCGCGTTATTCGGCGCTGCCGGTCAAGGGTCCGGAAAGACCCGCCGAAGAAATGGTCTGGATGGCTGGCCCCTACTGCGAGAGCGGCGATGTTATCATCGAAGGATTGCCATTCCCCAAGGTCGAAGCGGGCGAATTGATCGCCGTCCCCGTCAGCGGGGCGTATCACCTCAGCATGTCCAGCAACTATAACGCTGCCCGGCGCCCGGCTGTATTGTGGCTGGATGGGGGGCACGCGTATCAAATCCAGAGGCGCGAGACGCCTGCAGACTTGCTGCGTAGGGATTGCGAACTGCCTGCAAATTCAGTAGAGAAGGGGTAAAATAGGCCTATGAACCGGTTGTCTGTCAAACCGAAGCACATCGGCATTCTCGTTGGCTTGTTCATCCTGGTCGTTCTGGTGATGGATTTCAACCAGCGACTGGAGGGGTTGAACCGGCTATCCACGCAAGTGGCGACTGTCCGTGTCGAGGGGACGGCGGTCTTGAAGACCCAGAACGCATTAATCACGGAAATCGCTTACGCAACCTCGGACAAGGCCGCTGAGGACTATGCGCGAGGGATCGGTATGGCAAGGACTGGAGAAAACCCCATACAGCCCGTCCCGGCTGGGACTCCCACGCCGACGCCAGTGCCCGCACCGCCTCAGCCGACCCCTCGGCTCGAAAACTGGCAGATCTGGTTGGGACTTTTCTTCGGGAACTAAGTTCACTCAATCCCCAAAAACGACGAGATTGCCGTCCCCTTTTTCCTTAGCCTTGTGCTCGGCCTGATTCGCGCGGTCTATGAGCATGCCCAGGTCGGGGATGTCGGCGGCCAGTTGGGCTACACCCATCGAGACGGTGACGGACAATTCCCCATGTTTCGTTTTCACCCGCGTAGATGCGATCTCCATCTGCAATCTTTCGGCGGCATTCCTGGCGGTTTCGATTGTGGTCTCTGGGAGAAGGACGACGAACTCATCACCCCCAAACCGGCTAACCAGGTCAACCGAGCGCATACTGGACAGGCACTGTCCTGCCACCGCTTTCAGCACCAGGTTGCCGGTGGCGTGGCTGTATTGATTATTGAAGTTCCTGAAGCCATCAATGTCGAGGAACAGGGCGGAGAGATTGCGGTTGAAACGCTGCGCCCGGTCAATTTCACGCCCACCCAAAGCCAGTAAGCCGCGATAATTGTACACAAGGGTCAGCTCGTCAATGATCGCCAGGCGCTGTACTTCAGAATAAAGGCGGGCATTTTCGATGGCGATGGCAGCCTGCAATGCGATGGTCTCTAACATGCGTAAATCGTCTTCCGTGTAGGCATTCGGCTTATAGCTCTGGACGACCATGACGCCGATTACCCGTTCCCGCAGGGTGAGGGGAATGCCGACATATGACTGGCATGGGTTCCTCAGTCTGGCTGTGGTTGATCGAGATGGGTGGGTGTCTGCTTCGGTGCGGTTGTGCAGGTAAAGGGTCTGGCGCGCCTGGATGACGTTGCCGAGGGTGCCGGGGTGTTCTTGAACGTCGCGGGAAGGCCCGGCCTGGTATTGTCCATCTTCGTAGTAGAGGGGGATGTTGATCAGGGAACTGGCCTCGTCGTACAACGCCACGTAAAAAACATCGCTTTGTGCAACTTGCTGGCATTGCTCGTACAGGGTCTTTAATACGTGATCCATGTCCAGCCCGGAGGTGATGGCCAGGCTGATGCGGTTGATGATCCCTAGTTGCTCGACGTGCCGGTTCTTCTCTTCCAGTAGACGGACGTTCTCGATGGCGATGGCGGCTTGATCGGCAAACAGGCCGACGAGCCGGATTTCCTCCTGCGTGAAAGAGCCGGTTTTTTGATCGTCGGTGATGTTGAGAATGCCGACAACATTCCCTTTATATTTGAGCGGTACGCCCAGTATACGCTTGATCGCAATATCGCTGAAGGCTGCGGCGCGGTTTTCCCATTGACTGTAATCTTCCACCACGATGGCTTCGTTTTTCTGGGCGACACGACCAGACAAGCCTTCACCAAACTGCAGGATCGTTCCCGTATGATCCTTGCCGAGGTTGTAGCTGATCACCAGTTCCAACGATTTTCCATCTGGACGGACCAAGTAAAGCGCGCCCATTGTCGTACCGAGCAGCTTGGTTGCACGCTGGACGAGAGTGTGTAGAAGAGTAGAAAGGTCCGGCTGGGTGTTGATCTCTAGCGAAGTCTCATATAACGCTGCCATTTCTTGAGCGTTGCGCGCCAGCGCGTGCTTGGCAAATTTACTTTTGGTCATATCTCGAATAGTGATCAACCGGCCTGTAAAACGCCCCCGTCGGTTGTAAATTGGGGAGATGCGCAGTTCAGCATAATTGGGTGGTTCTTCGGAGAGACAGATCTCAGCCTGGGCTTCCAACGTGTTTTTACACTTGGATATCAATTCGGGCCACGTAGGCAGGATGACCTCGGCGGGCTGCCCGATGGCGGATCTGGCCGCGGAGCCGATCAACTGCCGCGCGGCCGGGTTGATATCCACAATGCGGTTTTGTTCATCCAGGACCATCACGCCGTCGCTCATGCTCTCGACCAGGGCATCGCGCGCAACGGGGATGAGGCTAAACAATCCAAATTTGAAAATGCCGAATGTGAGAGTCAAACCGGTCAAGGTGAACATAACCGGCGTCAGGTCCAGACCAGGAACCGGACTCAAGCCCGCGATGTAAATTGCGTTTCCCAATATTGGCATACTCGATCCGACGATTAAAGTGCCAATCTGACGGCGGAATTGTCTTGGAAAGCGAATAAAGGCCCATACGAGGATGATCATGCCAACCGCGATCATTAGATATTCGTACGGGGCGAAGATCCAGAACCAGGCTCCGTGGTCGTAAATCAGCAGGTTGTTAGCACTTGGGGTAAAGCTGCTCCAAACCAATCCGTGCCATTCATTCGTCGCGGCCAGGATGAGCGTGGCAGCTGGTATCAGCCATATCAGGAGCATTCTTCGAGGCGTCAACCGGTTATCCATTCGGGTATATTCCAGGACAAAAAGCAAATATAGAACTGGCGCGCTGACCGTGCCGAGGTATTCTACTTTGGAAAAAAACACTTTCGCTGGAACGCCCACTGACGCAGTTTCTAACGCGGCGGTAAATGACCATTCAGTGATTGCAACCATCAGCCAAACCAAAGCTGTTCCCCCGGCTGCTGTACGCTGGCGAGTGGCCAGGTAAACTGTAAGGGTGGAGGTGATGGCTGAAACGAATAAGATGATCGAATAGGGAGAGAATTGCCAGTTCATGATCTGGTATTCACGGCGCGCGAGCACTCAAGTAATTTCTCGCAGTATATCACAAACATAACCGTGAAAGTTCATTGGCGCAATCGGTAGAATAGCCAGCGTCCCATGATTTCTTCAACTAAAATAACTAGGAAAATCGGGAACGTGATCCACGCCCCGGCCTTTTCCACTGCGATGGACATGGCGACTGCCCCCAGCATCCCGGCCCCTATCAGACCCAACCTCAGCCTGTGTACTGTAACGTCAGCTGATTGCCCGCCGGAAATTACCAGCCAGAATTGGATGCCGAAAAGCAAGACCAGGCTAACTCCCGTTTGCGCAAGCAGCGCTGCATAGGAAGCGACAGGCGATCCCCGCAGCACGTCCGCTGCCAGGAAAGAAGCCGCCAACAGTTGCCCCAGCAGGATGGCCGTGACGAAAAAGCCGGCCATTATCCGCCAATTGCACCAGGCCGGGACGGTCTTCAAGCGATAGACGCGCGCCAGGCTGTAGATGCCCGCCGCGCCGGTCAGCGCAGTGATGACCACCAGCGCATTGCGCAGGAACAGCGTGTTCGAGATGATGTCATCATACGGCGGCCTCCACGAGGACAACGTCATTAGCCATGATCCCGCGAATGCCAGCATGAATAGAATCTCGCGGCTCAACCACGACTTGCGCAGGTGCGCCAGTACCCGCCAGGCATTCTTGGGCGCGCCCAGGTGGAATAATGAGGTCGCCAGTGCGATCGCGATGAGGCTGCCGACTGCCAGCATTGGATCGAAGGTGATCCGTTCTCCCAAGTAATGGTCTGGCAGGCCGAACAAGATCATCGCCGCAGCCCAGAACGCGCCAATCGCCATCTGCGCCAGGAGCGTGAAGGCGACGAGGGGGGCTTCTTCCAGCCTTTGCGCTTTGCGTGGTGCAACCTCTTCTCGGTTTGCTATTTCTGTGCTTTCTTGCATTGCCCGTTCCGCCGCCCGGTGCGGCTTGATCAGGATATTTGGGTCCCGCGATGCCGTTTGGGACATCGGGTAGACTGCGGGCAGCACATCCGGTCGCGCTTCCAGGTCGGCGCGCTGGCCGAAGTCGAGCGTGCGCATGGGACAGGCGGCCACGCAAGCCGGCGGCTGGCCGGCCTCGAGGCTGTCTTCGCAGAAGTTGCACTTGGTCATGTGACCGGCGTCTGGGTTGTATTGCGGCGCGCCGTAAGGACACGCCCAGGCGCAGTACTGGCAGCCGATGCATTTGGCCGTGTCGAGCAGCACTAGGCCGTCTTCCCGCTTCGAGTAGGCCTGCGTGGGGCAAACCCCGGCGCAAACGGGATGCTCGCAGTGATTGCAGGCGAGGGTCAGGTTGTAGGCGAATACATCCGTTATCCACGCTTCGCCCTGCCGTTCCCATCCGCCGCCGCTGATCTCATACACGCGCCGCCACAACACGCCGAGCGGCAGGTGGTTCTTATCTTTGCAGGCCACCTGGCAGGCTTTGCAGCCGGTGCAGTACGTGGAGTCAAAGTAGAAAGCGTAGGTCATGTTTTAGACAGGATGGACAGGATGAACAGGGTGATTTAAAAGGTTTATCCTGTCAATCCTGTCCATCCTGTTTGGTAACTTGAACCATGATCGTATGCTGCGCGGTGCCGAAAGCGAACGGTGTCCAACGCTGCGAGGTGAGCACATTGACGTTCCCGCCGTGATCCACGCCATTTTCATCCGGTGACCACCACGCCCCTTGCGGGATGTCCACCACGCCGGGCATGATGCGCGGCGTGACGCGGCAAGGCAGCACCAGAGCGCCGCGCGCGTTGAAAACCTTGACCTCCTCACCATCTTTTATGCCACGTGCATCCGCATCAATCGGGTTGATGAAGACTCGTTGAGGAAAAGCTTCTTCCAGCCAGTCGTTGTTGGCATGGGTGGAATGGACGCGGGCGAGGTTGTGGTGTCCGACGGCTTGTAATGGGTATGTGTCATTGCGAGGGCGTTCTTCCCTGGCACCGCCCGCCAGGGCAGGTGTGCCCGAAGCAATCTCCTCGGGTGTTGGTGTATCCCGTTTAACGGAGGACCGCTTCGTTGGGTCTCGATACGGCGGAAGAGCGCTGCCTACTCGACCCTCCTCGCAATGATATGGGAAAGGACTCTCCCATTCCTGAATGTATTTCGGGATTGGGGGAATCTCTTCGGGGTTGTTCAGCTTGAAGAGTTGCTTCGAGAAAACCTCGATCTTGCCGCTGGGCGTATCGAGCGGGTGCTTCCCCGGGTCAGCGCGGAAATTGGCAAAGGCGATGGCCGGTTTCGTCACCGGGTTGGCGTACACGCCCAGGTTCTTTTCGATGAATTCCTCCAGCGTGGGCAGATCCGGGAAGCGCGTTTCGCGGAAACGGTCAAGGCACCACTCCACCCAGGCGCGCTCGTCACGTCCTTCGGTGTATGTGTCGCCGATGCCCAAACGCTCGGCGAGTTCAGCGCAGATGCGGTAATCGCTCTTGCACTCGCCCGGCGGTTCGACCAACTTGGGCTGCAAAATGATTTCATCGCCATACTTCCAGCCGTCCTCCACGCCCCAGGTTTCGAATTGTGTGCAGGCGGGTAGGATGATGTCAGCAAAGCAGGCGGTGGGGGTCAGGAAGTTATCCTGCACGACTAGAAACTCGACTTTGCTCTCGTCGCGCAGGATTTCAGCAGAGTGATTAACGTCCGCGTGCTGATTGATGAGACAGTTCGTCGCCACGGCATAGATGAGCTTGATGTCGTTATCGAGCCGCTCGGCGCCGAGCAAACCGTCAGTCTGGGTCATCGCTTTTCCGCGCAAAATGGCCTCGGTCCAGAGAAAGACCGGGATGGCCGCTTTGATCGGATTCTCTCCGGCCGGGAAGACAGTCCACTGCGGGCCACCGTCCGGGGCTTGCAGTCCCAACCCACTCGCCCAGCCTCCAGGGATGCCAACGTTGCCAGTGATGGCTGCCAACACACAGCCAGCGCGCACCACCTGCTCGCCGTAGGCGCGGCGCTGCATCCCGTAACCCTGGTAGAGCATGCCGGGCTTGATCGTGGCATATTCGCGGGCGATGCGGGCAATTGTCTCAGCGGGGACGGCAGTAATGACTTCCGCCCATGCGGGAGTCTTGGGGATGCCATCGCGCATGCCCAGGATGTAATCGCTGTAACTCTCCTCGCCCTCGCTCCCAGCCGGCATCTGGCTGGCGTCGAACCCCACGCAGTGGGTGCGCACGAATTCTGCGTCGTAGAGCCGCTCGGCGATCATCACGTAAGCCATGGCGCTCATCATGGCCGTGTCTGTGCCGGGGCGGATGGGGATCCACTCGTCGGCCAGGGCAGCAGCGGAGAGCGAGTGGCGCGGGTCAATGCACACCACGCGCGCCCCACTGCCGGAGGCGTGGCGCGCCAGCTTGACGAAGTAATCGCTGTTCGTACCGTCCCGCATCTCGGCCGGGTTCCAGCCCCACATGATGATGTAGCGGCTATTGAGCCAGTCCTGGCGTTGGTTGCCGGTGACCAGTGTGCCGTAGACGGTTGGCGTGGCGGCGTTGATGGCGGCCCACGAGTAGGAGTTGTAGATGCCCAGGCAGCCGCCGAACAGGTTCATCAGCCGTCGGGCGATATGTGAGCCGTTGAGCTGGTTGTAGCTGCCTGTGCCGTAAGGGACGAACATGGCCGAGTTGCCGTATTGTTGCTTGACCCGCTGCATTTGCGCGGCGACTGTATCGAGCGCTTCCTCCCACGAAATCTGGACGAATTTGCCTTCGCCGCGCCCGCCGACTCGTTTCAGCGGATGCAGCAGTCGGTCGGGATGATACTGGCGGCGCAGATAGGCGCGTCCGCGCACGCAGGCGCGCAGTTGCGGCGCGGCCAGGCTGTCGGGGCGGTCGTCGGTATCCAGGCGGGTGATGCGCCCATTTTCAACATGGGCGATGAGCAGGCAGCGTCCGCCGCAGTTATGGGCCGGGCAGCCTACCCTGATAGTTTTCAGTGAACAGTGATCAATGTTCAGTAGGGGAGACATGTACGTATTTTCTCTCAGGAGGGAATGAAAAAGCTTTACGGGTGGAAATCCGCAAGGCTTATTAACTTTTCCAACTTACTGTATATTCCGTCAACCCATCTGGTTTTTCGATTTCTGGCTCTTCCACAATCCATTCGCCCTTCAAACCTGCCTCGTGGGCTGTCAGCTCGAAATGGCACATAGCGATGCCCATGTCAATGCGCTGCAAGTCAACCAGGTTCAAGAGCACCTGGAAGAAACCCTCACGGTAGCCAGGCGTCCGCCCCAGGTAGAAGTGCCAGGCGCTGCCATCTTTGAGGATGCGCCATGGCTGCTTGTTGGAAGCCGAAGGCCCCAGCCGCACCATTTCCAGCACAATAGCATATTTACCGGCGTCCTCGGGCGCAAGTGGAACGCCGAATTGTCTATCGAAGAGCAGTTTTTCCCAAGCTAGCCGGTGGTGCGCGCCTGCATATTGACGGATAAAGCCGTCTCGGGCCTTCTCTGGATCGGCAATGTAGCCGATGGAAGCAACGGCTGGCAAGACCTCATTGCCTGTCAGTGCGATTTTCCTGGCAAAGCTGCTTTGGGTAAATGTGCCGCCCAGCCAGCAGGTACCCAGGTCGAGATCGGTTGCAAACAGAAGGATGCGTTCCATCAAATAGCCATAATCTTCCAGGTCTCTCTCCGACGGTTCCACCGCGCCTAGGATGAACCCGCTCACGCCTTTGATGAATCCATACGTGCCGAGACCCCTCAACGCGCGGCGATCCTGCTCCGTGGCCGCGACCAGGCTGAAGCGCGGACGCGAGCCGAAGGGTCCGCTCTGGGGCGTGTCCATGAAATCCAGCAAGCGTTGCCGTGTGCCCTCGTCAATTGGTGTTTCGAGGTACCTCCGGCACGAGAAACGTCGCCGGATGATCTCTGTGATCGGTTTGCTGAAGTTTGGCATGTATCTTGATCGTGTCATCTCACGAAACCAGGGAGTGGGGGGTGTGCGGGTGCCCTGACCACCAGCCGGTAGGCGAGCCTGACCACTTCGATACTCTCCACGATGATTACGATCCACAGCGCGATGTGTACGATCTGGGAAATCAGGCTCATCAGGATTTGCGCCGCACCTGCGTCGCCAATGCCGGCGGCCAGGGTTTCGGTTGTGAGGGCTACCAGCGAGGGGACAGCCAGCATGGAGGCGGCAATGATGATGCTGATGAGCTTCAGACCAATCGCGAAGATGCGCGTCACCGCGTTCCAGGTTCCCTGGCGCAGCAGGAAAATATCCAGGAAGATGGTCAGCGCCCAGACCAGGGTCAGGTAGGGAACGTAGTAAAAGAAAGCCTCGGAGAGGAGCGGGACGAAGGTTACGGATGACCAGTTGCCGGTTTCTGCAACGCTATTCAAACTTGGCGTGAATCCGATGATCTGGGGATAGAAGTTGAAGATGACGATGGCCGCGAAACTTGTAACGATCTCGGCGATCTTCTCTCCAAGCTTGACCTGATCGGGCGTTGATATTCTTGTTAGCAAGCGCGGATCCCATTCCTTCTCTTTCATCCGGTCTTTGCCTTTGACGGTTATCCCCTCATTGCGCAGTACCCACTCGATGATGGCGAAGATCAGCACGAGGTTGCCCAGGGCAGAGATGGCCGAGGTCGCCAATCCAACGAGTGCATAACCGAAAGCGCTGGCAAGGTCACTCACTGTTGCAGCGTGTTGGCTGAGATTGATGATTACGCTGGTCGCAGCGATGATGATGATAGCCGGAAAAACGATTCTGACGACCGTCAAGAAGATTGGGTACAGCCTCGGGCCGATCAGGTAACGTTCCGGCATGTACGAGGCGGCTACTTTTTCTGGCGCGCCGTGTTCTTTCAGCACCTCGAAGGTCAGCTCGTCGTCAACGGGCTTACCGGTCGTCTGCGAGCGCTCTTCGAGTATATCCTGCAAAACCGAGCGGATCTCAGCTTCGATGTCGAGGCGGTTCTTGCGCGGCAGGCGGCGTCCGACCTCGGAAATATAGGTGTCTATTAAGTTCATAATATTCTCCTTCTCTTCTTGGGCGAGGGCTTAGCCCTCGCCTAAGCAGGATCACAACATCTTGTTCATCATGGATACGATGCCTTTCCATTCTTCTTTCAGCCTGGGCAGGAGTGTCCTGCCTTCGTCGCTGAGCAAATAGTAGCGGCGCGGGCGGTCGGATTCGACCCGCCAGTTGGATTGCAAAAGTCCCTGGCTTTCCAGCCGCCGCAGTAGGGGGTAGAGCGTGCCCTGGTCAATTTCGAGACCGTTATCGGCCAGGTTCTTGATAAGCGAGTAGCCATATTGCTCCTGGTCGAGTCGGCTCAGGACAGCCAGCACAATCACCCCGCGCCGTAGTTCAAGGATGACATTTTCAAAGGATTCGTTTGTCATAGTATCACCATTGGTGACATTATATTGTATATGATACAGTATGTCAATGGATTTAGTATAATGAAACATACCGTATTATTAATAACAGCCTCTCTGGTTTGGTAGTCTCCCCACTGAGTGGGGTTGAATGATCCCGGATATGAACCGCGAAGAAACGAAGCCCGCAAAGGCCTTTTATAAAGGTTGTCTTGGCGTTCTTCGCGTCTTCGCGGTTAACTTTCGCGTATCTTCGATAACCACACTGGAAAGGGAGACTATCGTCTTTGTGCCCTTTGTATTAAATCTGAATCTTTCTCACCTTCCGATCCTCTACCGCCCACACCTCCTTTGCAAAACGCTCGATGAAATAGCGGTCATGCACCACCGCCAGGACAGTCCCCTCGAAGCGGCCAAGGGCTTGCTCGAAGCGGGCGCGTGAGGGGATGTCCAGGTGGTTGATCGGCTCGTCGAGCAGCAGGAAGGTGCATCCCTGCGCCACGAGCAAGGCCAGTTGCAGGCGGGCGCGCTCGCCGAAGCTCAAGTCACGCGCTGGGCGCAAGGGGTCGTCACCGCTGAACAGGTAGAAGTGCAGGAAGTGCCTGGCTTCGGTCTGGTTGAAGGGCGCCGTGCTTTGGATAAGCTCCAATGCAGATAGTGACGGATCGAGCAGCTCCTGTTCCTGGGCCATGTAACCAAGTTTGACAGACGCACCGAGCCGTACGGACCCGGAAACGGGTTCCAGTTGCCCGGCGATGGTGCGCAGCAGGGTGGTCTTGCCGCAGCCGTTCGGCCCTGTCAGCGCGATGCGTTGACCGGCGCGCACCTGCAGATTGACGTTTTCCAGCAGCGGCGCATGACCCGGATATCCAATTGTCAATTTTTCGGCGATGAGCACATCCTTGCTTTGGTGGACTGGCGCGGTGAAATCGAGCTTCATCTGCCAGCTCTCTTTCGGCTTTTCCACGCGCTCTTCCGATGCCAGGTAGCGGTCGAGCTTCTTCTCGCGCGCGAGCGCCTTTTTAGCAACCTTTTTGGCAATGCGGCGCACACTGGGTTCGCGGGAGGTGGTGGCCCGTTCGACTTTCAGGGACTGCTGTTTGGTGCGGGCGATGTCCTGCCGCATACGGCGGACTTCAGCCACCTGGTCAGCATAGGCAGACAGTTGCTTCTTGTGTTCTTTTGTGTACTGTTCGAGGTATGCGCTGTAATTGCCGATATATTCCCTGATCGTGTGCGCTTCGAGATTCAGGTCGAGGATCCGGCTGGTGGTGTGATCGAGGAAAGTCCGGTCGTGCGAGACGATCAAGGCCGCGCCGGGGAAGCGCGCCAGCCAGCCTTCAAGCCATTCGAGCATCTGGATGTCGAGGTGGTTGGTGGGTTCGTCGAGCAACAATAGGTTCGGCTCTGCGAGCAAGAGACGGGCGAGCAGCAGACGGGTTTTTTGTCCGCCGCTGAGCCTGCCAACGGGCGTGTCGTAAGGGATGTCAGCGAGGCCGAGCGGCGCGAGGACGGTTGCAGGCTTGATGTTGGAGTTTGAGAGTTGGCGCAGTGCAGCGTCGTACCTGGCTTGCAGGGAGGCGTCATTGGGACGCGCGGCCAGGGCAGCGGCGAGGCGCGTGACTTCGGCTTCGAGAATGTCCAACGAAACGGCGGACAGGCTGAGGGTAGACCGCAGCGTCTGCCTGGGGTCGAGGTCAAAGCCCTGGGGCAGGTAGCCGATCCGCAGATCTGGGCGCGTGTGCGTCACCGTCCCAGAATCCGGCTTATCTAATCCAGCCAGGATGCGCAAGAGGGTGGTCTTGCCGCAGCCGTTCGGGCCGATCAGGCCGAGACGTTCGCAAGCGGAGATGCTGAAGGTGATGTTTTGGAGTACGGTGTGGAGGTCGTAGGATTTGGTGAGTTGGTGAGCAGTAAGCATAGACAGGCCTGTGAATGCAAAACCGGGGGCAGACGCCCCCGGCCGGAATCAAAACCAGCGGGTTGGGTTGCCCGGGATCGTTTGGTTTTCTACAGGGTGTCTGTCATTCCTTCTGCTCCTGGATCAGTACGGTGATGAAATTATATCATGGGTGAAGGGGTTCGAGGTAATTTTCCTCCACTGCATTACGGCTGTGATGAAGGAAAGGCTCTTCTGCCGTCAGCGAGCCATAACAGGCCTGGGCAGCAGCCTTGCACCCGCCCTGGCATTCAGAGCGGCGCGCACATTTTGCGCAGAAGGAAGGGATGGCAGAGGTGAATGCATCCATCCGTTCGGGGGCCATCAGCGCGGCGAACGGCTCGTCGAACAGGTTGCCCAGGATGGTATCGGTGTGGTTGCAGGGGCGCAGGTTGCCCAGTGGATCGAGGGTGTAGTAGGCGCGTTCGCTCCCGGCCGCGCAGAAACCGAACCCCAACCTTTTAAAGGGACGCGTGTCTATCAGGCAGGGCTGGATAGGGATGGAGCAGGAGATGGGCAGGCCGAATTCCTCCGCAGCGGCATCGGCCACTTCCAGCGCCTGGCGCACCTGCCCAGCGGTGGGGAGCAGCTCCTCGACGTGCTGCCGTCCGCGCCCGCCGGGGTTGAAGCGGTTGAGCATCAGGCCGCGCGCCCCGAAGGCAAAGGCCAGCTTGATGGTCTCGTAGAGGCGGTCAATGTTGAGACGCGTGGCTACGAAGACGGCGACGAAC
>JALHUM010000210.1 GCA_022865905.1 Anaerolineales bacterium | reverse complement strand
TAGCGCGGCTTCCAGCCGCAACCAAATGTTATTGCGAGCCGCCGAAGGCGGCGAAGTCCCTGCGTTCTTCGAAGTCGGCGAAGTCCCTGCGTTCTTCGCAGGGGCGAGTCGTCAAAGGCGGCGAAGCAATCCCCTCGCAGGCCGGGTGACTGCTTCGCCGGCTGTCCTTCCGGGAAAGAACGGCTCGCCGAAGGCCTACTCGGCAGCGACACGATATAATAGATTCTCGCGAATCAGGTACATATTGAGTGGTAATATTAGATAAGAAAGGAGGTGGCCCCGAACTCTTTTGAAATCGTTGTCACTGATGCTGATTCATCACAAAAAACGATCAGGATTAAGAAATGGATTTCACTTGCCTATCAACAGCAATAAATGCTAGACCTGCATAGATTCAAAAGGAGCTCCCATGAATAAGAGAAAGATCTTCCTCATCATTGCGGCTTTCATCCTCACCTCGATAATTACCAGCCTTGGCACTGTCGCCGTGCTGGCAGCCTGGCCCTTTGGCGATGTCAACCCAGGCGATTGGTTCTACAACGACGTCTATTGGCTTTCCAGCAATGGGATCACACAAGGCTGCACCTCCAGCCAATACTGCCCCAATAACTATGTCACCCGCGCCGAGATGGCGGCCTTCCTGCATCGCGAAGCCGGAGCGCTGGTTGCGGCTGGCGTCCATATCCAGCGTGATGGTAGTAATAACCCTTTTGTTGGTGATTGGTTCAACAATGTCAACGGGGTTGCGCCGACGGTTACCGGCGGAGGTGGCGTTTACTACATTGACTTTGGCTTTATCGTAACGAACCGGTTTCCCACGTGTACGATTGACTTATTCTGGCCAGAAACGCGGGATGTGACTTGTTCTGTCTACAATCCCCAAGCGAATCCCACTCAGATAGAAGTAGTTACCTGGGACAACTTTACTACCTATTACGCGTCTACCGAATTCTGGGTGATGCTGTACGGCCAGTAAGCGGCTGCGGACCTAACCCCCATCCCCTTCCCTACAAGGAAGGGGAGAGGGCGATGCTGCTCAAAAAAGGAATCCGGCGTCTTCGCGAAGCACCCTGGAAGGGCCTGACGCCAAGCAAATTGGGTGTCGTATCCTGCATTGTGCGCGGGCACACGTGCGAGATTGGCACTCTTTGCCGGTCGACATGGTACCCGAAGGGTAAGCAATCCCCTCGCAGTCCGGGAGACTACTTCGCCGCGCCGTCCTGATGTCCTTCTGGGAAAGAACGGCTTGCCGCGACACGATACAAATGATTCTCGCGGATCGCGCAAATGTTGAGCGGTAATACTATAGGACATTGACAGGCAGCCAACCTTAAAGATTTCAGGATGCAAAATGATGAATGAGATTAGAATGCAGAGATGGAAGGGCAAGCACTGGCTCTCTTTGCCGATGTTGCTCATACTCCTTTTGATGGGCAGCTCTCCGGTCTGGGCACAGGCAGCGCTGCAGGATGGGCAACCTCCTCGGGGAGGGCCGGCGGGTCCGGTTTTTCAAAATAGCCCCTATCCCACCTCTTCAGGACTTTGGGCGGCGCCAGCGGATTGGCAGCCGCTGCTCCAACCCGCCTCAGGACCCGCGCGTGCCGCCAGCGCTCCCGACGATTATGGATACACCTGGGACGACACGCTTCCTTTTGCCTGGATGGATGCCAGGACGGGCACCGACACCGGGATGAATGGGGCCAGCGGCGGGCAGCATTTCGGACCGCTGGATCTGGGCTTTTCATTTCGCTATTACGAGAATACCTACACCCAGGTGCACATTGCCGCCTCCGGCTTTTTGACTTTTACCGAGGCGGGCAGCTGGCCCAGCCAGTCTCAAATTCCTGCTTCCGGTGAGCCGAACAATGTCATCGCCCCGTACTGGGCGCCGCTGTATTTGTCTACAAGCGCTCCAACGGGGCAGGTGTATTATTTGCGCGGCGGGACTGCGCCCGTACGGTACTTTGTCGTCGAGTGGTACGATGTAGCGGGAGGCAGCGCGACGGACCCCACGGGCGGCGATGACCTTTTTCGTTTCGAGGTGGTCCTCTACGAGAACGGGGACATCCTCTTCCAGTATGATCAGATGCGTTATACGGGCAGCCGCTGGTGCGGCGCAGCAGGAATCGAAAATGCTGCTGGCACCGATGGGCTGACGTACCTCTCCTTCTGCGCCGCTGCTCCCTCTGGTGTAGCCGTGCGCTTTTCCCGTCCTGCGCCTGGGGCACGGGTGCGAGTTTCACCCTCTTACCAGAGTGGTTTTATCAGTCCGGGTGGTACCCTATCCTTACCTGTGTTGATCCGCAACCTCGGTGACCTGGGCTCGGATACCTTTGATCTGACAACCACCTCGATTTGGCCGGTTACGTTGCTGGCTGCGGATGGCACGACTCCTCTCAGCGATACAGATGGCGATAGCATAGCGGACACGGGACCCATAGGACAGGGTGGCACGTTACTGGTGACTGTAAGAGTGACGGCGCCGTCTAACGTTGCCGTAGGATCCGGCGACACGCTGGCATTGACTGCCGCCTCTTCTCTCGACACAGGCATATCCAAGACCGTCACGCTCCAGGCAGCCGTCTCAGCGCGCTTTGCTCAAGTCTTCCGCGACGACGCGGATGGCGCCATGAGTCTCTTGCTGGTGCAGCCGCAGGGCTGGCAGCGTAAGCAAGCCACCAGCAATGCCTGGTGGGGATACAATCTCGCTGTCGCCGAGACCAGCGAGGGCAATCTGCTCTACATCTGGCAAAGGTGGCGTTATCTAGGCGGGGGCGCGGTGATCGTCTCTGAACTGGAATACACCTTGCTCGACCATGCCGGCAGCACCCTACAGCAGGTGACCAAACTGGCGGATCACAGCGCAGCGACCCAGGCCATCTACGATGAAGAACCGGTTGTGGCGGCTGCGTCCAATGGGTCAATCGGCATTGCCTGGC
Organism: Anaerolineales bacterium; assembly: GCA_022865905.1. Classification (GTDB taxonomy): domain Bacteria; phylum Chloroflexota; class Anaerolineae; order Anaerolineales; family Villigracilaceae; genus CG2-30-58-95. The sequence goes on along the minus strand of JALHUM010000210.1, from coordinate 580 downwards.
GGCATCGCCAGATGCGCGCAGTAGCGGGTGGCGAACAAGAGAACTGGAACGTTTTCTTCGCCATTCTCGACTCCTCGGGAAGGCTCGCTTACGGTCCGCTCGATCTGACTCAGAACAATGACTGGTACCAGTCTAATCTACCAATCTACGGCGTGCCGCGCTTCTGGAACGGTCGCCTGGCCGCCACCGATGACAACCATTTCGTGGTTGCCTGGCAGCGGGAGAGCCAGGAAGCGCCCAGCGCAGGTTGCAGCAGCGATTGTCTGCTCGATGATATCTATTACGCGGTGAGGGATGCTGCTGGCAACCCGCTCAAACCCGTCACCCAACTCACCGTGGACACCCTGAGCGCGAACGAGGGAGATTCTTCTCCCGCAGTGGCGCACTTGAATGGGAACCGCTGGCTGCTGACTTATAGTCACTCGCCGGGAGGCATGGCCTATTCTGTGCTGGATAGTCAAGGGAACCTGGTGCGGGACAGGTCTTTCATCGGGGCGAGCGGCTGGGCGCCGGTTGCACTGCAACTTGTTCCATCTGGTCGCATTATCCTGGCGTGGACTGCCTGGACATGTACCAAACC
>JALHUM010000209.1 GCA_022865905.1 Anaerolineales bacterium | reverse complement strand
CTCCCTGACCGACGCGAACCTCCAGGCCGCCCTGGACGCCAATGCGGAGCGCCGTAAAACCGGCCGTCTCTCCGCCTTTGCCTCCGTCTCCGATTACCAGGAACGCCGCCAGCGCGCCCATGACATCAAAGCGGAGGTGATCGCTCATCTCGACGAATACCTGGCGCAGTTCATCGCAAAGGTGAAGAAGAACAGCATCATCGTTCACCGCGCCAAAAATGCAGGCGAAGCTATCCGCATTTTTTTGGAAATTGCCCGTTCTGTAGAGGCGAAGGTAGGGGGAACGCATACGTCGCCCCTACTCGTGGCAAAATCCAAATCCATGGTCTCCGAAGAAATCAACCTCAACCACGCCCTCGAAGCGGTTGGATATCGTGTGGTCGAGACCGACCTGGGCGAGTACATCGTCCAGTTGCGCGGGGAGAGGCCTAGCCACATCATCACCCCTGCTGTCCACCTGCGAAGGCAGGAAGTAGGACAACTGTTTGCCGAGAAACTAGGCATCCCCTACACTGAAGATATTCCCACGCTCACCAACACCGCCCGCAGAGTTCTGCGCGACGTTTTTCTTACGGCCGACATTGGCGTTTCCGGCGTCAACTTCGGCGTAGCCGAGACCGGCACCCTTTGCATCGTCACCAACGAGGGCAACGGGCGCATGGTCACCACCCTCCCGCCCGTCCACATTGCCTTGATGGGCATCGAGCGCCTCGTCCCCACGCTGGACGACCTGGCGCTTTTCCTCTCGCTCCTGCCGCGCTCCGCCACCGGCCAGAAACTGAGCGTCTACACCAGCCTGATCCACTCACCCAAACGTCTCACCGACCCAGATGGCCCCCTCGAACGCCACCTCATCCTCGTGGACAACGGTCGCTCTACGCTCCTTGCTTCCCCGCTCCGCGAAGCCCTTTATTGCATCCGCTGCGGCGCGTGCCTGAACGCCTGTCCGGTCTTCCGTGAGATCGGTGGGCACGCCTATGTTGGCAATAACGGTTCGATCGCGCCCTACCCCGGCCCGATCGGCTCGGTCATTTCACCGGGCCTGTTCGGCTGCGAAAACTACGGCCACCTGGCCCAGGCCTCGTCCCTATGCGGCGCGTGCCGGGAAGCCTGTCCGGTGGACATTGACCTGCCGGGGCTGCTGTTGCGTGTTCGTTCCGGTCTCTCACCACATTCACCAAAGAACGGGGACGAGAGTGCACAAAGGCTTGCCCTGCCTGCCCTGGCGGTCAGGCCAGGGAGCGAAGCCGAAGGGAACACAAACGAAGGAGTTGGGATTCCTTTTGCTGTTAAATTTGGGTTGAAAGGCTTTCGGTTCGCGGCCGGGAACGCGAGCCTGTTCGCCGTTTTCCAGAGTCTGGGTGGCATCCTCAGCCGGGTCTACAGCCCCCGCCGCGCATACATGCGCATCCCAACATGGACAGGCTGGGGCTACAGCAAGGATTCTCCGCGCCTGGCGGTGAGTCCTTTCCGGGCGCGGTGGAAAAAGATCAACCGCGAAGAGGCGTACCCCAAACAACGATGGCAGGCGAACTCGAAGAAAGAACAACAAAAATGTGAAGAACCTGGCGATCTTCGCGCCTCTCACTGTGTTTTGGAGGTTGCAGTTCAAAAACCTCTTGCAGCCCAATTCATTGAAGAACTGACTGCCCTCAGCGGGAATGTCATCCGCGTGGCAGAAAAAGATCTGACCCCAAGAATGGTGGACTTCCTGCACGAGCGCGGCATCGAGCGCGTGGTTGTGGATGATCTAGGGGCAGAATTAATGGCCGCCCAGGCACAACAAGGGATACAAATCGTTCGCGAACCAGCCCCTTCGGTCCGCGCAGGAATTACCGGCGCCCTGGTCGGGATTGCCGATACTGGCACGTTGGTTATGATCGGAGGCGAGGGCCGTCCGCTGACGGCATCGCTGCTGCCGGAAATCCACATTGCCATCTTGCGAGCGTCCGAGATTTTGCCGTCGCTCCCAGAGGCGCTGCGCAAGCCCGAGGTCCGGGAAGCTGCGGCCGGGGTCATCATCACCGGCCCCTCACGCACGGCGGATATCGAGATGACATTGACCATCGGCGTCCACGGGCCGAGCGAGCTGCACGTATTTTTGATTGACGATTCTGATGCCGTCTGATAAAATCACGTCCGCTCGGCGCAGGCGGCTTTCGCGAAGCATCCCTGTGGGACCTGCCGCCATGCGCCACACCGCTGGCACGAGTCCAGCGGTGTCACAAGCCCCCATCGTCTAGTGGCCCAGGACGGGGCCCTCTCAAGGCCCAAACAGCGGTTCGAGTCCGCTTGGGGGCACAGAAATTAGACAAAACCAGTCAGAATTCCAATGACATTGAGGAATTCCTGGCTGGTTTGCGTTTTGAGCAGAGGGGCAAACTTGATGAGTTAACAATCAGATTATGATCATCCCGGAATGGATAACCGTTGTATGAATCCTGGCATACTTGAGGTTGTGGCTAACGAGGCAATTCCGAAGTTCCGGGCGATGAGAGCGGGCTAACATCGGCTTGCAGCGGACAGCGGCTTCGCCGCTCGCGACAGCAGTTTGCCAGAGGTGATACGATAAGGTTGGTAAGAACATGCTTACGTATTGGGCAAAAAGCCGGGTACTTCTCGATCCCCTTTGGCTTGTAAAATCTATTGCGATTTCCCCCATCCTGGTAAACGCCAACTACCTTATCCAGTCTTGATCTCTTATCAGTAGGTTCGTTACTTCCTTAGCGACTCATTGGTGATCCGGCACGGTAGAGAATTCAGTATTATTTTCTTTTCGTTAGTCGCCGATGTAAAATAAGAAAACAACAACTATTACAGAACACTAAGGAGGGGACGCTGACAGTTTATTGACCCATATTATTGGTAGAAAAAAACTTATGAGAAAAACTATTCTTATAAGACGTGAAGGGGGTAAACGCAAGGAAATCTTAACCAGCAGAAGATCTGAAATTGTTTTCGACCTTATCCATAACAACGCTCAGATAATTACTTCATTATCATGTGATTCTTCAAGTATCGTTTCTGTCAGATAGAGCTTTGATGGCTCTTGGCGATTGCTTTCTTGCAGGCAGATTCATCAACAGAAGATCCGTGAGATTTGCGCGCACTTATGATACCAGATGTCCAAATTGATGAATTCCTGAAAGCCTATTGACATGTAATTCAGCGCGTGCTATTATGTGGAATAATGTTCCATATATTAGCACGCAAGACCGATATATGGGATGGGCAAAACTTCTGATGAGTACCCTTTCTACCTCGTGGATTGTAAAAAGGGTTCACACCAATGCCTGAAAAGCACGAATTGAGCCACAAGCTCCCTGGAATTGATCCATTAAAAGAAGCCCGCCACACACCAAAAGATAGGTTGAAGGTTTCATCGGCCTCCACCACTGTGGCAAAGGCGATTTATATCGTCGAGATTCTGGCCTCAAATGCTGACGTTGGTATCAGCCTTGCGGAACTCTCCACGCTCATAAAAATGCCCAAGAGCTCGACCCACCGTTACCTCGTCACGCTCCAGGAACTGGGATTGGCTGAGCGAAAAGATGGTGATCGTTTTTGCCTTGGCGCCAAGGTGATCGAAATTGCTGGTGTTTTTCTGGCGAAAAGTGATCTGAGGAATGAGAGCCAGGTAGTGATGAACGAGCTGGCTGAAAAAACCGGAGAGACCATCCACCTGGCTGTTCCTTCAGGGAGAGAGGTGGTCTATATTTCCAAGATTGAAAGCCCACACGCTTTAGGCATGTCTTCCCATATTGGATCGCGTTTGCCCATGTATTGCACATCGCTTGGCAAGGCGATTTTGGCTTTCAGCAACACAGAACTGCTGGAAGCCGTTCTTTCCGAAAAACTGGAAGCTCGCACCAGCCAAACAAAATTATCACCCGCCGCCCTGCGCGCCGAACTTGTCAGTGTTCGCTCGCAGGGTTTTGCTTTGGATAATGAGGAGAACGAGCCCGGTATCCGCTGTGTGGGGGCGCCGGTGCTGGATTACTCAAGCAAGGCGATTGCCGCAATCAGCATTTCGGGGCCATGCGAACGGATCACCCTAGAACGTGCCATGCAACTGGGACCCTTGCTCTGGGAAAGCACCCGGCGCGTCTCCAGACGCTGGGGCTATTCCGCTTAGCTGCTATGTTCGGGATTACGCTGGGATCCTAAAGGCCCTATTATTTCTGCATAATTTGAAAGCGAGGACAAAATGAAAATGTTCATTGATGACCAATGGGTGGAATCGTCAGATAAAGCCTGGATGGAAATCCGCAACCCTGGGACTGGTGAGGTGCTGGACAAGGTGCCGCGAGGCACCCTGGAGGATGCCAAGCGGATGGTGGCAGCAGCCCAGAAAGGAAAACTGGCCATGCGCAAGCTCACGGCCCTCCAGAGGTTTGAGATCCTGAACCGCATTGCCCTGGCGATTGAAGGCCAAGCCAATGAACTTGGCAAGCTATTGGCTGCGGAGAACGGAAAACCCATCCTGCAGACGCGGGCCGAGGTGTTGGTGACCGCCAACATCTTCCGCGGTTTTGGCGAGGAAAGCAAACGCATCTTCGGGCGAGTGATGCCGGTGGATGCAGTGCGTGGAAACGAGCGCCATTTTGCCTTCACAATCCGGCAACCCTTGGGAGTGGTGGCAGCGATTGTGCCGTTCAACTACCCGGTCGAGTTGTGGGGTCACAAGGCTGCGGCAGCACTTGCAGCCGGTAACGCCGTGGTTTCGAAGCCACCCAGCGCCTGCCCGTTGACATTGTTGAAAATCACTCAATTGATGCAAGAATGCGGTCTGCCGAAATATGCCCACCAAATGATCACCGGGCCGGGCGCCGTGATCGGTGATTTCCTGGCGCGTTCGGAAGGCATCCAGCTTATCACGGTTACCGGCAGCACCGAAGTGGGAGTACGCATTGCCGAGATCGCAGCGCAGAACCTGAAGAAGGTACATATGGAACTCGGCGGTAATGATGCCCTGATCATCCTAGCGGATGCCGACCTGGAAAAGGCAGCCAATGCGGTGGTATTAGGACGCCTGGCACGAGGAAACGGGCAGATCTGCTGCGCAGTAAAGCGCGTGTTGGTGGAGGCCTCCATATACGATAAGTTCGCTGCCCTGCTGGCAGACAAGGCCAAAGCGCTCAAGGTGGGTGACCAATTGCTGGAAACTACTGATGTCGGTCCACTGATCAACGAGCAAGCTGCCGAGGAAGTGGAAGCTTTCGTGAACGGAGCTGTGAAGGCGGGGGCGAAGTTGCTTGCGGGCGGCATTCGACACGGGACATTCATGGAACCCACTGTGCTGCGGGATGTGGCCACCGACATGCCGCTCTTCAAGGAGGAGGTTTTTGGCCCGGTGGTACCGTTGGTACCGTTCAGCTCAATCGATGCAGCAGTCGACATGGCCAATTCATCCCCTTACGGGCTGCAGTCCGCTGTCTTCACCCAGGATATTAATAAGGCACTGGATATCGCTTACCGCCTGGAGGCAGGCGGTGTGATTGTCAACTGGTCATCTGCCCTGCGTGTTGAAACCCTGCCATTCGGCGGTATCAAGATGAGCGGTCATGGGCGCGAGGGCGTCCACGATACCCTGGAAGAGATGACCGATCAGAAGACCGTGGTTGTGCACAATGCTTTCCCACCATTAGTAACGGAGTAAGGATCTGGAGATGGGTAATTCCGATTACCTGGTAATGAAAGGCATCAGTAAAAGTTTCGACGGGACACAAGCCTTACGCGGTGTGGATTTTTCTGCGGTAAAGGGCGAGGTGCATGCCATTTCCGGGGAAAACGGAGCCGGAAAATCGACGCTGGTCAAGATCCTCTCCGGAGCCCTTCCCTGCGACAAGGGCGAGATTTTCTTGGACGGCAAGCCCATCGAACTTGGTTCCCCATTGCGCGCCCGTCAATTGGGGATCTATGCGGTCTACCAGGATTTCAGCCTGATCCCGCATCTGACTATCGCAGAAAACATTTTG
>JALHUM010000208.1 GCA_022865905.1 Anaerolineales bacterium | reverse complement strand
TGATTACATAGAGTTGGGTTCAATGCCTTGGGACAGAATTTTAGGTGATAGTCTCAATTTATGATTAAGAACCTTTAAATGATTTTCCGTAACCCAAGCAGGGCCACCCAACACCCGCTTGCACGCCGACAACGCACTTCGTGCCTTGGCCATCCGTTGGCAATAACGTAACGATAAAAAATGTATGTGTACAGGATTTGAAACTTGAACCGCCAGGTTCGAGGTTCAAGTCCTCGGCGAGGAGCACAAAGCGCCCATCTAGGCGCTTTTCTTGTTGTGCGCCCCGCATGTTCGGTGGTGTGAGAGCAAGGCTGGCTGGTTACTATTATTCAAACAAGTCGACGTGAGAGCCTGTCCTGGCAAGGCCAAGTTCGTCAAAGGTCAGAGTATAGATCAGCAGCCAGTCTGGGGTGATGTGACATTCACGAAACCCGGCATAGGCTCCTTTTAAGGAATGGTCTTTATGCCGCTGGTCGAGCGTCTGGCCAGATGCCAACGTAACGATGATTTCTTGCAATTGGCTCATGTCAATGCCGCGCTTTTGCAGGCGCTTGAAATCCTTTTTGAAGGCAGTAGAGCGGACAATGGTGCGCATCAAGATTCCAGGTCAGCGAACAGGGCTTCCACGTTATCGAAGGTTTCCACGTTTCGATGCAGGGCGACATCTTCCATCGCTTTCAAAGTTTCGGCATTGGGTACTTCAACCGCAAAGGGTAGCCCTTTATTCAGGCTAACCTGGGTAAAGAACAGATTAACTGCCTGCGTGGTAGTCAGGCCGAGGGTCCTCAACACAGCTTCGGCGCTCTTTTTTACCTGCGGGTCAAGACGTACAGTGATTGTTGCAGATTTGATCATAACAGCCTCCGCTTCATATGTACTGCAATTGTATCACAATTCTAAGGATACTTGCATTCGGTTCATCCCCCCGCGTGTTGGGAACATGTTTCAGGTAACAACCGGTGTTGCTTTGGTATTAGAGGGAGCGGTTAGCCGCCGCTCCCTACTCGATTCAGGTTGTAGAAGCCGGGCAAAAAACTTATCTTTCGTCTCGCACCTGCTTCGTGTTCCTTTTTGCTCGCCTGCCCCTGCCTTGTAAGGATCGTGGTTTGATAACGGGCGCTTCTGCCGGCTCGACGTGTATGGTCACGTCGGTTGTGGCGATGGTTGCCTGGATGGCCTTCTCGATGGCCTCGGTTGCCGCGTGGGATTCATTCAAGGTGTAGGAGCCATTCATGGTCACGTGCAGGTCAATGAACCACCGAAGGCCTACTCGGCAGCGCGCCCGAAGGCCGGATGCGCACGGCGTGGGCGTCCTGCCCCCCGCCGAAGGTCCCCGTAGTACCCCGCCGAAGGCCCCCGCCGAAGGCCCCCGGAGGGGGAAGGGGGTAGGGGGTAAGGGTACGCAGGGGGCAGGGGGTAAGCCAAACCATTGTTCGGCTGTACACACTCCAATTGAAGTTCAGGCGAAACATCGGACAAAGGTTTTTTACGGGTTTCATGGATTCCCACGGAGAAAATATTAACGAAATCAGTGACAATCTGTGTAATCCGTGGCAAAGAGAGAAAGTTCGTACTCTTGTCTGAATATCAGACTCTAACTCTTGTAAAATTAGAACTATTGTGCTATAATTGGTAAAGAAGTCAAAAGGATCTGCCAGGAAGATAGAACAGGTATCAGCATGACTCTCTTATATAACCAATCCCTTACCCCTCCCGTTCATCCCAATCCCAAGGGTATTTGTTCCTCCTTTGTTCCTCGAGTTTTTTTTACTCAAAATTCCTATGCACCTCACCGGCGAACAATGGCGCTTGATTGAGCCGGTACTTCCCCCGCCCTCTCCATCCGGCCGTAGCCGCCCTCCCCTTGATCGCCGCTCCCGCTGCTGCGGGTCAGCCACCGTGTGCCTGTTCTTGGGTTTTGGTTAGTAGTTAGGAGAATCTGATGCTTTCGATTTCAGCAGTCGATGAATGGCAAACGGCTCACCCCGGGGCTGTGATAGGGCTTCTGGAACTTTCAGACGTAGAGAACCCCCCCTCGTCTCCCAGGTTGGATGAGCGAAAACGGGAGACGGAAGCGCGTTTGAGAGAGCGCTATCAAGGGTTTACGCGGCAGGATTTCTTGTCGCTGCCCGTGATGTCGGCCTACGAACGGTACTACAAGCGCTTCAGCAAGACTTTCCATGTACTGCTCCAAGTCGAGTCGATCGTGTTGAAAGGAAAGAACCTGCCGGATGTTTGTCCCTTGGTCGATGCAAACTTCATTGCAGAAGTGGAAACGTTAGTCCTAACCGCTGGACATGACGTTGCGAAGTTATCTGGATTGATCTTGATAGACGTGTCCCGTGAAGGAGATCAGTTCACTCAGATGAAAGGCTCTTCCAAAGCCATTCGTGCGGGCGATATGATTATGAGAGATGCAAATGGTGTATGCTGTTCAATTCTATACGGGCAGGATGATCGGTCTCCTATTTCATCAGAGACCTCTGGCGCCCTCTATGTTGCTTATGCTCCTGCCGGTGTTCCATCGGAGACCGTGGACGCGCAACTGCGCAGAATCGAAGAGAACATTCGACTATTTTCTCCGGCTGATATTGTGGAACGCCATCAGTTACTCTCTGCTTAGTATCCAGAGCAGGCTACCGATTTCGCAGCCGGTTTTTTCTTTCCAGGGAAGTTTCTTAGCAACGCTTCACCGCCCCCTCCCCCGCCGAAGGTCCCCGCAGTACCCCGCCGAAGGTCCCCGCCGAAGGCCCCCGGAGGGGGAAGGGGGTAGGGGTACGAAGGGGGCAGGGGGATAAGACTAACCATAGGCTTCAAAATCAAGAAGCCAGAGATTGCTCCCTGACCTCTTTTACTTTCTCTACGCCCTGCGCCTTTTGTCGAAATCCTCTCGATGACCGTCGCCGTGGCCATGCCGTGACCGATGCACATGGTCTGCAAGCCATACCTCGCCTTGCGGCGCTGCAGCTCGTAGACCAGCTTGGTCATCAGGATCGCGCCGGTCGCGCCGCTGCGGGCGTTGTCCCTTCGGTGAGAATCTGTCAAACCATCAGGTTGCCCATTTGCAGATTTGCATCTTGAAAATATTATCGCGCCGTGATATTATTGCGTTGTGATTGAGTCTTTCGCTTCTGAAGAAACCAGGAAGATATTCCTCGGCCAAGTCTCCACTCAATTTCCGAAAGATATTCAACGCACTGCCCGGCGCAAATTGCTTTATTTAGACGACGCAGAGGATTTGCAGGATTTATTTGCTCCACCCGGCAACAGGCTCGAAAAACTCAAGGGCAATCGGGCAGGGCAGTATAGCATCCGCATCAATGAACAATGGAGAATTTGCTTTGTGTGGATTGAAAACAAAGCCAGAAACGTGGAGATTGTTGACTATCACTCGTAAAGGTAAAAACCATGGATAATATACTTTCCCCAATTCACCCCGGTGAAGTTTTGTTAGAGGATTTCATGAAACCGCTCGGTTTGAGCCAATATCGTTTGGCGCATGATATTGGTGTCACTCCCATCCGTATCAGTCAGATTGTCAACGGCCAACGCGCGATCACGGTGGATACTGCAATGAGACTGGCTCGCTATTTTGGCACAAGCGCAGCGGTTTGGCTGCGGTTACAAGTACGCTATGATCTTGAATCCGCAGATAAAAATCTTACTGACCGTATCAACCGGGAAGTAAAAGTCCGACACCAACCGGCTGCGAGCGCGTAATAAGGCAGCTTGGTGTATGGTGGTGGGCGAACCGCGCAAAAAGTGGCCAGGAATTGTTCCCCGGCCTCTTTGTGTTCTCTGTGCCTTCGGGATCAAAGCCTTTCGATAATTGTCGCCGTGGCCATGCCGTGACCGATGCACATGGTCTGCATACCATACTTCGCCTTGCGGCGCTGCAGCTCGTAGACCAGCTTGGTCATCAGGATGGCGCCGGTCGCGCCGACCGGGTGTCCGTGCGCGATGGCGCCGCCGTTGGGGTTGACACGCGCCATGTCGGGTTTAACTTCTTTTGCCCAGGCCAGCACCACACTGGCGAACGCCTCGTTGATCTCGATCACGTCCATGTCCGCCAGCGTCAGGTTTGCCATTCCCAAAACCTTCTTGGTGGCCGGGATGGGTGCATCCAGCATCAGCACCGGGTCCGAGCCGACCACTGTGCGTGCAACGAGGCGCGCCAACGGGGTCAGGTTATAGCGTCCAATCGCTTCGGGTGAAGCCAACAGGACCGCCGCGCTACCGTCGCTGATCTGGCTGGAGTTGGCCGCTGTAATGGTGCCATTTTCTTTGAAAGCCGGTTTCAGGGCGGCTATCTTCGCCCGGTCGGGGGGCATACGCACGCCCTGGTCGGTGGTGAAGCGGCTGCGATCCGGTAAATCTACTGGCAGAATCTGGCTCTCGAAGTAGCCATTCTGGATGGCCTGACCGGCGCGGATATGGCTTTGGAAGGCAAAATCGTCCAACTCGTCGCGCTTCAGGCCCCACTTTTCCGCCATCATGTCGGCGCTGATGCCTTGATGCACCAGCTTATAGGGGAAATCCTTGGGCCACTCGGCGGGATAATCCGCCCCGATCGGCTGGTGTGACATGATCTCAGTGCCGCCCGCGATGACCAAATCCATATCCCCTGCCAGGATGGCCTGCGCGGCGAAGTGGATCGCCTGCTGGGACGACCCGCACATGCGGTTCAGGGTGGTGGCCGGGACGTGGGCCGGGAACCCGGCCTTTAGCACTGACATGCGTGCCAGGTTCGCGCCCTGGTCACCGACCGGCGTGACCACGCCCCAGACGACATCTTCCACCCGCGCCGGGTCAATCCCGGCGCGTCGCACCACCTCCACCAGCACGCGTGCGGTCAGGTCAACCGGCAGGAAGGGGAACAAAGCCCCGGTCGGTTTGCCCACGCCAATGGGCAGGCGGACGGCGGATACGATGAAAACATCTCGATTTTCGTTCATGGTTTCCTCACAGGAGAGTGACGTGTGATGAGTAACGAGTGACGTGTGGCGAGTGACGGGTGATGGATTCCTTATAGTAAGCAATGCTCATGGAGGTGCTCTACGACGCTGGCATGCAGCCATCCCGCGATGCGCTGGTTTGTCAACGCCTCTTCGGGAAGCTCGGCCACCAGGTAAAGCAAGGCTTCACGCAGGTTTTCGTAGTGGGTCAGCAGATCGCTCTCTTTCCAATCCTGATATTTAGCGACCGCCGCGGCGTTGAAAGCGTCCACATCGTAGCGTTTCTGCGGCGATTCACTGACCTCGAGGATGGCGGTCACAACCTCCAGAGTATCTTCCCACCAGGCGCAGATGTGGGCCAGCAAATCGTGAAAGCGCGAGAAGCCTTGTCTCTGCAAAAAGGCTGCCTGCTCTGCTGGGGAAAGTCGCTCGAACCCGGCAGCGTACTGTCCCCAGCCAGTTTGCAGGGCATCCAGGAGTTGTTGGATTGTCACTTTGGGCATAGCTCCTCCGATCACCATCTATTGTACATCGGATTGGGTAAAAGCGGCTTTGGTCGGAAATTGGGCAATAGGGCTTTCTCAAAGTACGAGTTTTCAACCCCACCCCTTCGACTTCGCTCCCTGGCCTGACCGCCAGGGCAGGCAGGACAAGCTCCGGCCCCTCCCAGAATCGAGGAGGGTAGAACTGTGCGAAAAAAGGGGTGCGGGGGCGCTTCGCGCCCACCGCACCCCTTTTTTCGCTTCTTTTCCCCTTCCTTGGAGAAGGGGGCAGAAAATGGGGCACACTGGCAGGATACTTCTCGACTTTGAGAAGGCCCTGCATTGGGCGCAGTCAAATGACCTGGTAAGATAACCAAAAACCTTGGTGATATAGCCAATAGTTTTGGTGAAATCACCCTTGCTCGTTTCTTGCTATTTATCTCTCATAGCGGCGGATATGGATACGCCCGCCTATCTTCCGGCGGATGGGGAAAGACCGGATTGGCAAGCAAACAATCGGCACGCGCGGCGAGGGAGGCGAGTTCCTCAGGTTGAAGATATGAAGGAAGAGTCGTGGAGATTGGAGCGTGAGGCGCGGAGCGAGAATGGGCGAGGATTGAGCGAAGGGTGCGTAAAGTAGCAAGCAATTCGTCGGGAAGTGCCTCCCCGGCAAAGTCCCAGAGCACCGTGCGCAGTTTGTCCTCGGCGTGAAAGCACAAGCCGTGGTCAATCAGCCAGAGCTTGTTTGTACCCTTTTCAATGAGCAGATGGCTGCCCTTGCGGTCGGCGTTGTTGACCAGAAGATCGAAGAGGGCTACCGGGCGCAGGCGTTCCCGGTCGCTCTCCGAAAAAGTGAAATAGTGGTAGTTGGGATCGTACTCGATGGATTGCTGGAGCGAGCCGGGGCCGAAGGGGCCGTCCGCCCGCAACACGGTGAGCGGGACGAAGTTGAATCCGAGCGCTTCGCTGACCAGATATGCGGCTACTTCGCGCCCGGCCAGGGAGGCTTCGGGAAAATCCCACAGTGGCTGCTCGCCGCGTGCCGGTTTGTAGATAGCAGGAATCTCCTGCCCTTCGTGGCGGACTTTGACGAGGAAAGTGTAATTCGAGCCGAGTAAAAACTGGCCCTGAAGCTTTATTTCTCCATTCTCCAGGGCCTGCCTCAAACTGCTGTTCACTGAAAACTGATCACTGTCCACTGATTACTGTTTTTTGTGCCCATTCTTCTTGGGACAAAAGTGCCCTTCCGGCTCCATCGGCCCCCCACATTGCGGACAGAGGGGCCGCCCCCGGCTGGCGACTTCCGCGCCCCAACGGGCCATGGCGCGCGCCTGTGAGCGGGTGCACCAGAAGCGGACGACCGCAGCATTCTCGGGGTCTGCACCTTCGAGCACGATCTCACGCATCAGTAAAACGACCAGATCATTATCGCGATCATAGCCCATACCGATCTCCCCGACACGGAAGAGCGGGTCAACTGGTGGGCTGATGTGCATCTGCGGCTCGAGATAATCGGCAGAGGCCTGCGGCAAGTTGGGGTTCTGCTTGGCAATTTCGGCCTGGAATTGCTCGATACCCACAGCCAGCGACTGGAGCTGGATCTTCTCTATGATGATCGTCACCGGCTGAGGATCGCTCTCCTGCCAGCCCTGGATGTAGAAGATGCGTTGGCCGGGCGCGCCGATGGCATCTGCACTGATATGGCTGACGGGGTTGAGGTCAAGTTCTAAGCGAGGCATAAGGGGAGTATATCAGAAATTGACCGCCCCCCTTTCATCCCCCCATTTCTAAACTTCGAAATGGGGGGGCAGAGGGGTGTATGCTATAATCCCGCCAGATACAGCCCCCAAGGAGTGAGCCATGTACGACCGTCGAAAACTTGACCAACTGCGCCAGTCACTGGAAACATGGGAGAAGACCAGCCTGAACAAGACGTTGGCGAATATGCCGGAACGGCAAGAACAATTCATCACCACCTCCTCCGAACCGGTGGAACGTCTCTACACCCCCCTCGACATCCCCGATATGGACTACGGGCGCGACCTCGGCCTGCCCGGCGAGTATCCCTTCACGCGCGGCGTCCACCCGACGCTGCATCGCGGCAAGCTGTGGACGATGCGCATGTTCGCCGGTTTCGGCACCGCTGAGGAGACCAACGCCCGTTTCAAATACCTGCTCGAACAGGGCCAGACCGGCCTCTCCATTGCCTTCGACTTGCCCACCCTGATGGGCTACGACAGCGACGCGCCCGAAGCACTGGGCGAATTCGGCAAGTGCGGCGTGGCGGTCTCCTCGCTCAAGGATATGGAAATTTTATTGGCAGATATTCCGCTGGACAAAGTATCCACCAGCATGACCATCAACTCACCGGCGGCCATCGTCTGGGCCATGTACATTGCTGCTGCTGAGAAACAGGGCGTGCGTCCCGATCAACTGCGCGGCACCATCCAGAACGATATCTTGAAAGAATACATCGCCCAGAAAGAGTACATCTTCCCGCCGGAGCCTTCGATGCGGCTGGTGGTGGACACCATCGAGTTCGGCACGACAACCGTCCCGCAGTGGAACACCATCTCCATCTCGGGCTACCACATCCGTGAAGCCGGCGCAACCGCCGCCCAGGAACTTGCCTTTACCCTCTCCGACGGGATGGAGTACACCCGCTGGGCGCTCCAGCGCGGCCTGGATATTGACGATTTTGCCCCACGTTTATCCTTCTTCTTCAACGCCCACAACGACTTCTTCGAGGAAATTGCCAAGTATCGCGCTGCCCGGCGGATTTGGGCCAG
>JALHUM010000207.1 GCA_022865905.1 Anaerolineales bacterium | reverse complement strand
CCAGGCGTTTTACACCAGGATGTTGATTATGGATAAATATTATCCTGTATCCTTCGGTATGAATGTTGGTCGGGGGAGTATAAAAATGACGGAAGTGAACAGCATACCGGCCGTTCTCATCCGCGGGGATTGGGATTATCACAAAGTATTTGAAACGCTTCCTTCTCCTGATAACGGTTATGAATGGGATAAACAGGCTGCCCTACAACTCATCTGGAGAGAAGGGGAGATGGTGTATCGAATTTATGCTATCGATTCACCTGCCTCTGCCGAAGATCTGATACGCATGGCCGAATCGGCTCGGTAGGTTTCCTCCTTCCAGCAAAACAAGACGCCCTTTTCTCTCGGAAAGGGCGCTCACTGTTTGGTTTGATTGTAAAGCCCCTTGTTTGTCATCGGCTATACAACTCAGTTAGGATACCATCCCCTTGCTCCGGTTAAAAATGCCTTGCCGGGCATGGGCTTCTTGCCTGCCGGGTGAACCTCTTCGAGGACAAGCAAACCTTCTTGCGCGGCAACCGTTGGCAATCCCTGAACAATGATTCTCTCGCCAATTCTTGCTTTGCCAGAGAGGACATGTGCTTTGAGGATCTTCAACGGCACATCTTGCCACATCATGAACGCCCCTGGCCAGGGATTGAAGGCCCGCACGCGGCGTTCCAGTGCAACGGCGGGCTGGCTGAAATCGAGCAAGCCGTCTTCTTTCTTGAGCAGCGGGGCGTATGTGGAATGGCTGTCATCCTGTGGCTGGGGCTGGATCTCACCGCTGAAGTAAAGGGGCAGGGTTTCGAGCAATAATTCTGCACCGAGTTGGGATAATTTTCCGAATAAACTTCCTGCGGTATCTTCGGGCAAAATGGGAATTGAGCGCTGACTGAGCAGCGGGCCTGTATCCACGCCTGTGTCCATTTTCATGATAGTGACGCCGGTTTCGGCATCCCCGGCTAGAATGGCAGCCTGGATGGGCGCCGCACCGCGCCAGCGAGGTAGCAGAGAGCCATGTACGTTGATGCAGCCAAACTTTGGAAAATCAAGCACTTCGGCGCGCAGGATCTGCCCGAAGGCAGCCACCACGATCACGTCCGGCGCCCAGGCGCGCAACTGCTCCATCGCCTCGGGCGTGCGCAGTCGCTCCGGCTGGATGAGGGGGAGGCCGAGGGCTTGGGCAGCCAATTTAATGGCCGGCGGGACCAGGGTCCGGCCACGCCCCGCCGGACGATCAGGCTGGGTTACCACGCCGGCAACATTGTAGGGGCAGGGTTTAGCCCCGCCCGAAGCAGCCAGGGCTTCCAAAGTCGGGACGGCGAAGTCCGGTGATCCCATGAAAACGATACGCGCTTGAATCGTCATGCTGGTATTGATTCTAGCACATCAACCTTACCGCCTCCAAAATTGGAACAATTGCAGTCCCAACCCGGCCAGGGTAAGCGGGATGCCCAGCCCATTTGCGATCAGAAAGACGAGCTTCCAAAAAAGATCGTTGACAAACGGCACATACCAGAGCACTAGAAAGACGATCCAGACCAACGCGCCGCGCGTCGCAGCCATTTTTAGGCGGACCTCGCGGTTCAGGTAAGGCTCGATGACCCCATACCCATCGAAAGGCGGGAGCGGGATCAGGTTGAGCAGCGCGGCGGTAATCTGCAGCAAGGCCAGGAAAGCCAGGCCCGGCCAGACGCCCCCGCTCGTCACCGGCGAGAGACGCAGGATGACAGCCAGGATGGCGCCCAGCAGCATGTTGGAGAGCGGACCGGCCAGTGAAACAGCGCTGAGCCAGCGGCTGCTGCGCAGTCTCCATGTCTCGATGTAGACCGCCCCGCCCGGCAGGCCAATCCCGCCCAACAGGAGGAATAAGAGTGGCAGAAGCAGCGAGTAGAGCGGGTGGGTGTACTTCAAGCGGTTGAAGGTCAGATAGCCCTTCTCGCGGACGGTCGTATCGCCGCCGAAGTAAGCCACCAACGCGTGCGAGAACTCGTGCAGACAGAGTGAGAATATCCAGCCAACGAGCACGATAACAAAAGTCATTTTCCTGGTTCCTTCATAAGGCTTATTAACCGGTTCATCCTGCCATTTTCGGTTCTAGCAATTCGAGCAGCTTTTTCGTCCCGGCCGGGCGATAGGTGAGCAGCTCGCCGTCGAAGAAATAGCCCAGCGTGCCGTAGAGACAGGGCGATTCCTGTGCCGCTTTGAAGCTATTTACATGGATGATGTTGACCGACACGTTCAACTGCTCGCCGACCTTCCTCACGATGTCGGCCACATTCTGCGTATACGGGCATTGGTCACTGTGGAAGAGTGTCAGGCCTGGCGGAATATTTTGCGTGTTATGTCGAAAGCGCGGCGGGGGGGCTTCAGGGTTGAAGCGCTTGACCAGCAAGTCGAAAGAAGGCGGGGCTTGGTCAGCTAATTCGAAGCCGTTCTTCAGGAAGATCTTCAGCGTGGGCAGCCAGTGCGTCTTGCTGACGGCCACGGCCACGCCATTCGTCCCTTTGGCGTCTTCCAGACAGGCTTGCAACAACTGTCTGCCATAGCCGTGCTTGCGGTTGCGGCCGACCACCCAGAAGCAATGGATGAACAGGTATCCTTTCGCCTCGACGCCGCGCCATGCGTGTTCGCCAGGCACGTACTCGATCATCCCGGCGTTGCGTCCCTTGACCTGGAGCAGGGTATAGCGCATCCCTTCGCGCAGGCGCGCCCGCATCCACTCGATCTTGGCCTCGTAGCCGCGCCGGTAGGTGGGGGAGTGCCCGCAGAACATCTGGACTTTGCCCAGGTCTGCTTCGGTCAGGGATATGATTTGAACAGCGCTCATAAGGTCTCCACCATCCTGTCATTGCGAGCCCCGCTGGTCGAGTAGTCCGCAGGACATATCGAGATCGAGGAGCGAAGCAATCTCCTGATTTGCATGGGGGTTGCTTCGGCGGAAGAGCACCGCCTCGCAACGACACTACTTCTTTCTTCCCGGCAAACTCTTCGCCGATTGCTTATTCGACTCTTCCTCGACCTCGCCGCCAGCGCGGCGCAACTCGATTTGCAGCATCTGCTCGACCTGTCTTTTTTCATCGAATGTTACTACCGCGACCTCGTGGGCGCGGTGTAGGATATAAGGATAAGGTCTCGCACCCATGATGCGGCACTGCTGCAACAAAACCGCATGGAGCAAGTCGAGTTTCTCGCCATCGTCCGCCACCCACTTGGGAAGCTCGACCCGTACCAGCGAGGGATGCTTCTCGTCGCCCACGTTCAGGTAGAAGAAGTGCAGGGCCAGGTCGCCAGTGTAGTGGGTGCGGGAGCTGGATTGCAAGCCGAATACCGCCGAACGATGACTGCCAGGCAGGAGGCCATACAGCCAGCGGTCGGTCACACCGCGCAGATTGTGCTTCTGGCGCACATTCTTGAGTTGATCGTCGGGCAAGGCTGCAATTTCCAGCAAACGAACGACCAGGTCCGCGCCGGGCTTGTCCACGTAACCGGCGACAGTCACGCCCTTCGCTTGCAATCGCGACAGGATGGACAGGTGCTTTTCGAGACTCGCCCGGTATGCGTCCTCCGAGCCATTTTTCGCGCCCCATAGCTCGACTGGGCCATCGGTTAGGGCGATGATAGGTGAGGGGTAGTCTGCTGCCAGATCGAGCAGCTTCTTGCGCTCGGCCAGGTCGCGGCCCAAGGCGACCATATCCTCGTTGAGGATGCCCGTTTCTGTGTATAACTCATCGCCGTATTTCAGATCGCTAAAGGAGAAGATTTCGGGGGGCTTGCCTGAGCCAAGCTCCATGACAATCGCACCGACGTTGATCAGGGAATACAAAACCGGCACGTGCCGGTCGGGGTTGATCTGCGACCCGTCGGCAGCGATGAGGGTGGCCTGGGATGGTGAAACAGGCACCGGGTAGGACGCATCGAGACGCCCGGTTAATGGCAGCGCGCAGCGGAGGTTGGGGTCATGCTGCCTGGCGCGTTCCACCTTAGCTTGCAGTTCGTCTATTCTATTTGCATAAAAGCTGAGAAGCTCGCTAGCGTGGCTGCGCTGTTTGTTTAGAGATTCTTGATGTTCACGCGCCCCCGCACCAATCTGCTTGATCTTGTCATAAACCTGTTGAAAATCCAGCGCCATCGGCTTTATCCTAGAACATTTGTCTCGATTCTACAAGTTAATCGGGTAGAATACAAGTATTGCCGCCGGGAACTTTTTTCCGCGCTCCGGCGTCATCCTTTTGTTATACCACTCAATTCGATCAGGAGGATCGTATGCGCTCTAAACTCATTCTTCTCGTTTTGGTGTTGGCCCTCGCACTGAGCGCCTGTTCCGGTTCGGTCGCAACCACGCCCCCCAACCATAATATCTCGGTTACCGGCAATGGGATCGTCTACCTGACCCCCGACATCGCCTACATCTACGTCGGCGTTCACACCGAAGACCCCGATATCGCCCAGGCCGTGGAACGCAACAACACGCAGGCGCAGGCTGTCGTGGATGCCCTGAAGAATATGGGCGTCGCAGCAGTCGATATCCAGACCAGCAGCTTCAGCGTCTATTCTTCACAGCAATATGATCCAATGACCAACCAGCCTTCCGGCTACAGCTATATGGTGGACAATACCGTCTACATCACGGTGCGCGACCTGACCACGCTGGGACGCCTGCTCAATACGGTGGTCAGCGCGGGCGCGAACAATATCAACAGCATCCAGTTCGATGTGGCTGACAAGACCGCTGCGCAGGCAGAGGCTCGCCAGAAGGCAATGGATGCTGCCGCTTCTCTGGCGCAAGAGCTAGCCGGTATCGCGGGTGTACAGCTTGCTGAAGTTCAAAATATCTCCTATTCGGATTACTCGCCATCGTATTACTACGGCGTGGGCGGTGGTGGTGGCGGCAAAGCTCCGAATGCGACAGTGCCGATCCAGCCGGGCCAGATACAAATTTCCGTGTCAGTCAGCGTGACCTACGGGATCAAGTAGCCCTCTCCCGCCTTCGGCACCCTCCCCCATTCCGACCCCCCTCTGTCCCCCCATTTCGAAGTACAGAAATGGGGGGATGAAAGGGGGGCAGGGAGGGACGGGGTGGGGGCTTTATCGGTGTACAATCACTTCAACCAAATAAGGAGTATCCTATGAAAAACAAATTCCTCTTCATAATTGCCGTGCTGGTACTCGGCACCGTCCTGGCCGCCTGCGGCCCTTCCACGATCACCGTCCAACCCCAGCCGATGCAGCGCACACTGACCGTCACCGGTTCTGGGATGGTCACGCTGACGCCGGATGTCGCCTATATCTACATCAGCGTCCACACCGAAAATGTCAGCGTAGCGGAGGCCGTGGCCGAGAACAACACCAAAGCCCAGGCTGTAGCGACGGCCATCAAGGGCTTCGGTGTCGAGGCAAAGGATATCCAGACCACCAACTTCAGCATTTGGCCTCAGGATCAATACGACGACAAAGGCAATAAAACTGGTACGATTTACAATGTGGATAATACGGTCTACATCACCGTGCGCGACCTGACCAAGATTGGCGATCTGCTGGATGCCTCTATCCGCGCTGGCGCCAATACCATCAACAGCATCCAGTTCGACGTGGCCGATAAGACCGAGGCGCTTAGCCAGGCCCGCAAAGCCGCAGTCGAGAATGCCCAGAAGCAAGCCCAGGAACTGGTGGACGCCACGGGCGTGAAATTGGGTGACGTGCAGACCATCTCCTATTATGACAGCACACCCTTATCTGCTGACTATGGCAAGGGCGGTGGCGCGATGGCAGCCAGCAGCGTGCCGGTCTCGTCTGGCCAGTACCAACTCACCACCACGGTCACGATCGTGTATGAGTTGAAGTAAATTTCGACCCAGCCCCAAGCCCCCTTCCCTAACAAGGAAGGGGGCGTTTGCGTTTATAATCCGGTAGACTTAAATGCCAAGGAGGTGAAATGCTGACCATAGGGTATATCGGACTCGGCCTGATGGGCAAATCCATCGCCCGCAACATACTCAAGGCCGGATTCCCGCTCGTGGTTCACAACCGCAGCCGCGCCGCTGTGGACGAGTTGGCTGCGGATGGCGCCCGGGCCGAATCCACACCCGCGCAAGTCGCTGCCCAAGCGGACGTGGTTTTCACCAACCTGCCGGATACGCCCGATGTAGAAAAGGTTGTGTTGGGCGAAAACGGCATCTTCGAGGGTTCGCATGACGGCCTGATCTTCGTGGATAACTCGACCATCAAACCGGCCAGCGCCCGCATGATCGCGGCGCGTTTAGCCGAAAAGGGCGTGCTGGCACTGGATGCCCCCGTCAGCGGTGGGGATATCGGGGCGCGCAATGCCACGCTGACTATAATGGTCGGCGGGCCGATTGAGGCCGTGGAGAAGGTCATGCCGGTCTTCATGGCGATGGGCAAGACGGTCACGCACGTAGGCGAGGCCGGAGCGGGGCAGATCGCCAAGGCTGCCAACCAGATCATGGTCGCGGCGCAAATGGTCGCCATGGGCGAGCTGCTCATCTTCGCACAGAAAGCCGGGGCTGACCCGCAAAAGGTCCTCCAGGCCATCCAGGGCGGCGCGGCGCAGTGCTGGACGCTGGAGGTCAAGCCGCCGCGCCTCTTCGCTGGCAACCGGATGCCGGGCTTCAAAGCCTCCATGCAAGCCAAAGACCTGAACATCATCCTGGAAACGGCGCGCGAGTATGGTGTCCAGCTTCCTTCCGCGTCGGTGGATGCACAACTCTACAATGCCATGCTCCAGAACGGCATGGGCGACCTGGATAACTCGGCGGTGATTGGGATTATCGAGAAACTGGCTGGAGTGAAATTAAACGCTTCCGGCGGGGCTTAACCCCTCCGTGAGCATGAAAGATTGAAAATGAGAAAATATTGGCCTTCCATCCGTGATTACGCCCTGCTCGTTGCCGGGGCGCTGCTGCAGGCGCTGGGCTTGCGGCTGTTCCTCGTCCCGGCCAGGCTGGCCAGCGGCGGTGTGAGCGGCATCTCACAGCTGATCAATCACTACACTGGCTGGCCGATCGGCCTGATGGTCTTCATCGGCAACGTGCCGCTCTTCCTGATCGGCTGGCGCTTCCTGGGTGGGAAACGCTTCGCCCTGCGGACAGCCGTCGCGGTGGTCAGCTACTCCCTTTTCGTTGACCTGCTGCTGCTCCTGCCCTTCTTCCCAAATACGGGTCTGACCGATGACCTGTTCCTGAATTCGCTCTACGGCGCGGTGGTCAGCGGCATCGGCTACGGGCTGGTCTATCGCGGCCAGGGCACCAGCGGCGGGTCTGACATCCTGGCGCGCATCCTGAACCACTGGCGCGGCATATCCATGTCACAGAGCTATCTGGCCGTGGATGGGTTGGTCATTTTGGCGGCGGGCTTTATCTTCACCTGGAAGAACGCGTTATACGCCCTGGTCACGCTCTACATCAGCGGCATCGTCGCCGAAACGACGCTAGAAGGCACCGGCGCAGTGCGGACGGCGATGATCGTAACCGCGCAACCCGAACCCGTCGCGCGGCAAATTCTGGAATGCCTTGAACGCGGCGTGACAGTAATCCCTGGCAAGGGAGCTTATACCGGCGCGCAACGCACCGTGCTGTATTGCGTGGTGAACCGCTCGCAGGTGGCGCAGTTGAAGGCCATTGTTCAGGAGGCTGATCCGCAGGCTTTCATGGTCATCGGCCAGGCGCACGAGGCGCTCGGCGAGGGATTCAGGCCGCTTACTGGGTCGAAGATTTAGGCTGCTAGCCGATCACCACAACACACCCTACAACTTTCAACCTGCAAACTGGATCAACACTCCCGCAATCAACGCGATTTGCCCCAGATGGTAGGTTATCATGTTCATCATGCGTCCATTCTTGACCGGGGCGACGAACTTGATCCATGCCAGGATTGCATCCGAGTAGAAGAACAGCATCGCGCCAAAGGCGGCCAGCGCGGCAGCAGTCGGGCTCGGCCAGTCTGCGCGGAAGAGGGTCAGCATGGCCGAGAGCAGCATCAGCGTAATGACCACGCCATAGACGACCACCGGGCTGATGAGTTTTCTCTCTCCCTTGGCTGCCAACCCGGCGACGATCCGACGCAGCAGCCGCGCCGCACTGAACGCCAGCACCAGCGCTACCACCAGCGCCCAGGTCGGTGATACAACCGGTAGGGGGATGTTGAAGCCGGCGATGTAGGCCACGTGCGCCAGCAGGAAGGATACCAGCCCTGGAATGAACCAGCGGTCGGAGAACATCAGGAACACATCCCCGGCCAGCGAGAAGAGGATGCCCAGCCCAAAAAAGATCAGGGGGAGCGAGCTGAATCTTCCCACCAAAGCCAGGACGAGGAACAGCGCCGCCATTGTCCACGGTTTGGCAAGGTACTCGACCTTCTTCCAGCCCTTGGCGACGGCAATCCAATCCACCACGGCGACAGCCAGCACGATAATCAATCCGGGAATCATTTCTTCCTCCTTATCTTGATTTTATACCCGAAACGGCGAAGCGCGGCCTCGTCGTCCCGCCAATCCTTCGCTACCTTGACGCGCAACTGCAAAAAGACCTTGCGCCCGCTCATGGCCTCGATCTCCTTGCGCGCCGCCGCGCCGATCTTCTTGAGCATTCCCCCGCCCTCGCCAATGACAATGCCCTTCTGTGAATTATGCTCGACGAACAAGGTGGCGGCGATGAATGCGCCCGTCTCGCCCCGCTCGGCGAACTCGTCCATGCGCACGGCCAGGGCATGTGGCACTTCCTCGCGCAGGTAGACTAGGGCGGCTTCGCGGATTAGGTCGGCGACGATCTCGCGCTCGTACAGGTCGGTGACCTGGTCTTCAGGGAAATCCGGTGGACGCACCGGCAGACGGTCAATCAGCGCCCGGAGCAATTCCTCGCGCCCGTCACCGCGTGCAGCTGAAATGGCATACGCCGCAGCATCCGGGACGAGGGCCTGGTACGCGGCTCGACGCATCGCCAAGGCTGGGATCGTGAGCAGGTCAATTTTGTTGAGCGCCAGCACCAGGTCCGGCGCGTTGCGCAATTTCTTGAGTAGCGAGGCGATCTGCCGGTCTTCGTCACCCGGCTCTGCATTGGCGTCCACCAGAAACAGGATGACGTTTACGCCTTCGAGAGCAGCCTCGGCTTCCTGGTTGAAGTATTCGCCCAACTTGTGACGCGGCTTATGCAATCCGGGCGTATCCACAAAGGCTACCTGGGCTTCCGGCCGGGTCAGGATGCCAAGCTGGCGGCGGCGGGTGGTCTGCGGGCGAGGCGAGACAGCCGCGATCTTTTGGCCCAACAAGGCATTGATCAGCGTGGACTTGCCCACGTTGGGCTTGCCGATAACAGCCACAAAACCGGAGCGGAAGTCATTCATGGTCTACACACAAAGGGCACAAAGGAGCACGAAGAAGAACATCTGTGTTTACACCTGCACTTGCCGCCGTTGCAAGTGTCTGTGGTTCCAGTTGACCACTGTGATGCTGCTGATGATCAGCGCCGCGCCCAGGGCCAGGTTCCAGGTCAGCGGCTCCTTCAGAAAAACCACACCCAGGATCACGCCGCCCAACGGAAAGATGTAGCTGACCACCGTGGTTCGGGTCGGGCCGATGGCATGCAGCAGGTAATACCAGAGTATCAGCGCCAGCCCGGAACCGAGGATGCCCAGCCAAAGCACGGCGACCCAGGTGATGGGCAGTATTGGGATTACCAGTGGGCGTTCCGCGACGGGCGTGATGATCCACATGGCCAACGAGGCGGTCACCAGCGGCGCTGCGCCGCGTACCAAGCCGGGTACGTGCTCGGTCTTGAGCCGGGCATAGACCGAGCTGGCCGCGTAGAAAAACGAGGCCACCAGCACAGCGGCCTGGCCGATCACCGAGTTGCGTGAATTGGGATCGAGGTCCTGGAGCATCAAGACCACCACGCCCGCAAAGCCGAGGATCAAGCCAAGGGTCTTAGGGAGGGTAATGCGGTCGTCGTGCAGGTACAGGTGGGCGATAAAGATCGTAAAAAGCGGCGTGGTGGCATTCAAGATCGAAGCCACCGCTGAATCAATCGTCTTCTCGCCCCAGGAGATGAGCACAAAGGGAATGGCAACACTGGTCACGCCAAGCAGGCCGAAGGTCAGCCAGGTGGCGCGGTCGCGCGGCCATTTTGTACGTGCGAAGAGGGTGATCAGGATGCCGGTCAGCGCGCCGAAGGTCACACGAAAAGCCACTAGCGCAAACGGCCCGATCTCGCTGACGGCGATCTTGATCCACAGGAAGGAGGCGCTCCAGAT
>JALHUM010000206.1 GCA_022865905.1 Anaerolineales bacterium | reverse complement strand
CGCTGAACTGCAGCGCCTGGGCTTGTGCGCAGAAATCTTCGAGCGTGATGCCGGTATCAGTGTACTCGGTGTCAATAATTGGCTTACCGGCTTCGATGAAGGGAATCATCTGCTCGCACCAACCCTGGTCGAAACAGTCCTCGGTCAAGGCCCAGTCGAAGTAGGGAAGCAAGTCAGCCACCTGGTCGCTGTCGTTCTTCAGGCCGATGGACAGGCCGCGCGCGTGGGCTTCATCCACCAGCCAGATATTGTAGCGGAGTTGATCCTGATAAGTCAACGGGAAGCCGGTATTGTTGGTATAGGCGTTTATGTTATCCGGCTCGACGCCGTCGAAACCCTTGTCACGGCACAGGTCCAGGCGGGCGCGCAGGATGGGGGCAAGTTTATCAATCTGGCGGATGTCCAGCCATTTTTCACCCGGCCAACCTTCGTAATCCTTGCCAATGACTTCGGGCGGGAACTGATCCTTGTCCAGGCGCCAGTCCTCCCAGGAACCGGCGCTCATGTAGCAAATGACTTTGCGCCCTTGGGCATGTAAGGCGGCGACGACGGAGGCATCGTTGTCGAACAGGTCAATGTCATATACCTTGGCTTCCCCAGAAGTGTCCACCGGCAAATCTGTCAGTTGCCACTGCCAGGTAATGCCCGGAGCTGGCTGCCAGATAGCTTTACCGGTTGTAGCCGCTGGCGTGACCTGGGCAACTGCCGGAGAAGCAGGCTGGATTTCGAGAGGCGTGGGCTTGTCTTGCGCTTCCTGCGCCCGGCACGAGGCGAGCAAGAGAATAATGACGAACAAAATCATGAAGAAATGCCATTTAAAGAGGGACAATGGATAGTTCACCATTTCTTATCAGTGTTCATCATTTTCATCTGTGGTTGTAGTGTGGTTGAGAATCACCCGCTCAGCGTTGCGGAAATACACCTTCTCCAGCACCTCGTCCGGCAGGTATAGGCCGTGCACGTGCCAGCGTCCCTGCATGGGGATGGGAGCAGGGCTGTAGTTGAAATACTCGTCGTCGGTTTCGAGGAAGCGGTACATGACCCGGTACGCCTCAGGGTAGGGGCCGAAATCCGAGCCAAACAGAATACGATCTGCATACTTCAGGAAGAACTTGCGCACCGTGTGAGGCTGGCGGCCGAGTTCCCCAATGCAGGCAGCGATGTCCACGTAGAAATTCGGGCAGTGCTCCAGCAGATCGCCCACCCAGGCCAGGTTCTCGGCGTAGCAGCCCACGTGCGCTCCGATGAAAGTCGTCCTCGGGTGACGTGTAACGAGTGACGTCAGCCCGTTCAGTATCGTCATGAACGCCGGGAACGGTGGGCTGGGGAACTGCCAATCGGGGTGGGCGTGCAGCTCCTCCCAACGCTCGTTGTTCTCGTCGAGCGGGTCGAAGAAGGCCACCGGGTCAGCGACGTGGATTACGACCGGCCAGTTCAGCTCGACGGCCGTCTCCCAGATGGGATCCAGGCGCGGATCGTCTATTTTTACCAGTTCGCCTCTATGATCGTGGACGTGCAGCCCGAAATTTTTCCAGACCTTCAGCCCGGCCGCGCCGTATCCTTTCTGGACCCGCAGCCTGCTGGCGACCCATTCGGCAAATTTATCCCCTTTTTCCGTCCACTGCGACCAGTCTACGCCACCGAAGACGTGGAAGCGGTCGGATGCTGGGCCAAGGTGTTCCAGGTGCTCCTGGAGCGCCGCCTCGCTCCAGCCGCCATCCAGGTCAACGTATAGCCTGATATCCGATGCGTCGAGCATATCTAGCAATACAGCCAGCGGACGGTGGATCCAACCGCCGCCGAACTCGTCGCCGAGGTGATTGTGCGCGTCGATGGCCGGGAAGCGCGGCTTCTCGACCGGGGTGGTCTTGGTAACGAGAGCTGGATGGGGGTAGAAGGCCTCGAGTTCCATAGATGCCTCGGCAGGATCGTGGTTGGCTGGTTTCAGACTATATCGTATCATAATGTTGGATTGATGAGATCATTGAGGAGCGATTGTCCATCGCTTGTGTTGTGAAACAAAACTCCGGCTTGAGCCGGAAATTTTCAACTATAAAGGCTGAAGTACGTTTTTTCGATGGCTTGGTCATCCGAACTGCTAAATGGGCCAAACGTGCTATTACGCGCAATAGCGGGCGTGGGGCACGATGGTCTCCTTTCCACCGTGCCCCTGTCCCCGCGCCATCCGGCAATTTAGCTTTTCGTAAAGAGCATTCTTAGACCGAATATAAACTTATTCGTTCTTCCATAATAATAGTCATTATCCCCTGAAAGTAAATAGGCAAGCTTCTCGCGCGGATAGATGTTTGTAACGATTTCTTGATGAATACCCAATATCCCTATTGGCAGCGTCTCATGGTTTACGCGGGTGGCGAATCTTACGAGGCACGTTGATAGCCTGACCGGATTCGGGATGGGGAATCTACTAATAACTGAGATAAAATGTGGATAACTATGAATACTTCATTTCCTTCCCAACCCCCCAGCGGGGTCGCCTTTGACCCCGCGCACGATGTCTACCGCTACGCGCCGCGCGCCCTGCAAGCCATCTTTGCGCCCAAGAACGTGGCTGTGATCGGCGCGACCGAAAAAGCAGGCAGCGTCGGGCGCACCATCCTGTGGAACCTGATCAGCAGTCCCTTCGGCGGGGCGGTTTTTCCCGTCAACCCGAAACACGCCAGCGTGCTCGGCATCAAGGCTTACCCGAACATCTCTGCTGTTCCCGATCCAGTGGACCTAGCCGTGATCGTCACGCCCGCTCCCACCGTCCCCGACCTGGTCGGCGAGTGCGTGGAAATGGGCGCGAAAGGCGCCATCATCATTTCGGCCGGGTTCAAGGAAGTCGGCCCAGAGGGTGCCGAGCTGGAACGCAAGATCCTGGCGCGCGCACGCAAAGGCAAGATGCGCATCATCGGCCCCAACTGCCTGGGCGTGATGAACCCGCTCACCGGCCTGAACGCCACCTTCGCAACGGCGATGGCGCGTCCCGGCAACGTGGCCTTCATCAGCCAATCCGGCGCGCTGTGCACCGCCGTGCTGGACTGGTCTTTCCGCGAACACGTCGGCTTCTCGGCCTTCGTCTCGATTGGCTCGATGCTGGACGTGGGCTGGGGCGACCTGATCTACT
>JALHUM010000205.1 GCA_022865905.1 Anaerolineales bacterium | reverse complement strand
TGGTCTCGCAGCTGCTATTCTTAACCTAATTGCAAATTGGCTAAAGGCCAAGAAAGGTAAAAAGCAGGCGAAGGCTGCTCAGATAAATGCTCTCAAACAGGAATTACTCCATGCACTTTGGCTCATTGAATATAATCACAACAGAATACAAAGCAAGGAATTACCATATAAGGCTCTAACAACTATTGGTACAACGAATGTAGAACAAGTGCTTTTTGGAACAACATTATTGCTTTCCCTTGAACCTGAAATACAGTCAAGAGTGCATGATTATTTACAGCAAACCGTCTACCTTAATAGCTTGGTTGCTGAATATGTGGCAATCATGCCAACTAATCCCCTAATGACCAGCCGATGGAGTGCCCTGTTGGGTGAAATAAAGGCAATTTGCACATCAAACGATACTTATAGGGAAAATGACCCCGAACCATCACTTAGGGTACGAGTTAGGAAATTACTTGACGATTTATCAGAATTACGGCTTTAATAAGCAATATTCGGAGTTCATGAGGCAGCCGCTGACCGATTAGTTGCAGTGTCAAGAGGGAAAGAGGAAATTGACTGAAATTGCCTAAAGATGAGTAAACCGGCTATGAAAACGCTCTTTTCACGGCTGGTTTTTTCTTTCCAGGAACGTTTTTTTCTATGTCTAGGAATGCTTCGCCACCCCCGCCAGCCGGGTCCGTGGCGGAGTTCTGATTTCTCATAAGGTAAAGGCGCATTCGCTATTCGGGCGGTAGCACCTGTGCCTGCCTGTCCTGGCAGGCAGGCCAGGGCGGCACTGGCGCAGGCAGTTCTGGCCTGAGCGCCAGAACCGCCTCCACACTGGCCAGGTTATACGGAAATTCCGGATTCAAGGCCACTCTTTTCAATTCATCACCAATGCCCAGCCGCATCAGGTAAGCGTGCAAACTACAGACGGGTCATGTCTGTGGAAACTCGCGCGCTTAACCAGGTTTTGCGCGATAATAGGGGTGAGACCCCACCCATCCCTCCCCCAAGGGGGAGGGAGCGAACCCCACCCGGCCCTGCCCCCTAGCGGGGGCCTTCGGCGGGCCACCCTCCCCATTTTCTGCGAAAATGGAGAGGGAGAGCCCGCCGCTGCCGCAGCCCCCTTCGGGGGTGCTTCGCGAAGCCAAACCGTTGGGCGCTTCTAAGCCCGTAGACAATTCCTAATCAAACACAGGAGAAAGAGCCTTGTCAGATTCACCCATTACCAATTTCTCTCTCGAAGTCCACGATCCAGAAATACTTGCTCAGGCGCGGGCTGTGCTCGATACATGCCGCTCTGGAAAAGAGATGCAGGACGCCGTGATTGCCGCCGTAAAACGCAATGAGAAATGGCGTGGCGAACAATGCATCAATCTGCTTGCACCTGAAGCACCCACTAGTCCCACCGTTCGAGCGTTGCTGTCGGCTGAAGTCGGCACACGCGCCGCCGAAGGTCACATTGGCAAGGTCAATCGCTGGTTTGCCGGCACGAAATACATCGACGAGATCGAAGCCTTGTGCGTGGAATTGCTCAAGAAAGCCTTTCGCGCCCGCTATGCCGACCACCGCCTTGTCGCCAGCATGATCGGCAATCTCGCGGTCTATACAGCGCTCACTGAACCGGGCGATGTGATTATGAGCATCGCTCAGCCATTCGGTGGACATTCGAGCAACCGTGTCGATGGACCAGCGGGCGTGCGCGGGTTGAGAATTGTGGATGTGCCGATGGATCCAGACGAACTGGTGGTGGATCTGGATTTATTCCGCGCGATGGCGCCGCTGGTGCGCCCGAAACTTGTCGCGCTTGGCGCATCGATGACCTTGTTCCCATTCCCGTTACAAGAGATGAGTGAGATTGTGGCGGAATGGGGTGGCAAGATATTCTTTGACGGCGCGCATCAGATTGGCTTGATTGCTGGTGGTCAGTTTCAAGATCCATTGCGCGAAGGCGCAGCAGTGATGACTGGTTCAGCGGGCAAGACGTTCAGCGGTCCGCAAAGTGGCATTATCGTCTGGGATGACCCAAGCCTGACACAGCCTATCACCCATTCCATCTTCCCGGTTCTCGCTGCCACACACCAAGTGAATCGCGTGGCGGCGCTGGCGGTCGCTGCTACGGAAATGATCGAGTTTGGACAAACCTACATGGCGCAAATTGTCCGTAACGCGCAAGCACTTGGCTCGGCTTTAGAGAAACGTGGTATTCCAGTGCTTGGCGCTCGCAAGGGCTATACCCGCACACACCAGGTCATCGCCGATGCGCGCGCGTTCGGCAGCGGCCTGGATGCGGCCCACTTGTTGGCGCGCGCCAATATTGTGACGAACAAGAATCTCATTCCCAGTGATTCCCCGCAAGCTTGGGATAGACCCAGCGGGCTGCGCATGGGCACGACCGAAGTCACGCGATATGGGATGCGCGAAAAGGAAATGGACATCATCGCTGATTTCATGGCTCGCATCCTGATCGAAAAGCAATCCCCCGATACTGTGGTTGAAGATGTGATCGAGTTC
>JALHUM010000204.1 GCA_022865905.1 Anaerolineales bacterium | reverse complement strand
GAGTGCGAAATCTCCCGATTTCGCCCAGCGCACATTAAGCACGGTTTAGAGTATTTTCCAGACGAGAAGCGATAAGTAGTTCGGCGGGTTATAACTGACACAGTTATAAGGAGTGAAAGGTATGAGTGAAAATATAATTTCAAACGATTTGAACGGGGCTACCCCGTCATTCTTCACGCGTCCAAACGTGCGGCAGGAAGTAATCCCGGTGGCGGGCGGAATCCCGATTGGGATCGAGCGGGTTTTGAACCCAAAGGTTGGCATCGGCGGCGCGTACGGCACCTGGGGCGAGAGCTACGACAACGCACACCTGAAAGACCTGATCGAACAACGCCTGGGCGAACCCTTGCGCGATGAAGAGAAAATGAACCTGGCGGAACTGGGCTTCGTCAACCGGCATCACATCCCCCATTTGACCGACGAGGAGCATCTGGAATTAGAAGTCGAAGTAGGCTCACGCTTGTTGCGTGAAGCTGCGCTCGCCAATGGCTGGCTGCCAGGCGAGGTCCAGGCCGTGCTGATCGGCATGAGCGGCCCGGTGGCTGATGATTACATCGAGCGAATTTGTCAGCGAGCCGGCATCCCCGAAAGCGCGCTAAAGGTCAGCGTGCATAAAGCCTGCGATGGTTCGGTCGGCGGGTTGAACCTGGCCCTGAATCCGGGGCTGGCTTCCGCCGGGCAAACGAACATTGCCGAGTCACTGTACGGCAAGAAAGTCTTGGTCGGCGGGATCGAGGGCTTGAGTCGCTTCACAGGTCGCACGCGAGACAAAAACGCGCTTCAATTGTTCGGGAACGGCGCAGGCGTGATCGGGGTGATCCCAGGCACGACGATGAAGTTCCTGGTGGGCAAGGATCATGAAGCTTTCGACGAGGAGGGTGTGCTGGCTGTGCGCATGTTCTATCCCCATTCAGGCCAGAGGATATCTGGACACTCGATGATCGAGGTTTCGCAGGCCGGGCTGACGCACATCCGCGTGGCCGGGTTGATGCACGAACCGGATAGTGAAGACCCAATCGCCATGGCGGGGCCAATGGGCATGGTGAAGCTTTTCGTGCGCACAGGCGTGCAGGTGGTCTCTGAAGTCTACCAGGCGTATCGAAAGCTCATGGAAAAACTGGATATGCCGGATAAGCCGATTGAGGTTGCAATCGTCCACCACGCCAACTATAAGATCAACAAGCTGAAGGAAAAACACCTTCAAAGAGAGGGCATCAGCTTCCCGATGCCCTGGCTGTTGAGCGAATTCGGGAACGTCAGCGCGGCTTCCAACATGATCGCTTTCCTGCGGCAACTGCCCAGCCTGAAACCCGGTGATCACGTCTTGTTCGATGGGTTTGGCGCAGGGACGTATTACGACGTGCTAGCTGTCGCGCTGGGAGGCTAGGAAAAAGGGCTGTCCAAAAAGCCCAGTGAAACTCACGGAGGCCGCCAAATTTGGTGGTCTCCGTTGCTTCCTTTGCCTGATGTAGCGGCGAGAACTATCTCGCCCCTCTTTTTGGACAACCCTTGATCGCGTCAACGGATATCTGGAGGCATCAGGTACCAATCCAGGAAGCGCTCCATGCG
>JALHUM010000203.1 GCA_022865905.1 Anaerolineales bacterium | reverse complement strand
CAAGATGAATTTACACTGATCACTTTACTTTTGGCCCCGCCTCCACTACTTCCCTCGGTATATCCACCTCGAATTTCTTCATATTGTCAATAAAGCGCGAAGCCAACTGCCTGTAGCGTTTCCAGTATTCTTCCTTCTTCGACCACGCTTGCTCAGGATACATCACATCTTCCGGAACCTCCGGGCAGGACTTGGGCACCTGGAAGCCAAAGAGTGAGTCGGTATAGTATTCCACCGTATCCAGCGCGCCGGAGAGAGCCGCGTTCAACAGGTTGCGCGTGTGACGGATGCTGATGCGCTTGCCCACGCCGTACGGTCCCCCTACCCAGCCGGTGTTGACCAGCCAGCACTTGACGCCGTAGCGCTCGATCTTGCGCCGCAACAAATCAGCGTAGAAGGCGGGACGATGCACCATGAATGGCCCACCAAAGCAGGCGCTGAAAGTGATCTCCGGTTCCTCGCGCAGTCCGATCTCCGTCCCGGCGATCTTGGAAGTGTAGCCGGAGATGAAATGATACATGGCCTGTTCCACGCTCAGGCGGGCGATGGGCGGCATTACCCCCGAAGCGTCACAGGTCAATAAGATGATGTTCTTCGGGTGGCCGCCGCGCTTGGTTGTGACGGCGTTCTCGATGAAATCCAGCGGGTAGGAGGCGCGTGTGTTTTCGGTGATGGAGGCATCATCCAGGTCAATGAAGCGCGTCACCGGGTCGTAGATCACGTTTTCGAGAATCGTCCCGAAGTGGCGCGTGCAGGCGTAAATCTGCGGTTCGGCAGCCGACGACAGCTCGATCACCTTGGCATAACAGCCATCCTCGAAGTTGAACACGCCGTTGTCGGACCAGCCATGCTCGTCGTCGCCGATCAGGCCGCGCGCCGGGTCGGCGGAAAGTGTCGTCTTGCCTGTCCCCGAAAGGCCGAAGAAGAGCGACACGTCCCCATCTTTACCCACGTTTGCCGAGCAGTGCATGGTCATCACGCCTTCGTGCAGCGGCAGGAGATAATTCAGCAGCGTGAAGACGGATTTCTTGATCTCGCCGCCGTAAGCCGTGTTGCCGATGATGCACAGCTTCTGGGCAAAGTTGAGCACGATGAAGGTCTCAGAGGGCGTCTGGTCAATCTGCGGGAAAGCCTTGAAGCCGGGCGCGGCGATGACGGTGAACTCCGGCGCGTGACGGCGGTATTCCTCGGCCGTTTGCGGCTTGATGAACATGTTGCGGGCGAACAGGCTGTGCCAGGCATACTCGGTCACGATGCGGACCGGAAGCCTGTAATCCGCGTCCGCGCCGCCGTAGCAATCCTGGACGAAGAGGTCGCGCCCTTGCATATAGCCCTGCAGGCGGCTGAACAACTCGTTGAACTTCTCCGGTGCGAAGGGACGGTTGTACTGTCCCCACCAGACGTTTTCTTCGCTGGTTGACTCGCGCACCACGAACTTATCGTTGGCGGCGCGGGCGGTGTGCTTGCCCGTGCTGACCACAATCGGACCTTGGTGCGAGATATTGGCTTCGCCGCGGAAGATGATCTCTTCGTAGAGGGCTTCGGTTGGTAAATTCCAATAAACTTTGCGCAGGTTGCTCAGGCCGAGAGTATCCAGCCCGTAGTCGCTGCGGATGGCCGCTGCCTGTCCCTCGGTTGGTGTTTTGATGTTCAAGATATTGTTCATTGTTTCTCCTGACCTATCCCCCGCTCCCCCTTTCCTTGAAGGGAAGGGAACTGGGGGGTTAGGTCCTACAACCAATCCCTCACCAGCTTCCTATCACCAATGTAGATCTCGCTCGGCGCGTTGGGATCCAGCGCCCACTTCATGCGCTCGACGCCTTCGGTGATGTCTTTGACGCTGCCTGCATAACTGAGTCGCAGATGACCTTCCATGCCGAACTCGCTCCCCGGAATGGTCACAACCAGCGACCGCTTAAGCAGGAAGTCTGATAGCTCGACCGCATCCTTGGCCACGCTCTTGCGGATGTATGCGCGGAAATCGGGAAGGGCGTAGAAGGTGCCGCCCGGCCTGGTGCAGCGCACGTCTGTGAAAGTGCGCAACTCCTGCATGAGCACGTCGCGGTTGTTCTGGATGCTCAGGCGCAGGCTCTCGACGATGCTTTGCATCCCCGTCAGCGCGCCCTCGGCCGCCGCCTGCATGACCGGCGAGACGCAGGTAGTGGTCTGCGACTGGACGTTGGTCATCACCTCGACCATGCGCCTGGGGGCGACCACCCAGCCGATGCGGAAGCCGGTCATGCCGTAGAGTTTGGACACGCCATTGACCACGATCACTTTCGTGTTCTCGACATCCTTAATGGTGAATTTGTAAGCAGCGGCAGGAACGAGGCCGTCGAAAACCAGCTTTTGGTAAATGTCATCGCAGATGAGATAAATGCCCTTGCTCTCGCATAGTTCCACCAGCTTCGCAACCAGCTCATCCGGATAGACCGCGCCGGAGGGGTTGTTCGGGCTGTTGACGATGATGGCCTTGGTATATGAGCTGACCGCCCGCTCGATCTCCTCGTAGCTGGGGACAAAGCCGCCATCCTCTGGCGTAACGATGACCGGGATGGCTCCCACCATCCGCACGATTTCCGGGTAACTCACCCAATAAGGGGCAATCATTATCACTTCATCCTGAGGGTTACACAGTGTAAAGATGATATTGAACAATGACTGCTTGGCTCCCTCGGAGACTATGATGTTATAGGGCGACACGATCCGGTTGTAATTATCTTCAGTATAGCGGATGATCGCTTTTTTCAGGGAAGGCAGGCCGTCCGTGGGTGTGTACTTCACATCGCCGCCGCTCAACTTAGCCGCCGAACTCAAGATGGCGGAAATGGGGGCTTTGTTCTTGGGTTCGCCGATGCCCAGGTGGATGACCGGCTCGCCGCGCTCGCGCAGCAGGCGGGCCTCTTCGTTCAACCGCAGCGTCGGCGACTCGGCGATCGAACAGGCAACCTGACTCAAACTCATACTGCATCTCCTGATTGGACACCTTCGTGGGACTTCGTGCCCCTTTTTGGTGAGAAAGATTAAATTTGTCAGTCCGGGGATTATACTATGAACTTTTCGAAATCTTCCGGCTTTCCCAACGCCCAGCGTGCAGGGCCTTCATCAATCCGTTTGAGCAGGCCGGTCAGCACGTTTCCGCTGCCGAGTTCCAGGAAAGTCGTCACACCCTGCGCTAGCATGAAATGGATCGTCTCCGTCCAGCGCACGCGGCAGGTCAATTGGGCACGCAGGTCGGCGCGAAATTCGTCAGCGCGGGTCATCGGCTCCGCCGTCACATTCCCCACCACTGGCACGGCAGCCTTACTCAGCGGAACAACTGCGACCGCCGCATCCCATTCCGCCTGGACAGAGGCCATCAGCGGGGAATGGGCCGCGATGCTGACTGCCAGCAAGACCGCCCTGCGTGCCCCGGCGGCCTTCGCCAGCTCCAGGGCGCGTTCCAACGCAGGCCGGGCGCCCGATATTACAACCTGACCAGGGCAGTTGTCGTTGGCGACCTGGACAACTTCGTCCGGGGTGCTGGCCTGGGCGCAGACCGTCTCCAGCATCTGGATATCCAATCCCAGTATGGCAGCCATCCCGCCCGGAGCAATTTCACCGGCGCGCTTCATCAGCTCGCCGCGCCGTCGCACCAGACGCAGACCAGCTTCGAAGGGCAGCGCGCCGGCGATGGTAAGCGCGCTCAGTTCGCCAAGAGAGTGCCCGGCGCAAAAAACAGGCCGAGGTCCGCGCCCTGCCTGCGCCAGTGCCGCAGGCACAGGTGAACCTGCCGAAGGGTCCGGTAAGAGGCGGGAAAGGAGGCGGTGAGCGGCAATCGAATGAACGTACAGCGCCGGTTGTGTGTTCAGCGTGTCGTTCAGCTCGTCTACTGGCCCCTCCCACATCAAGCGCGCCAGGTCGAAGCCAAGTATCTCGTTGGCTTCTTCGAAAGTCATGCGCGCAGCTTCATAGCAGGCGGCCAGATCACGTCCCATGCCCACACCCTGTGAACCCTGGCCAGGGAAAAGAAAGGCGGTATGTGTAAAGTCGAGGTTCATGTTCCTTAAAACACCGGCGGGCCGTGAGTGTCACGACCCGCGAAGTTTCCGGTGGTGGAATTAGATCCCGCCCTACTTTTTCTTTTCTTTCTTCTTGATCTCGATCACCTCGCGGCCTTTATAGAAACCGCAATTCGGGCAGACGGTGTGCGGCAGGGCCATCGAGCCGCAGTTACTGCAAGCGACCAGGTTGGCAGTTTCCAGCGCATCGTGGGCGCGGCGGCGGTCACGGCGGCCCTTGGAAAGTTTGCGCTTCGGTTGTGGGGGCATTTCTTACTCCTTTTTCTCTCCATGCTCCTTCGAGGTTAAGCTCCCCGAAAAAGCAAAATTGCTGATGATAATTCCTGGCAAAGCGGGCTGATTATAGTGGTGAAGCGTGGAGGCGTCAAGTACAAAATTGGACGCGGAATAACGCGGGAAAATGAAAAAATCCGCGTTCTCCCTGGCCTAACCCGCCAGGGCAAGCCTCGTTAATCCGCCTCCTATCCCGATTGCCGCAGATAAGTCTCCATGAACGCTTCCAGGTCGCCGTCCAACACGGCCTGGGTATTGCCGGTCTCGTATTCGGTGCGGTGATCTTTTACCATCTGGTACGGGTGCAGCACATAGGAGCGGATCTGGCTACCCCACTCGGCCTTGGTGTATTCGCCGCGCAGGATGGCGATCTCTTCTTCCTTTTCGGCGGTCGCGATCTCCAACAAGCGCGAGCGCAGGACGCGCATGGCGTTTTCGCGGTTCTGCGTCTGGGAGCGCTCGTTCTGGCAGGTGACCACGATGCCGGTCGGCAGGTGGGTGATGCGAATGGCGGTGGCGTTCTTCTGGACATTCTGCCCGCCCGCGCCGGACGAACGGTACACATCTATCCGCAAATCCGCCGGGTCAATCTGGACCTCGGGGCTGTCCATCGCCACCTGAGGCAGGATCTCCACCAGGGCGAACGAGGTGTGGCGGCGATGGGCGGCGTCGAACGGCGAGAGGCGCACTAGGCGGTGAACGCCCTTCTCCGAGCGCAGGTAGCCGTAAGCGTAACGACCGTTGACAGCGATGGTGACGCTTTTAACGCCCGCTTCTTCGCCCTCGGTCATATCCCAGATCTCGGTTTCGTAGCCATTGCGCTCGGCCCAGCGCAAATACATACGCATGAGCATTTCCGTCCAGTCTTGCGAGTCGGTGCCGCCCGCGCCAGCGTGAATGGCGAGCAAGGCGTCCTCAGCATCGTAGGGACCGGAGAGCATGGCCGCGAATGCGCGCTTGTCCAACTCCGCTTCGATGGCCACAACCTCGCTCTCCAGGTCGGCGCGCAGGGACTCGTCGTCCAGCCCGGCCAGCTCGGAGGCGTCAGTAATCCTGCGCTCGAAGCCACGCCAGGAGGCGATCGCCTCGCGCAAAGCGGAAGCCCGTTTCATAACCTGCTGCGCGTGCGAGGGGTCCTCCCAAAAATCAGACGATTCTATTTGTTTTTCGAATTGCGCGAGCTGAGATTCCTTCGACGCTAAGTCAAAGACGCACCATAAGCTGGTGAAGTATCTCCCCCGCAGTTTGTAAACGCTCGAGTAAATCTTGCATTCTGACATCCCTTCTAATTTGATAGTGTCACATAATGGTTGCGCAGTGAGCAACCATTATGGTTGCGCAGTGAGCAACCATTAAGCTTCTCGGCGCATCTACCCCCCTCTGTCCCCCCATATGAGCCGCCGAAAGTTGGATTTGACCGATAGCTGAAGGCGCACATGGGGGAATGAAAGGGGGGTGAAATTCGAATGTGACATTGTCGAGCTAAGCATTCATTTGGTATTTATAGACCTCTGTGTAGGACCAATGAGTCTGGACAATCTGCCAGCGGCCATCCGTCCGCCGGTAGACTTCAGTGCAATTCCAACGGGTGGGCTGGTTGTCCTTATAAGACGTGTAGTTGAATGTCAAAACCGCCATGTCGCCGGTTACCTGCACATTCGGATTGAGCAATTCGAAACGGTCAATGTGGATTTGGCCGCGAATGGTCTCATAATATTCACTCAGGGCACCCAGGCCGTCTATCCGCCGAGGGATATAGGGGTCAAAGTAGACGATGTCTGGGGCAGAAATTTCAAGAAAGCCAGAGGGATCGCCGTTGCCCCAACGGGTCAACGCAGCTTCTTCCATGGCAATGATTTCAGCAGAAATTACGTTGGTATCCATATTATTCAGCCAGGATTCCTTCCACGAACGCGTCCGGGTCGAAGGGCTGCAAATCGTCTGCCTTTTCGCCCAGCCCGGCAAACAGGATCGGCAGGCCAAGCTCATGCTGTATGGCGAAGGCCATCCCGCCGCGCGCCGAGCTATCCAATTTCGCCAGGATGACGCCAGTCACGGCAACGGCCTCTTTGAAGGCGCGCGCCTGTAACAACGAATTCTGTCCGGTGGTGGCATCCAGCACCAGCCAAACAGCTTGCGGCGCGCCCGGCAGCGCTTTGCCGACCACGCGCTGCACCTTCTTGAGTTCTTCCATTAGATTATAACGGGTATGCAGCCGCCCGGCAGTATCTACCAGGACGACATCCATCTTCCTGGCAACTGCGGATTGGATGGCGTCGTAGGCCACCGCGCCCGGGTCGGCGGAGACCTGCCCGACAAAGGACGGCAGGCTCAACCGCTCGGCCCAGATCTGCAACTGGTCCACGGCCGCGGCGCGGAAGGTATCCGCCGCGACGAGCAGGGGTTTGTACCCCGCCTCTGCAAAGCGGCGACCCAGCTTGGCAGCGGTCGTGGTCTTCCCGGAGCCGTTCACGCCGACAAGTAAGATAACAAAGGGTCGCGTCGTCAAAGTAAATAATGGCGGTTCGAGCAGCCGGGAGCGAAGTTCGGCCTGGAGCAGCGACTGAAGCTCACTGGCGCGCCGCAGGCCCCGGGTCCGGACAGCGCCTTTCAACGCTTCCAGCACGGATCGAGTGGTATCGATTCCCAAGTCAGCCTGGATCAACAAAGCTTCCAGTCCATCCCAGGTTTCGTCCGTGATCTCGCTCGCGCCGAGCAGGCCAGGCAGGCGTCCAAAAGCGGCTTTGCTGCTGCGGGAGAGTGCTTCTTTCCAACGTGAGAAAATGTCAGCCATAACGGGCAGATTATACTGTATCCTATGGAGAGGGCGGGGGAAGGATCGGCTCAATCAAGCGCCATTGTTCGTCGGTGAGGTGCATAGGATTTTTGAGTAAAAAATAATCGAGGAACAAAGGAGGAACAAATAGCCATGGAGGCGGGATGAACGGGAGGGGTAAGCGAATGGTTATAATAAGAGAGTTATGCCAATACCCGGTTGTGCTTCCTGGCAGACTCCTTTTGACTTCTTTTCCATTTATAGCACAATAGTTCTATTTATGCAAGGGTGAAAGTATGTGCATTTGGTTGCGGCTGGATGCCGCATTATGATATACTCACGCCGGAAATTGGAGGAAGCATGAGCGAAGGTTGGACCGAGATCAACGCATCCTGGAAAGGCGGCTTGATCTTCATCGGCGAGAACGCGGACGGCGGCACAGTCCAGATGGGCACGTTGGACGGCAAGCCGGGCGTCGGGCCGATGCAACTCTTGCTGGCAGGCCTGGCCGGATGTACAGGCATGGACATCGTCTCGATCTTAAAGAAGAAGCACGCTAACCTGACCGATTTCAAAGTCAAGGTGCGCGGCAAGCAGGCTGAGACTTACCCGATGATCTGGACTGACATCGAAGTGACCTATTTTCTCTGGGGCGAAGGCCTCAAGCCGAAAGACGTGGAACAGGCCATCCAACTCTCCGAGGAGAAGTATTGCTCGGTAGGCATCATGTTGGAAAAAGCCGCCCGCATTCATTCCGAATATCGTATTCTACAACCAGGCGAGTTAGTTGCTTAGTTGCTTAGTCTTGTAGTCTCGTAGTCTCATAGTTGCTCTGTTGCAAACACAAATTAACGTGTCGCTGCGAGGAGGGTCGAGTAGGACGAAGTCCGTACCGAGACCCGACGAAGCAGTCTCCCCGTCGGCGAGGGGATTGCTTCGCCGCCAAAATGCGGCGGCTCGCAAATACACAGCGCAGTTTTTATTATGATTGCAACAGAGCATCTCATAGTTGTATAGTCTCTTAGTCTAAGGAGCTATCTAATGATAGAAGAACCCATCCATGTGACCGACGCCGCTTTCGAGAAAACGGTTTTGCAGAACCCGCTACCCGTGATCATAGACTTCTGGGCGCCGTGGTGCGGCCCTTGCAAGATGGTCGCGCCGATGCTGGATAAGATCGCCAAAGAACAGGCCGGCAAACTGATCGTGGCCAAGGTCAACACAGATGAGAATCCCAATTGGGCAAGCCAGTATGGGGTTCAGGGCATCCCGACCATGCTGTTCATCTTCGGCGGCAAGATCGTCCACCGTCAAGTGGGGGCGCTTCCCGAGAGGATGCTGCGCGAGGCAGTAGGGCAGTTCTTGGAAGTGACGGCGCAGCCGAAACAGTAAATAGTATTCGGTGATTAAAATGACGAAATTGGGGATTTGCGAGCGTATGCTTGCAAATCCCCAATTTCGTTTATTTCCCTCTTTCTCTTCCTTCAAACGCTCGATCTGCGCGCCGAGCGAACGCAGCTTGCCGTCCACGTTCTCATAGCCGCGGTCAATCTGACCGATGTTGCGGATCGTTGACTGTCCCTGCGCAGCCAGGGCGGCCAGCAAGAGGGCCATGCCGGCGCGGATATCGGGGCTTTCCACCTTCTCGCCGTACAGTTTCGTCGGACCGGTGACAATGCAGCGATGCGGGTCGCACAGGACGATCTGCGCGCCCATAGAGACCAGCTTGTCCGTGAAATACATGCGCCCCGGATACATCCAATCGTGGAACAGGATGCTACCGCGCGCCTGCGTGGCCACCGTGATGGCGATGCTGCTCAAGTCGGTGGGGAAAGCCGGCCAGACATTGGTCTTGATCTCAGGGATGGCATTGCCCAGGTCCGGCTCGATCTTCAGGCGCTGCCGTGGCGGGACGAGGATATCCTCGCCGTCAACAGTCCAGTCTACACCCAGGCGGCGGAAGATGATGCGCACCATGTCCAGGTATTGCGGCCCGGCATTGTGGATGCGCACCTCCCCGCGCGTCACGGCTGCCGCGCCGATGAAGCTGACCACTTCGAGATAATCCGGCCCGATCCTGAACTCACCGCCGTGCAGGCTTTCCACGCCCTCGATGTGCAGCGTGTTGGAGCCAATGTCGCTTATCTTTGCCCCCAAGCTGTTCAACATCTGGCAAAGCTCCTGCACGTGCGGCTCGGACGCGGCGTTGCGCAGGAGGGTCGTCCCCTTGGCGGTGACGGCTGCCATGATGACGTTTTCGGTGCCAGTGACAGAGGCTTCATCGAGTAAAATCTCAGCGCCCTTCAGCCGTTTGGCCTTGAACTCGAATGAACGCACATATTTCACGTCCACGCCAAGCTTTTTTAGCGCCAGGATGTGCGTATCCAACCGGCGGCGGCCGATCACGTCTCCGCCGGGAGGCGGCAGGCGCATCTCGCCGGCGCGGGCGGTCATCGGGCCAGCCAGCATGATCGAGGCGCGGATGCGGCGACACAGGTCCGGGTCCAGGTCGGCCGGGCGGACGGTGTGGGCCGTGATCCGCCACGAGCGGCCGCCCAAATCCACGATCTCCACACCCAGGCTCTCGATCAACATGCGCATGTCGCTCACGTCCCGGATGTCCGGCACGTTGTGCAGGATGACCGGCGCCTCGGTCAAAAGGCAGGCCGCCAATAATGGCAGAGCCGCGTTCTTGTTTCCAGAGGGCGTAACTTCGCCCTGCAAAGGAATGCCCCCCTCGATGATGAACTTCTCCATGGGGTCCTCCTCCGATGCGCTGAGGTGTTGTATCATCTCGATAACATGAGGAGTTGGGGGCGTGCGGGCAGTCGCGAAGCATACCCGAAGGGTGCAAAGCTGCCCGCACGCCCCCCATCTCTCCCAATTTATGAGAAGATACGAGGCGATTGTAAGTCAGTTTTGGCGATTCGCCAAGCGAAATCAAGGGGTTAGACTGGTTATGCGCAGTTCAAGCTTGCAAAAT
Source organism: Anaerolineales bacterium (assembly GCA_022865905.1). Lineage (GTDB taxonomy): Bacteria > Chloroflexota > Anaerolineae > Anaerolineales > Villigracilaceae > CG2-30-58-95. Next base: position 953 of record JALHUM010000203.1, on the reverse strand, counting down.
CATTAGTATAAGTGCTGTGCAATTCAATTATAATGTAAGCATGGAACTCAGCTTGCTCATCCCCATTTTCTTGGGGCTGCTGGCGGGCGGACTGATCAATTATCTGGCGGATGTGTTACCGCATACCCTGCGACTCAGCACAACGAATGGCTTCGCCCGGCCGCTCTGCCTGAACCCGGAATGCAAAGCACCTTTCCGCTGGACGGATACCCTGCTCCTGCGCCGCTGCCCGAAGTGCGGACACGGGCGCAGCCTGCGCACGTACGCGACGCTCGTCCTGGCCGAGGCATTATCGCTTTTTATCTGGTTTTCGCCGCCCCATACTTTAGGCTATGCCCTCGGCTTAGTAGTACTGACCTACCTGCTGCTGGTCACCGTCATTGACCTGGAACACCGCCTGATCCTGCGTCCGCTCAGCCTCGCCGGGTTGATCCTGGCTGCGCTGGCAGGAATTTACGTGCGCGGCTGGCAAAGTACCCTGATCGGCGGCGCGGCGGGCTTTGGGATCATGTTCGTCTTTTACCTGTTCGGCCGGCTATTCACCCGCTGGCGCCTCCGGCGGCTGGGCAAAGTGAATGATAATGAGGAAGCACTCGGCTCTGGAGATGTCACCCTGGCGACCATCCTGGGCCTGCTCCTGGGTTGGCCGCTGATCTGGTTCGGCCTGCTGCTGGGCATCCTTTTTTCGGGCGCCATTGGCTTAATCATCATCCTGGTGCTATTGCTTACCCGCCGCTATAAAACACAGGCGCTCAATGTCTTCATCCCTTACGGCCCCTTTTTCATCTTGAGCACGTTCCTGTTGATCTACGCGCCCATGTGGATGAGCAGCCTGGTGCAGAAGTAGATCGCTAGGGATTTTTCGGAGTCAGGCACATGCGCATTTTCAAGTCGAACCGAATAGGACGATCAAAAGCGCAAACCATGGTGGAATTTGCCCTGGTGCTGCCCAT
>JALHUM010000025.1 GCA_022865905.1 Anaerolineales bacterium | reverse complement strand
CGCCCATGTGGATGAGCAGCCTGGTGCAGAAGTAGATCGCTAGGGATTTTTCGGAGTCAGGCACATGCGCATTTTCAAGTCGAACCGAATAGGACGATCAAAAGCGCAAACCATGGTGGAATTTGCCCTGGTGCTGCCCATTCTCCTCATGATCGTATACGGCGTGCTCGAAGTCGGACGCCTGATCCTCACCTACAGCACCGTCATCTCGGCCAGCCGGGAAGCCGCCCGCTACGGCTCGGCGACCGGTCTGAACGTCGCGGGAGACACTGTGCGCTACTGCGACAGTGCCGGGATCAAGGCCGCCGCCCAGAATGTGGATTTTATAGGTGTGATAGAGGATGCAAAAATCACCATTTCTTATGACAGCGGCCCCGGCACCGCCAGTTTCTCAGCATGCCCACCGGATGCGGTCAAGTCCGATAACCTCATCAGATACCGCATCATCGTCACGGTGACGACCCAATTCACCCCGCTGGCGGCGATCGTTCCCTTGAACCAGATCCCGATCACATCCTCCAATGCACGCACGATTATCGGCAGCGTTCTTATTTTGCCGTGACTTGAAAATGGAGTGAGAAGTAAAATTGGAAAACATGAAGTTCAACCATGCAGAAAAAGGTCAAAGCCTGGTAGAGCTTGCCTTGTCTTTACTCCTTATTCTCACGCTCCTGGCAGGTGCAGTTGACCTGGGCAGTGCGTTCTTCTCTTATATTGCTGTGCGCGATGCCGCCCAGGAGGGCGCATTGTATGGGTCTATCGATCCATTGAATACAGGTGCGATCGTCAGCCGTGTCCGGGGAGCCTCGGGTCCCCCCGGCCCCCCCAAGCCGAAACCGGTTGATCTATATGATTTAACGAAAGTTACAGTCAGCGTCACTACGAGCACAACGCCTTGTTCGGGTGGGTGGGTCACAGTCAGTGTTTCTTATAATTATCAATTGACCATGCCGCTGATTGGTGCAATTATCGGCCGGCAGACGATCCCGCTCACTGCTTCAGCAACAGACACCATCTTAATACCGTCGTGCCCGTAAGGTTTTCTATGATACAAATCCGGAGGCAAATATGAAACTCAAACACTCCTATGAAAGGGGACAAGCCCTCATCCTGATCGTCCTCGCCATCGTCGGGATGATCGGCCTGGTCGCATTGGCGATTGACGGTGGGAACGTCTTTTCGAACCGCCGCAGTGCCCAGAACGCCGCCGATTCTGCCGCATTGGCGGGTGCCCTGGCAAGAGTCAAGAACCCTGACTTGCCACCCGCTGACTTGTCAACCCTCGTGTCAACCGTCGCGCGGGCACGCGCCGCCGACAACAATTTTACCACCGACGCATTGAACAGAGTGGACGTAAATAACCCACCTATAGCCGGATGTAGCGGTGCCAGCGGTCCTTACGCCGGCAATAACGAGTATATCCAGGTTATCATCCACTCCACTGTGAATACTTTCTTCGCGCCCATCGTAGGTATTAACCAATTAGATAATTGCGTGGAGGCGATTGCACGCGCCAAGGAAGGCGAACCAATCTCGTTGTGTTACGCGGCCCTGATCTGCGGGCTATCTCCCACTGAAAAAAATACACTTCGAACCTTCGGGGGTGCCAATATAACCCTGGTAGGTGGGGGCGCGTTTTCCAACTCAAATCATGCTACTCAAGCCCTTTATGTTGCGGATAATCTAAGCCTACTGATAGCTACTATAAATCCTGACACTGGGATGCCTTTTAATCCTCCCTTTGGGGTGATGGCAGTGGGTGGATTCAATGTTCCTTCTGACTACCCATCACCTCAAATTCTCAAGGCTCAACTTCCCTATAAGCTCCCCCTTATCATGATGCCCAAACAAAAATACGATTGGACTGCAAGTGATTGTGATTATAATGATTATCATGATCTTCCACAGGATCTTCCAGCTAGTTGGACGCAAGCTGATGGTAAGATCTACCTGCTTCCGGGCGTATATTGCGTAACCGGAAATTTTAACAAGGCGGCATATAGAGTCGGGTCCGGGGGAACCGGGATTGGGGGGGTTACCATCGTGATGCTTAATCAAGGATTATCTTGGACTGGCAATACCGATATCATACTCAATGCACCGCCTGATTGTCTCCCGAAACCGTGTACCAGCTGGCCAACTGCAGGGTTGCTGGTCTATCTTCCATACGGCAATCAAGGCAGTACTGTTAAATTTGCAGGGACTGGGCATTTGGAAATGATCGGGACCATATTAGCACTAGACATAAATTCCTCAGTTCAATACAACGGAACTTATGATACTGGAGTATTTCGTTCCCAGTTGGTTGGTTGGACATTTGAATTCGGTGGTGATGCAGAGGGTACCGTCCTTCAGCCCCCCTATATCTACAAGTGGCCTGGAATTCCAATTGTTGAGCTGGTCAAGTAACCTTTTGGCACCTGAAAAATAAAAATACGGGCTGGCGATGTTTGCCAGCCTATTTTTTCAGGTATAATTCCTGTTCACACTCGAAAGCACGGAGGTGAAACGGTTCGCTTCAAAGGTTACGGGAAAGACAGCGCATGATCCTGAGCCCTGAGCGACACCGTAACCGAAGGGTAAGTCGAAGGGCGAAGGATGACGAGGATGAGGGTTCTCTGCCGCGAGGCGGAGCTAATTCTCCCTCAACCTACCCCTCCCGGCCTTCGCCCCTCCGGGGTGCAGGCGGCCACCTCCCCTTCCCTTCGCGAAGCACCCCCGTAGGGGGCTCCCGTCGGGAGAAGGTAGGGGAGGGCAGGGTGGGGATGGGTGAGGAAGGAGAAAATCGAAAGATCAGCGGAAGCCCTCCGGGGATGCCACGCCCCGATCTCTTTCCCTCCACAACCAGACTTTCGTGACAACATCGCGCAGGCGACTGCGCGGACAAAGATACGAAAGGTGGCGGACAACTGTGTCAAGTGTTCCAGTGTCACGTGCCAGGTATACCCACACGGCACATGACACTTGACACCTGACACGTGACACTTTATTTCGGAGGGATCCCCCATGTGTGGAATCGTCGGTTACATCGGCCCGCGCGACGCGACGCCGATCATCTTGAACGGCCTGAAACGG
>JALHUM010000202.1 GCA_022865905.1 Anaerolineales bacterium | reverse complement strand
TGGACGCGACTCGCAGGCTATTGATGCGGCTTTGCAGGAGCATTTTGGGATCACGTTTACGGAGCTGGAGGGGAGCTATCTCGATTTCCTGAGAGGCCAGACGGTGCCCGCCGACGTGCGCGACGACTTGCGTCTGAGCGTGCAATTCTACGATACCGTCCGCCGTTACCAACAGGCCCTCGATCCTTCGGCTTATTTCATGACTGCCTGGCTGCCGGATTACATGACGATGAGTCAACGCGGCATCGTGGCCGATTTTCTGCGCCATCCAAGCGGCGTGGACAATCGCCTGATCGAAGCGATGCTCGTCAATGCTGACCGCAGCCTGCGCGCCGGAGAATATGAACAAGCTGAGAGGGCGCTAAAGGGGGTGAATGTCTTGTTGGATGTGCTTACAGCCGAAAATTAAAAAAAACTTCCCGCAAGGTTTGTCAACCTGCGGGATGCAGCTATGTTGATGTTGTTCTGGTAGCTTCTGGCTACCATTATGGGCAAACGCCGCCTCCAATTATGGGAGAGATGATGTTCGTGAGCCAACTCAAGTACGGGCTGCACCACAATTGCAGGTAGTCAATGGCCGCGAAAGCGGCAACACAGGCGCAGATCAAGAGTACCAGGAGCACCACCAAGATCAGCCAGATTTTGGAACCCATCTTGGCTGGCTGCGAGGGTGCAGGCAGCGGCGCGACCGGCTGTTGAGCAGGATAAGCGGGTATGGGAGCTGGCGCGTATGCCGGAGGTAGTGGGGGCGGAACCGGCTGCGATGCGGCCAGGATTGTTTTCATCGCGCGAGCCGAGGACGAGATCACGGTCGCATTCGAATCGCCGGTCGCCTCGAAGGCCAGGGTGATGTTCTCACTCAGCGAAACCAAGTCGCCCGCTTTCAAGGCGTGCGGCGCGCTGATCCGTTGGTTGTTGACAAATGTTCCGTTGGTCGAGCCGGCATCCTCGATAAAATAGCCTGCGCCCTGCCAGGTCAGCTTGGCGTGCCTGCGGGATACCTCGGCGTCGCTGATGACGATGACATTGCCCATTTCGCGGCCGATGCTGATCTCGGTCGCCTCAAGCGGAGAAACCTTCCCCACGTTCGGGCCGGAGCGCATGACGAGTTGAAATTGAGCAGCCATGATTCCTCCTTAACGAAACACATGATCTGTCAAAAGTGTACCGAGTATCCTCGAAAAAGTCAAATCGAAAATCAGTAGATCACGAAAACGTAGTGACGACTTCAGTCGTGCCGCAAAAAGCGACTAGAGTTGCCACTAGGAATCCTTTCGTGAAGTACTGAAAATCATTCAAATACCCGCCGATACAAATCCGATTCCAGCAGATTATGCGGGTCGCAGTTTTTTTTCAGAGTGCGGAACTTTCTCACAGTCTCCTCGCCCAGGAAGCGGACGGCGGTCTCTGGCGTCGTCTCGCTGTTCTTGGCAAAGTAGAGGCGCCCGCCGGCCTCCAGCGTGATGCGGTCGAAATCTTGGAGCATCTGCGCCATTTCGGAGCGATTGCCCTCCATCACTTTGAAATCCAGCGCCAGCGAATAGCCATCCACCGCGTGAGTCAGCAGGAAGTTATCGGGCCGATGGCGCTTGGTCACGCCCAGGTAGGAGGGCAAGCCGCGCCGGTGAGATAGCTCCAGTATCTCGGTCCAGGCCTCGCGCGCGGTCTCTTTGGGGATAAACGATTGGTACTGGATTAGGCCGTTCCGTCCGTAAGCCAGCTCCCAGTCCGGGACGTAATCGAGCAGGAAGTGGAAAGCGGCATGCGGCTGGTTGAAATGTCCCTGGCGCAGTCCCATGATGTACTTGACCGTATTGACCGCCCACGCGCCCAAGTTGTTCATGCAGGGGGCCATGAAGTAATGAATGATTGATTTGGGGAAGACGCCAAATAGGGTGGCTGGCAGGGTTTGGTACTCCACCGTCATGGTCTTTTTTGCATTCGGATCTTCGCCCTCGTGGAGGTAGTCGGCGGCGTGGATTTGGCCGCGCCCCAGGCCTTTCCCTCGCGCAGTGGCGTCCAGCCAGCCAACGACGTAATCATGCGCCGTCGCGCCGTCGAGCAGCGCTTCGAGTTGTTCGTCCAGGCTGCGCACCGGGAAGGCGTGGACTTCGAGCAGGCCCGAAGCCATCTTCTTCATCCGGAGCGTGATGGATGTGAAAACGCCCAGCATTCCCATCCCGCCGATGCAGGCGCGGAACAGGTCGCCGTTCTTCTTCGGCGAGCACGTCACTTCCGCGCCGGTGGGCAGCAGGATGGTGAACTCCAATACGTGTTCGCCGAGGGTGCCCATGCGGAAGTTGTTCTTGCCGTGGATGTTCATGCCCAGGCAGCCGCCCAGGGTGGTGAACATCGTGCCGGAGACGACCGGTGGCCACCAGCCATCCGGCAGGATGGTTTGCCACAACTGCTGGAGCGTGACGCCCGGCTCGGCCTGGAGGAGGCCCGTCGCCGGGTCCCAAGCCAGGATGCGGTTGACCTGCCGCAGGTCCAGCACGATCCCTCCGCCGTTGAGGGCCGCGTCATTGTAGCTGCGTCCCGCGCCGCGCAGGGTAATGGTCATGCCGTGCTGCTTCGCCATTTTGAAAACCTGGCTGATCTCTTCCGCCTCGGTTGGCTGGAAAAGATAAGCCGGGCTGCGCAGCGAATGGCCGAAGTTTTCGAGCAGGGTCAGCTTTTCATAGGGAAGGGTGGTGTTCATAAGGTTAGAATATCAACCGCCGAAAGATTACCGAAGGGATGTTCCGCACGATGAGCATGACCAGCCGCCAGCGCGCCGGTGTGTAGACCTGCTGCCTGCGCTTGCGGATGGCGCGGCAAATGTCAGCTGCGGCCTGCTCGGCGGAGATGACCCAGAAGGTGCTTTTCGCGCTGACGATCATGTTGGTGTCAACGACGCCAGGTTTGGCGGTCAGCACGTTCACGCCGTAACGGCTGAGCCGGTTGCGCAGGGCTTCCAGGTAGCAGGTCAGGGCCGCTTTGGAGGCATTATAGGATGGATTGCCAACGCGCCCGCGCTCACCGGCCACCGAGGAAAGTCCGACGATTTGTCCGCTTTTCAGGTTCTGGAACATGGCTGCCACCGGGTTGAGCCAGGCCAGCGCGCCCAAATAATTGACTTCCGTGGTGCGGCGGTCTTTCTCGAAATCGTACTTTTTCAGCCCAACAGGGAGGGAGATGCCTGTATTGTACACGAACAGGTCGAGGCCTCCCAGGTCAACGAGGATCCTTTGCAGCAGGTCGGGCACGGAATCGTAATCGGTCACATCGTGAGGGTAAGCCAGGGCGCGGGTTTCTCCTGCCGCGCTGTTGATCTCGTCACACAGGTTTGCCAGCAAATCGGCACGCCGGGCCAGCAGCGCCAACATGTACCCATCGCGTGCCAGATGGCGCGCCAGTGCCGCCCCGATCCCGCTAGAGGCGCCGACGATGATCGCCCGTCGGCGCGGACGGAGGGGCGTGGCGCGCGGGGGAAGAGGCTTTGGATTTGTCGTCATTGTATCCTCCTCGAAGAATTGTCTTGATTATACCCTCAGCTATCCTGTGCTGTTGAATTGATCCTTTTGCTCCTTTACGAAGGCCTCGCAGCATGAGCCCTCGTTTTGTTTTGGGGCTATAATTCGATCAAAATCAGCGAGAGGAGTTTCTCCTATGGCCCGTAAAGTCAAACTCATCCTCAACCCAATGGCGAACATGGGCAACGCCTGGAAGGTTGCCAAAGACCTGCGTCCCATCGTTGCCGAATATGGTCATGCGGATTGGAGCGGCACGGTCTACCCGACCCACGCAATCGAGCTGGCGCGCCAGGCCGGTGAACAAGGCTACGATATGGTCATTGCGGTCGGCGGCGATGGGACAGTGCACGAGGTGATTAATGGCTTGATGCAGATTCCAGCCAGGGATCGCCCGCTCCTGGGCATCGTCCCGACCGGGTCGGGCAACGACTTTGCCCATGCTGTCGGAGCCTTTGCCGAGCCTGAGGTGGCTCTCAAACACGCCTTGAGCGGCGAAGCGACGCCAATTGACCTGGGCCTGCTGACCGAAGAAGATGGGCGCAAGGAATACTTCGACAACACGCTCGGCCTCGGCTTCGACGCCATCGTGACAATCCGCTCACACAAGCTGCCCATCGTGCGCGGTTTCTTGATGTACCTTACGGCCGTCATCCAGACCATCATCCTGAACTTCGACCCGATGGGCCTGCACGTCGAAACCGAATCCGAGACCTGGGACCTGCCTACCCTGATGCTAACCCTCTGCAATGGTCCGCGCGAGGGCGGCGGCTTCCTTGTCGCCCCGGAAGCGCGCCTTGACGACGGCATCCTTCACTACGCCACCATCCGCAAGGTCTCCCGCCCGATGATGTTCCGCCTGATCCCCGAAGTCATGAAAGGCACGCACGGGCGTTTCAAGCCAGTCCGGATGGGGACCTGCCGCAAAATGAGCATGACTTCCGACCGCTCGATTTACATCCATGCGGATGGGGAGATTTTCACCGGCTTCGGCTCCAATTTGCGGCAACTCTCTATAGAAGTCGTACCCAACGCGCTGAGAGTCGTCCGATAGGTGGGGCGCACCTCGGGGTGCACCCCCCTCAACATAAGATATGCCCGACCTCATCCAATCCCTCCAATCCCGTGACCTCGGCCACCTACGAATCGTGACCTCGTTATGGGGCATGGAACTGGCCTCTATCGAGATGGATGCAGCTCTCACCGAACTGGCCGCCGCGCTCCTCGACCCGGCGCTTGTTGGAGAGATCGTGGACGCTCTCTCCGCTGAGGCTCTTTCCGCGCTCAATGTTCTGGCTGAGGGGGGTGGACGTATCCCCTGGGCAACCTTCGTCCGGCGCTTCGGTGAGATACGCGAGATCGGCTCAGGCCGCCGCGACCGGGAGCAGCCTTACTTGCATCCTATTTCTGTGGCGGAGACACTTTTCTACCGCGCCCTGCTTGCGCGTGCCTTTTTCGATACCCCCTCCGGCGTGCAGGAATTTGCTTATATCCCTGATGATTTGCTTCCCTTAATTCACCACGGAGAACACGGAGAGAACAGAGAAGAAGAACAGAAAATCTCTGTGGCCTCTGTGCTCTCTGTAGTGAGTGCTCCTCCGCTCGGACGCCTAGCCTCGCTGAAGGAACGCGCCCGTATCCTCCCTGCCGATGACCGGATTTTGGATGATGCCTGCACGTTGTTGGCTGCGTTACGCATGGGATTGATGCCGCCGGAGACGCCCATCCCCGTCCATGTGGTAACAGAGTTCCTTTCGACTGCCAAACTTATTCTCCCCTCCCTCCGTGGCGGAGGGGCCGGGGCTCGCACTGAGCAAAACCGAAGTGGTGGGGTCCAACTCGAGCCGGTGCGCGTTTTTCTTGAAGCCTCGCGCAAGGACGCGTTGGAGATGCTGGTCAGCGCCTGGCAGACGAGCAAGAGCTTCAACGAGTTGCATTTGCTCCCCGGCCTCCTTTGCGAAGGAGAATGGACCAACCAGCCGCTTGTCACACGTGAATTCCTGCTCGTTTTGCTGGATGCCATTCCGGAGAACCAATGGTGGAGCCTGCCCGCCTTCGTCCACGCTATCAAGGAGAAATATCCTGACTACCAGCGCCCGGCCGGAGATTACGACTCCTGGTTTATCCGTCGCGCCGATAGCGAGACTTACCTGAGCGGCTTCGATCACTGGGATGAGGTGGACGGGGCGCTCATCCGCTATTTCATCAGCGGGCCGCTGTTCTGGCTGGGGATGGTGGAATTGGCCTGTGCGGAGGAGGGCGGGATCCCGACGGCATTCAAAGTGTCGAATGTCAAAAGTCAAACGTCTGACTTTCGACTTTCGACATTTGACGAAAAGTGAAATTTGACGGTTACTTCCAGCGGCAAGATCAGTGTGCCGCGTTCGGTCCCCCGCGCGGCCAGATACCAGATTTCCCGTTTCTGCGAATGGGAAGAAGAAAAGCCAGACGAATACCGGTACCGCGTCAGCACCCGCTCGCTAAAGAAGGCCCAGGAGCAGGGACTGAAAGTCAGTCAATTGCTCAGCCTGCTGGCGAAGAACGCCGCCGCAGAAATCCCGCCTGCGTTCATCAAAGCGCTCAAACGCTGGGAGCTTAACGGTACCGAGGCGCGGTTCGAGAATCCGGTCGTTTTGAGGGTCAGCCGGCCGGAGGTCCTG
>JALHUM010000201.1 GCA_022865905.1 Anaerolineales bacterium | reverse complement strand
GACAGCCGCCGCTGGCATTCCACACTGTTTTGGGAATTGACCCTGGCTTTCGCACCGGATGCAAGGTCGCTGTGGTTGACCCGACCGGCAAGCTGATCGACACCGCCACCATCTATCCCCACGAGCCGCAGAAGAAATGGGATGCGGCGTTGGAATCGCTCCAGGAAATGGCGGACAGGCACGACGTCACGCTGGTCACGATTGGCAACGGCACCGCCTCGCGCGAGACCGAGAAATTGGTCGCCGAGCTGACGCGTGGCGCGCCCTCCATCAAATACCTGATCGTCAACGAAGCCGGTGCGTCAGTTTACTCTGCCAGTCCCCTCGCCCGCGCCGAAATGCCCGACCTGGACGTGAGCCTGCGCGGCGCGGTCTCGATTGCCCGCCGCGCCCAGGACCCGCTGGCCGAACTGGTCAAGATTGACCCCAAATCTATTGGCGTGGGTCTGTACCAGCACGACGTGGATCAAGCTCAGCTCTCGGCCGCCCTGGGCGACGTGGTGGAAAGCGCGGTCAACGCCGTCGGCGTGGATGTCAACACGGCCAGCCCGGCTTTACTGACCTACGTCGCTGGCGTGGGGCCGAAGCTGGCCGGGAAGATCGTCGCCTACCGCGACAATCAGGGCGTCTTCCGCTCGCGTGCCGACCTGCGCCAGGTGCCCGGGCTGGGGCCGAAAGCCTTCGAGCAGGCAGCCGGTTTCCTGCGCGTGCGCCAGGGTGACAACCCACTGGACGCCAGCGCAATCCATCCCGAAAGTTACGGCGTGGCCGAGCAGGTGCTCAAGCTGGCTGGTTTGACGCCCAGGTCAACCCCGACGGAGCGCAAACCGGCCCTGGAGGCGTTGCTGGCGCACAAACCGGTCGCGACCCTAGCCGCCGAACTCGGCTGCGGCGTCCCCACCTTGCAGGATATCCTGGAACAACTCGTCCGTCCCGGCCGCGACCCGCGCGCCGATACCCCCACTCCCATCTTGCGCTCGGACGTGCTCTCCATGGACAACCTGACCGCTGGTATGATCCTGAAGGGCACGGTGCGCAACGTGGTGGACTTTGGCGCTTTCGTGGACATTGGCGTCAAGCATGATGGTTTGCTGCACCGCTCGCAAGTCCCATCCGCCGCGATGCTCAAGGTCGGCGACATAATCCAGGTCAAAATCCTGAAGATCGAGCCTGAACGCGGACGGATCAGCCTGGGCTGGGTAAAAAAGTAACTTTCCATGACTTCCCTCGCCTCACCTGCAGAATTCACCCTAACCCGCCGCCACACCTCGGACCAGCGCAGCCCCCTGCGCTGGGTGGTCTCACATACTTTTCGTTACTGGTGGCTGGTGCTCATCATGTTCATCGGCGCGGTCGGCAATGCCGCTTTGGCTGCCTACGTGCCGGTGCTGACCGGCGACGCCTTCAATGCCATGCTGAAAACGCCGCCCGAGATAAAAGTCCTGCTCCCGCTGGCGCTCATCATGGGCGGCTCGCAGATCATCCGCGCCATCTTGCAACTGGGACGCAACTTTGGCGCCGAACTGATGGCCCAAAAGATCGAGCGCGACGTGCGCGACGAACTCTACGTTTCCCTGCTCGGCAAGAGCATGACCTTCCACAGCCTCCAGCCAGTCGGCGACACGATGGCGCGCGCCACCAACGACGTGCGCGAAGTGAACTACCTGTTCAGTCCCGGCCTCAACCTGGTGGTCGGCTCGCTCATCTTCCTGATCATGCCGTTCCTGTTCGCGCCGCGCTACCATTGGTCGCTGCTGCTGACCCCGGCCCTGTTCGCCATAGCCTACGTTATTGCCCTGCGCTCCTACCTGCGCAGCCTCGACCCGGTCACCGAG
>JALHUM010000200.1 GCA_022865905.1 Anaerolineales bacterium | reverse complement strand
TTTGCTCGCCTGCGCTTTCAATGCCCAGGCAACGGCTGTCATAGGAGTATCCAGGGATTCTCCAAGCAGTGCATCCAAATCCAGTCCGGCGAGGCGCGCTTGTCGTAGTACATCCTCGACTAGAAAGGTGATCTGGGTCTTGTGCTCGGCCAGGGCTGCCAGTTTCTTTTCCATCGTGTCAGTGACATCCACGATCTTGTTGGCGCCGGAGGGGTTTTCTGCATAGAAATATTTCTCGAGTACGAAATGGGGTTGCAACCCTTCGGCCAGATGCTCGGGATGCACCAACGGCAGCGAGGCGTAGGAAATGGCGTCAGAGGCGGCCCAAGCCACGGCGCGATGGTCGGGGTGGACTTCGTCAGGCGCAAATGGGTCTTCGGCGACGACCACGTCGGGTTTGTATTGGCGGATCAGGCGCACAAACTGCTCACGCAGGAATCCGGGCGGCAGGGCGTCCAGTTCCATATCTGCATGCCCCAGCATTAACGGCGGTTCGGCTCCTAGGACGACAGCGGCCTGTTTCGCCTCTTCACGGCGAAGTCGGATCAGGGTCTCGCAATCTTGTTGGAAGGAACCCCTGCGCCCATCGGTGGCGATCACGATTACCGCCTGCGCTCCCTCCCCGATCATCTTGGCGATCGTCCCGCCGGCGTAGAATTCGGCGTCATCGGGATGTGGAACCAGCGCAAGAATCATTTTGGGCTTGTTCATAGTCTCACTTTCTCCTTCGTCAACATCCTTGCCTCCTCCATCGCCGCGACCCGGTTGGTAATCGGGAAGCGTCCATTCAGCGGACTGACCCGCGCGCCCAGCGCGGTCGGCTCGTACATGCCCCAGCGCGTCAGCCAGCGCATGCCGCCGGTCAGCGCGACCGCGTCTTTCAGTTCGTCGAGCGTATCCTTATCCCAGCCGCCGAACAGTCCGTACAGGAACATGAAGAGAGGGAAACTCGGCAGGATACCGATCAGGAAGATCAGCACGCTGGTGATCTGGTCGCCTTGCCAAATAAAGCCGTTTATCAGCGATAGAATCCCGAAATGTGCGGCGGCTGCAAGTAGCGGCGCGATCAACGACTGCCAGACGTAGAAGCGCTGGGGGAAGCACAGCTTATGGTTGACGAAGTAGGCGGTGATCCCTTTCGCGAACAGGCCGACGAAGTAGGCGATGATCAATGCCGTGACCTGGAAACGCGCCAGTAAAATCCAGGCCAGCACTATGCGGATGACCTGCTCCGAGAAAACCAGGATGGATTTGAGATAGGGTTTGTTGGCTCCCAGTTGCACGTTATCGCCCACCCACGAAGGGAACTGGACCGCGCCCCAGATGGTTAGCGGGATTACGTAGACGGCAGCGCGTTGGAATTCCACGCCTGTCGAGCCGAGGATGAAGCGCGGCGCGACCGCCAGCAGCACCGCGCCGATGAAGGCGCTGAGCAGTGCGTTATATTTGTATGCCATCGCACTGTAATACTGGCTCAAAATGCGCTTGCCGTTCGAGATGGCCTCCGAAATGGCCGGCATGACGCCGTCGTTGAGCGTCTGCGTGACGTTGAAGGCGAAGATGAAGTTCTGCGCCATACCCCAGTTGCCCCAGATTTCGGTATAGTTGATCAACCGCGCTTGGGTGATGGCCACCTCCGCTGCCTGTCCAAACGACCAGGCCGCCGAGCCGAGCATTTCGAAGACGCCGAATTTGAAGCTGGTTTTGACCACTTCCCAATCGAAGTGGGCCAGGAACAGGATACGGGAATTGTATCCGACCCGCCGGTAGAGCCACATCCCCCATAGGAAGGTCAGAAGTTCTGCGGCGTAAGCCGCAATGCCCAGGCCGAGCAGTCCGCCCATCGCGCTGCCGAAGACCGGATGTGTGCGTCCCCAGGCGAACATGATGGTCACGAATATTGGCTGGACGAGCATCGGCAGGATCATGTTCAATCCGATGTCGAGCAGGCGGCTGTAGTCGAGCCGCTGGAAGCCTGTCAGCGCGTGGCGGAAGATCTGGTAGAAGCCGGGGATTTGGATAAAGGCGTGGATGATCACGCTCCAGGCGTACAGCGCAAAAGCCGATTTCGGCGCCAGTGTGCTTGCCAGGCCGATGACCAGCGCCACCTGTACTGCGCCAGAAAGCGCTTGCCACCAGATGAACACCTGTCCATACTGGATGCCCCTCTTGGGGTCGCGCACGCGGTACTCGGACAGGTATTTGATGAACGCCACGCTCGTTCCCATGTCAAAGAACAACCACGCCAGGTTGAAGAACTGCGTCACGCGCCCCCAGATGCCGAGCGCCTGTGCAGATGGCAGGATGAAGGACGGCAGGATCAGGTTCTGGTAAATGATGAGCGGGATGAACAGGACGAGGCCGATGCTCAAGGCGACCAGGAACCCGCCGAGCGGGCGGTGGAACCCGACCTCTTCCCATTCCGTCTTCGCTTCGCGGACCTCGAACCTGTTACGGTCCGAGACGATTTTATCCAGTTCCTCGGGATGTTTCAGACTGTAGCGCCGCACTACGAAAAACACTGCGAAAGTCGTGACCAGCATCAAACCCATCAAGGCAAGCAAGATATTCCGCTCCTGGTCGTGTGGGACGGGCGAGCCAGGATAATCGGCGAACGAGAGTGGCGTCTGCCCGGCAGCGCGGATGGTCAGGAAATAGATCAGGTAGTTGTAATATGCCCAATCCTGGATTTGCGGGTTGAACTGGTCGGTCAGGAAGGCGGTGAAGATGAGCGCTTTACCCCCTTTGGCGCTCCACAATACCCAAGAGCCATCCTCGTATGCGCTGACTAGCGGCTGGAGGGCGGAGATGGGTGTCATCACTTCATAGCGCTCGCGCACTTGCGGCGCGCCATTCCAGGCGATCTGTTGGAGGATGGGATCTTCGAGGCCCTTGACCTCGGTCAGGCTGACCGCTTCCTCGCGTTTTTCCAGGCTTATCGGAAATCCGAGCAGCGTTTCAACCTGGCTCTGGGTGATGCCTGGGCCGAGGATGAGTACCAGCCCCGCGCCTGTTTCCAGTCGCGCCGCGACCGCTGCCGTGTCCGGGATGACGCCATTGAGCAGGAACACGTCCGCCTGTGCCGGGTCGTCCACGAAGGTGAAGGCTGCCAGTTCGAGAGCTGTTTTCACGCTGTCCTCCGGCCCGGCGTAGTAGACGCGCAGGGTGTCGCTGGCAGAGGCAGGGGAGACGGCGAGAAACACGATTGCGAAAACGAGTAGGGGGAGGATAATTTTTCGCATGGGGGTTCCTATTTTGCCACAAATTGGCACAGATTACACGTATTTTTTAGGACCAAGCTGCGGTGTTCGAGTGACTTGCTGCCGAAGTTGATAAGAAGCGCTACTTTATGTTTGGTGGCTGCAAGATAGTGGATGGTTTGGGCGGTATGGGCCTCGGTCAGGGTTGAGACAGCTTTATTCTCGACGATAACTTTGCCGTCAATTACGAAATCTGCAATGTACTCGCCGACCAGTTGTTCTTTGTAGTAGACGAGAAGACGTACTTGCTCTTCGAATGGAATATTGCATAAGCACAATTCGTAAGCCAATGCTTTTTGGTAAACGGCTTCCAGAAAACCGCCGCCAAGAATTTTATGCACTTCCATTGCCGCGCCAATGATGGCATAAGTCAATTCTTTGTATAGAAACTCAGCCATATCTCATCCAAAAAATTCTGTGATAATCTGTGTAATCTGTGGCTAAAGCTCAAAGCCATTCTCACGAATCACGTCCGCATACCAGCGCCCGCTATCCTTCACCGTCCGTTTCTGCGTCTTGTAATCCACATAAATCATCCCAAAACGCTGACCATATCCCAGCGCCCACTCGAAGTTGTCCATCAGCGACCAGTGGAAGTAGCCTTTCACCGGTACACCGTCTGCGATGGCGCGATGTACCTGGGCGATGTGATTCTTTAGATAGCGGATGCGGCGCTCGTCACGCACGCGCCCGTCGAAATCCACGCCATCCGGCACCGGAACGCCGTTCTCGGTAACCATAAGCTCTGTACTTATCCCCCCTGTACCCCCCTTCCCTGGTAGGGAAGGGGGGTACAGGGGGTTAGATCCGGCAAAATAATCTTTCCAGACGCGCATCAGAA